>NZ_BAAASJ010000125.1:98746-466770 GCF_039532825.1 Streptomyces vastus
CCCCCGTCAGACGGCGGCGTGCACCAACGCGTCCAGTTCCGCGGCCGACAGTTCGGCCGCGAAGGCGGCGCTACCAGGCTGGTGCCTGCGACCGCCGCGCCCGAGGTAGCCGGCGTCGACCGGGTCGAAGCCGAGGTCGCGTATCAGGCCCGCCACCACCGCCTTGGCCTCCTCGTCGTCGCCGGACAAGGGGATGGCCAGCCGGGCGGGGTCACCCTTGGGGCGCCCGCGGTCGCGCAGGTTCTGCCAGTGGATGGCGTTGAAGGCCTTGACGAGGTCGGCGCCGGTGAGAGCCCGTAGCTTCTCGCTGGAGGTGGTCCTGTCCTCGTCCAGATCGGGGTCGTGGCCGTCCCGCTGAGGGACGTGGTTGCAGGCGTCGACGACGACCTTGTCGCGCAGGTCGGCGATCGGCAGCTCGTTGATCCGCCCGTAGGGGATCGCGATGACGACGAGTTGCCCGAACCGGGCGGCCTCCTGAGCCGTCACGGCCCTGATCGGGCCGCTGATCTGCGAGACCAGGTCCTTGAGGGTCTCGGGGCCGCGCGAGTTGGCGATGGCCACTTCGTGGCCGATCCCGGCCAGTCCGGTGGCGAGTGTGGAGCCGACGTGACCGGCTCCGATGATCCCGATGCGCATGGTGTTTCCCCTGCCGGTGTCTGCGGGCGGGCGCTGGAATCTCCCGCGATCTGCAGACGGAGTTTCCGGATAAGCGCCGACGAAACGACCCTCGACCGGGCCCTCGTACGAGGCCCATGCCACCGTGCCGTCGCGCCGGCGCCCTGGACGGCGTTGCCGCACCGGCGTACGCGCACGAGAAAGGCCCACACGCCAGCTCGCGTCGCCCAAAGTGACGCATTGGTCACCGCATGTGTGAGTGGCCGCCGCCACCAACCCCTCTGCCATCCTGGCCCGGTGCAGAAGCCGAGCCCTGTCACCCCCGACTCCCCCACTCCGATACGCACTCCCCTCCTCACCCAGCAGTGGCTCGACCTCGCCTTCATCCACTGGGCCGTCGAACCAGCCGTCGTGGCGGGGCTGTTGCCGAGGGGAACCGTTCCCGACACGCATGACGGAGTGACGTACGCCGGGCTCGTCGCCTTCCGGATGCACCGGGTCGGATGGCTGCGTCTGCCCGGGGTGCCGTATCTGGGGACCTTCCCGGAGACGAATGTGCGCCTGTACTCGGTGGACGCGCACGGGCGCCGCGGCGTCGTCTTCCGTTCGATGGACGCCTCGCGGCTGATCCCGGTGGTGATGGGACGCGTCGGCTTCCGGCTGCCGTACCTGTGGTCCCGGATGGCCGTCCGCTCCGCCGGCGACACCGTGACCTACACCAGTTCCCGGCGCTGGCCCGGCCCGCGCGGCGCGTACAGCCGCATCACCGTACGGACGGGTGAACGCATCGAGGAACCAACCGAGTTGGAGCATTTCCTCACCGCCCGCTGGGGCATGCACAACGCCTTCTTCGGCTCGGCGTCGTATCTCCCGAACCACCACCCGCGCTGGCCCCTGCACCGCGCCGAGCTGCTGACCTGCGAGGAGAACCTCATCACCGCGGCCGGCCTGCCCGCCCCGGGCGACGCCCCGGTCAGCGTCCTGTACTCCCCCGGCGTCCCTGTTCTGCTCGGTCGCCCGTCCCGCCCGGCGGGCATCCCTACTCCCTGAGCCGTTCCGCGAGTGCCGCGACCAGGTCGGGGGATTGAAGCCAGGCGAGCAGGAGTCGATTGACCTCCTCGGGACGTTCCTGCTGCACCCAGTGGCCGCAGTTCTCGAGGATGTGGGACGAGACCAGGCCGGGGAGGGTCGTCGGGAAGGCCTTGACTGCGTCGGCCAGCCAGGCGAGGGAGGCGTCCTTTTCGCCGGCGAGGAAGAGGGACGGCTGGGTGATGGGGGCTCCGTCCCACTCGGCGAGGTCCTCCCAGTCCCGGTCGACGTTGCGGTAGCGGTTGAGTGCTCCGGTGAGTCCCGTGCGCTCGAACTCGCCCGCGTAGTGGTCGAGTTCTGCGTCGGTGAGCCAGGAGGGCCGGTCCTTCACGAATCGGTCGGCGAGCCGCCCGCCTTCGGGGACGAAGAAGACGCTGCCGTCTCCTGACGTGGGCATCGTGTCGGCCGACAGCGTGGCGTAGAAGCCCGCCAGCCAGCCCCGTACGTCCGGCTCGATCTCCGCCTCCGCCCGGCCCGGCTCCTGGAAGTAGCCGACGTAGAACTCCTCGTCCCCGCCGATCATGGCGAAGGCGTCGGTCGGGCGGATCGCGTTCCGTGGTGCGTACGGGACGCCGAGCAGTCCCACGGCGGTGAAGACGTCCGGCCGGAGCAGGGCGGAATGGGCCGCGATGGTCGCGCCCCAGTCGTGGCCCACGATCACGGCGGCCTCCTCGCCGAGGGCGCGGACGACCGCGGCGTTGTCCTCGACGTGTGCCGTCATCCGGTACGCCGCCACATCGTGCGGCTTGGAGGAACGCCCGTACCCGCGTACGTCGACGGCGACGGCACGGTAGCCCGCCGCCGCGAGCGCGGGGAGTTGGTGGCGCCAGGAGTACCAGGATTCGGGGAAGCCGTGCACCAGGAGGACCAATGGGCCCCTCCCCTGCTCGACCAGATGGATACGGCCACCTGGGACGTCCACCTGCCGATGCTGGGCGTCCGCCGGTGTGTACGGGTCCGCTACGTGCGACATACGTCCTTCTCGGGGTCGGAGGTCCACTGATCTCGATCGTCGGAGGTACGGCTGCGACATCGCGACCGAATTTGCTGTTCCGGCAACAAGGTCCCTGTCCACCGCCCCTTTGGATCGCGCCCGACCGTCGGGATCCGGCCGACTCCGAAGAGTGGGCGGGTTCGGTGAACCGGACGGTATGCCGGCACGTACTGAAGGAGGGCGTCCACCCTGCGTGGGCGCCCGCGCGGATGACGCTGTGTCAGGACAGGCGTACGGGAGCCATGGATGAGGCATGCACGACGGAACGTTCAGCGGTTCGCGCGGTTCGCCGCCATCGGCGGGCTGGTCTGCGGAGGGCTGATGGTCTCGCAGGCCATGGCGAGCGAGACGTCGGCCGAGTCGGACCAGCCGGGCGCCGTGACCCGGTCCGCCGACACGGGCCGGGGCCTCGTCTCCGAGCTGGGCACCGAGCGCACGGCGGGCACTTGGCTCGATGCCGACGGGCGCCCGGTGGTCGCGGTGACCGACGAGGAGGCGGCGGCGGACGTACGCAAGGCGGGCGCCCAGGCCAAGATGGTGAACCACAACATGCGCGAACTGCGGTCGGCCACCGCCACGTTGAAGGACTCGCCCCGGGTGTCCGGCACCTCGTGGTCGATGGACTACGCCAACAACCAGGTGGTCGTCCGCGCGGACAGCACCGTCTCCGCCGACGAGTGGTCGCGGCTGACCAAGGTCGCCGAGAGCATCGGGAAGTCCGTACGGATGGAACGCATCGAGGGCGAGTTCACGCCACGGCTGAACGGCGCCGAGCCGCTCTTCGCGGGCGCGGGCCGCTGCTCGGCGGGCTTCAACGTGACCAACGGCCGGGCCAACTTCATTCTGACGGCGGGCCATTGCGGGCCTGAGGGCACGACCTGGTTCTCGGACACACAGGGCACCCAGCAGGTCGGGACCACCGTGGACGGGGAGTTCCCCGGCAGTGACTACTCGCTCATTCGGTACGACACGGGCACCGTGCTCGAGGGACCGGACGTGGTGGCCGTCGGCAACGGCGAAGGCGTGCGGATCACCGGTGCGGCCGATCCCGCCGTCGGGCAGAAGGTCTTCCGCAGCGGGAGCACCACGGGGCTCCAGTCCGGCGAGGTGACCGGTCTCGACGCGACCGTGAACTACCCGCAGGGCACGGTCACCGGGCTGATCGAGACCACGGTGTGTGCCGAACCGGGCGACAGCGGCGGCCCGATGTTCGCCGACGGCACGGCGCTGGGCATCACCTCGGGAGGCAACGGGGACTGCGACAGCGGCGGTACGACGTTCTTCCAGCCGGTCACCAAGGCGCTGGACTCGCTCGGCGTGCAGCTGGCCGCCGATCCCGATGCGGCGGGCGGCGGGCAAGCCTCACCGTCGGCCCGGGACGACAACGCGGGCGCGGGCGACGACGCCGACAACGGGGCGGGCGCGGGCGTGCCGCCCGGCGGAGCCTCGACGGCGCCCGGCGGCGTGGGAGAGGTGGAGACCGTGCCCGAGGGCGGGTCGGACGAGGCCTCGTCACCGTTCGCGCGACTCGCGGAGTACCGGAATCTCGGGCCGGGGCTGCTGGTCATCGCCGGAAGCCTGATCGCGCTGGTGGCGATCCAGATCCGCATGGAGCGGGGGCGCAGGCAGTACCGCAACGAGTACTCGCAGAGCTGGGGCTGACGTGAGCGCCGTACCGTGAGCGGTTTACTGAGGGAATGACGCTTCCCCGCCCAGCGCCCGACGACCGCGCTCCTGTCATTGTCAGCACCGCCGGCTCCTTCGCGCGGAGTGTGCTGGACGAGCGGCACCCGGCCCTCATCGAGCGGGTACGGCAGGCCACGCCGTACCCGCCCGAGCAGCAGCGTGCGCTGAACGTCCTCCTGGAGGAGATCACCGAGGGAGTGATCGAGCCGCTGGACGACGACGAACCGGGTGCCGATCAGTGGCGGGACGAACCCCACTACGGGCAACGCTGGCCGGACGTCCCCTTCCTGTGGGCGGAGAGCTTCTTCTACCGCAAACTCCTCGCCGCCCTGCGCTACTTCACGCCCGGCCCGTGGCAGGGTGTGGACCCCTTCGCCCCGTTCAAGAACGCCGAACTCGCGAGTTCCAAGGTCGACGACGAACTCGCCGCACTCGACCGCCTCCCCCAGCTCCCCGCGGAAGAACAGGACCGCACGCCCCTGCACTCCTCCCTCTGGGGCAACCGTGCGGACCTCGGCTTCCAACTGTCCGCGGGCGCCAAGGGGTTGGGCGATCGCGTACCCGGACTGGTGGTGGACGACTCGGCCGCGCTGTGGGGGACCCTGGCCGCCGCTCAGCCCGGCAAGGTCTGCCTGGTGGCCGACAACGCCGGACCCGAGCTGCTCCCCGACCTCGTACTCGCCGACCACCTGCTGACCACGCGCCGCGCGAACTCGGTCGTCCTGCATCTCAAGCCGTACCCGTACTACGTCTCCGACGCCACCACCGCCGACGCCCTCGCCTGCCTGGACCGGCTGACCACCGCGTCCGGTCACGCTGCGGACATCGGCAAGCGGCTGCGGCAGGCCATCACGAGCGGCCGCCTGATCCTGCGTACCCACCCGTTCTCCTGCGCACCACTCCCCTACGCGCACATGCCGGCCGACCTCCGCGACGACTTCGCGTCCGCCACGCTCACGATCATGAAGGGCGACCTCAACTACCGTCGCCTCGTGGGCGACCGCCACTGGCCCGCCACGATCCCCTTCGCCGAGGTCACCGCGTACTTCCCGGCCCCGGTGGCGGCACTGCGCACCCTCAAGTCGGACGTCGCCACGGGCCTGCCGCCCCGCACCCTCGAGCAACTGGACGCGACCGGGGAAGCCTGGCGCACGAGCGGAACGCACGCTCTGATCCAGGTCAGCGCCTGACCGTTGACCGCACGGCAGCCCGCAACCCGGCGG
The DNA here is from genome assembly GCF_039532825.1 of Streptomyces vastus. Lineage (NCBI taxonomy): Bacteria > Bacillati > Actinomycetota > Actinomycetes > Kitasatosporales > Streptomycetaceae > Streptomyces > Streptomyces vastus. The sequence goes on from NZ_BAAASJ010000125.1 coordinate 104,354, forward strand.
CGCGCGTCGGAGTCGCCCACGAGTCGGGCTCGCGGGCGTTCGATTTCTGGCAGGCTCAGGGGCGTGCGTGACAGGTGGCGATGGGCTGGAGGCGTGTCATGGAGACGTTCGACTCGCAGGATCCCCTATCCGTCGCGGTGACCGAGGCGATCCGCGGAGGTGACGTGGCGGCGCTGCGGCAGTGCCTTGCCGAGCATCCCGGCCTGGCCACCGCGCGGATCGTCGAGCGCGGCAGTGGTGCGGGGAGCCGGACGCTGCTGCACATCGCCGCGGACTGGCCCGGTCATTTTCCCCACGGTCCCGCGGTGGTCGCCACGCTGGTGGCGGCGGGTGCGGATCCCAACGCCCGTTTCGAGGGGGCCCACTCGGAGACCCCGCTGCACTGGGCGGCGAGCAGCAACGACGTCCCCATGCTCGACGCGCTCGTCCAGGCGGGCGCCGACATCGAGGCCCCTGGTGCCGTGATCGGCGGCGGCACTCCCCTCGCCGACGCACGCGGTTTCGGCCAGTGGCGGGCCGCGCACCGACTCGTCGAACTCGGGGCGCGTACGACGATTGAGGACGCCGCGACGCTCGGCCTGCTGGACCGGGTGAAGATCTTCATCGAAGGCCCCGGGCCGGCCGACGACAAGCCGGCGGATCACGACCCGGTCGACCACGACGCCCTCACCCGTGCCTTCTGGGGCGCCTGCCACGGTGGCCAACTGGCCACCGCCGAGTACCTGTTGGAGCACGGCGCCGAACGCGACTGGATCGGCTACGACGACCGGACGCCGCTCGACATCGCCCGTGCCGCGGACGCCGATGCCGTCGTCCACTGGCTGCGCGAGCAGGGGGCGAAATCGCGCGCCCAACTGCCGTGAGCCCCGGCGCGGTCAGCGGGCCTCCGGCGACAGCAGCCACGTCAGTACGAGCATGGTCTCCAGGTGGCGTTCGGGATCGGGGCAGGTGCCGTCCGTCAGCTGGGAGATCTGGCGGAGGCGGTAGCGGACCGTCTGCTCGTGGACGTGGAGGCGTTCGGCGGTGAGGACGGCGTTGTCTCCGCAGCGGAGGTAGACCAGCAGGGTTTCGAGGAGGGGTTCCCGGCGGCGGGGCGGGAGTTCGAGGAGCGGACCGAGCAGGGTGGTCGCGGCGGCTTCGAGGAGGTCGCCGGACTGGAAGGCGGTCAGGACGGCCAGGTGGTCGACGCAGCGCAGCGGCGCCTCCGCGGCCAGCACCCCGCGGTCGACCAGGTCCAGTGCGCGCCGCGCCCAGTGCAACGACACCGCACCCTGGTCGACGGGGACGACGGGCCCGAGCACCGCGCCCTTGGCCTTCGGCAGCCAACCGCGCCCGGAGATACGGGGGTTGGGCACGATGAGGTATGGCGCGGCGGGGTTGCGGTCGGCGAGGACCTCGGGCGGCAGGACGTGGGTCTGCGGGTGGTCCCCCGGTGGCAGGGCGAGCACGGCGAGGGTGCGCGGCAGCTGCCACCCGGCGGCCGCGGCCAGCTCGGCGAGCGGCCGCGGAGCCTGCCCGGCCTCGGCGACCAGCGCGTCGCGCAGCAGGTCCCGCTGTACGTCGACCGGGGCCCGGCCGCACACGTCGTCGTAGCCGCGTGAGGCCGCCGCGATGGCCATGCTCATCAGCTCGAAGGCGTCCTCGGTGAGCTTCGTCAGCACAGGCTCCGGCCACTTCTCGCGGTACGCGTCCTCGATGAGCCGGCGGCACGCCACCCGCCCTCCGAGGTCGAGCGCGTCTCTCAGTACGTCGAGGGGGCGGCCGAGGCGGCCGTGCTGGGCGCCGATGGCCTCGTACAGGGCGATGAGCTCGGCGACGACGGCGGGGCTGGGCCGGGTCACGTCGTGAAGTGAGACGAAACAGCTCACCGTCTGGTCGATGACCTGGCGTACCGAAAAGCCGGCCGTGTCGTCCGCGATGTCCGAGTAGTCCGGCAGCCCGGAGCGTACGGCCTCCTCCATCTCGTCGACGACGGCCGGGATCTGCCGCAGCAGTATCCGGCGCAGCCCGCCTGGGAGTGGATCGGCGTCCTGTGCGTTCGCGAGGGTCAAGGTGCCTCCCGTGGAGTCCCGTGGGGCTGGACAATCATGCGGGACTCCTGTGACGTACGCCAGATTTCGCGCGCGAGCGCACGGCGAAGGTGTCATCCGCCTTACACTCCAGACCACGACGACTCACCCTCTCGTGCTAGGCGCTCCGCTGCAAATGCGGTTCGAAGCTGCGGGTTCATCGTGGCTGGTCGCGCCCCGCGGCGGAGCCGCCTATGTCACAGCCCCGCGCCCCTTACGGGGCGCGGACTTCACCAAGGCCGCCAAACAAGGGAGTTGCGACGTGGAAGCTGCCGAGCCGTTCTTATCCAGGCGCCCGTGGCACGAGCTGCCGCCGGCCCTCGCCCCGCGTCTGCGCACCCGGCTTCCGGAGCTCACCACGGAGATGGTGCAGGCCATCCGCCGGGAGGTACGGGGCTACCGGCAGCCGATCGGTTCCGCCGTCGCGCGTGATCTCGCCGATGCGGTGCGTCTGGCGGCCACCCAGTTCACCGAGCTGGTCGAGGAGCCGGACGCGCCGCAGCAGCACTATGTGCCGCGCTTCAGAAGGCTGGGCAGGCTGGAGTACCTGAGCGGGCGGGGCATGGACGGTCTGCAGGCCGCGTACCGTATCGGCGCCCGGGTGGCGTGCCGCCGTTATGTGGACGTGGCGCGGGACGCGGCGCTGCCGGGCGAGATCGCCGTTCCGCTCAGCGAGGCCGTGCTCACGCACATCCACGCGATGGCCGGGGAGGCGGTGGCGGGCTTCGAGGAGGCGCGGGCCGGTGCCGCCGACGACGTCCTGCGCAGCCGTCGGCTGCTCGTGGCACGGCTGCTGCAGCGCCGCCGCGATCCCCTCGCGGAACCGCTGCCGGATCTGGCCCGCAGGGCCGCCTGGCCGCTGCCGGAGCGGGTCCGCTGTGTGCTGCTGCCCGCCTCCGTCAAGGTGCCCGGCCTCGACGCCGATGTCCTCAGGGTGACCAGGGACGACGAGCTGCACCTGGTGGTGCCCGACGAGCGGCTGCTGACGGTCTTCCAGGGCACTGAAGCGGCGGTGGGCCCGGCCGTCCCCCTGGACGAGGCCTGGGTCTCGCTGCACTGCGCCCGCCTTGCCCGGCGCCTGGGACGGACGAGCGCCCAGGACCATCTCGCGGAGCTGCATCTGCTGCACGGCTCCCCGATCGGAAGTCTCCTGGCCGACCAGGTACTTGAGCCCTTGCGAGGCCTCCCGCCCGGCAAGGTGCAACGCCTCACGGACACGCTCGACGCGCTGCTCACCTCCACCGGGCGTACCGCCCCGGAAGTCGCCGCCGCGCTGGGCATCCATCCGCAGACGGCCCGCAACCGGCTGCGTCAGCTGACCGCGCTGTACGGCGACCGGCTCGACGACCCGGCGTTCCGCTTCGACGCGCAGCTCGCGCTGCGCAGCAGGTCAGCGCCACGTTCCTCGTTGCTCTGACAAACTTCCGTTCAGAATTCAGCAGTTGAACAAGAAGCGGTACTGAACTTCTGTCAGCATGCTCAGTCCGCATGAGACATGCGAGCACCCGCACCGCGAAACGACTCGGACTGCTCTCCGGCGCCGCCGCCCTGGCGGTGACCGGTGCGAGCCTCCTCCCTCAGCAGGCGCAGGCAGGACCCGGCGACTTCCAACGGGGTCCCGCGCCCACCGAGCAGTCCATCACCGCCGAACGCGGCCCCTTCGCCACGGCCCAGACCACGGTCGACGGCCCGACCTTCAACAAGGGGACCGCCTACTACCCCACCGACACCAGCCAGGGCACCTTCGGAGCCGTGGCGATCAGCCCGGGGTTCTTGTCGCCGGAGGCCGTCGTCAGCTGGTACGGCCCACGCCTGGCGTCCCAGGGGTTCGTCGTACTGACCCTGGAAACCAACTCCGGCACCGACCAGCCCGACGACCGGGCGACCCAGTTGGTCAACGCGCTCGACTTCCTCGTCCAGAGCAGCTCCGTGAAGAACCGTATCGACCCCAACCGCCTTGCCGTGATGGGCCATTCGATGGGCGGGGGCGGCTCGCTCAAGGCCTCGGAGCTGCGGCCTTCACTCAAGGCCGCCATTCCGCTCATGCCGTGGAACAACGACAAGACCTGGCAGGGCGACCGGGTACCCACGATGATCATGGGCGCCCAGAACGACGCCATCGCGTCACCGGCTTCGCACGCGAAGCCGTTCTACGACAGCCTCACCTCCGCACCGGAGAAGGCGTACCTGGAACTGAGGGGCGAGGGCCACCTGGTGGCGGTCTCCCCGAATGTGACGATCGCGAAGTACAGCATCGCCTGGCTGAAGCGGTTCGTCGACGAGGACGTGCGCTACGAGCAGTTCCTGTGCCCGGCTCCGGCACCGAACCAGCAGATCAGCGAGTATCGGAACACCTGTCCCACGGGTTGAGGGGTCACCCGGACCGGCTCTGGTCTCCGAACCGATCCTGGTCTCCGGACCGGTCCGGGAGCACGATCTCCGCCCAGAGGGAGTCGTGGTCGGAGTAGTCGCTGTGCTCGGTCTGGCTCCACTTGACGGTGACGGACGGGGGGACGAAGAGGTAGTCGATCTTTCTCAGGCCGTAGGTCGCCTCACCGGCCCGGCAGGGCACCGTCCAGTTGTTCATGTAGTTGCCGCACGGACTGCCCGCCTCCTTGAACTCCCCCGTCGCCCCGTCCCCGTACCCGCGGTGATAGAAGCTGTCGGTGGGCGCCTCCTCGGCGGTCGTGTTGATGTCGCCCAGGAGGAACTTCCGGTAGCCGCGGTAGGTGGTGGCCAGGAGCCGCTTCGCCTCGGCGGCCTCCTTCTGGCGGGCTTCCTGAAGCACGGGAGCGGAACCGCTCGACATATGGATCGAGCACACCGCCAGGCGCCGTTCTTGCGAGCGTATGCAGAGCATTTCGCGCTGCTCACGGCCGGCCGGTGAACCGAGGTCGTGCCCACCGCCGGCCGGAGGGGTGAAGCCGAGGTCGTCGCGGTAAAGGAGGGCGTTGCCGAATTCGGAGTCGTGCCAGCACCGCGCGGGGGTGCCGGCCTCCGGCACCACCGGGTCGAACACCGTCGAATAGCCGGGGAGTTGGCTGTCGAGCCGCTCCGTCCAGTCGCGGCATCCCTCCTGGATGGTCACGAAGGCCGGCCGGCGTTCTTTGACGGTGCGTACGAAGTCGTCGGCGGCCTCCTCGCCCGCCGCCCCGTACTTCGGGTTGCCGCCCGCCATGTTGAAGGTGCCGATCCGGTACGTCGTCGCGGCCGGGCCCGCCTGTATGGGCGCCGGACCCTGCGGTACGGGATCCGGGTTCGCCCGCAGGGGCGCCGCGCTGGGAGACAGGCCGATGAGCAGCAGCACGAGGGAAGCCGCCGCCATGACGACCCGCTGGCGGGACGAAGGCGAGGCCGGCTTCGATGACGCTGCCATGAACGCAGTGCCCCCCATCCTGCTTCCGCTGCCCCATCACCATGGCACAGCGCCATCCTTCACTGGAACAACAGGAGTTCTGGTCAGGTGATCCACACGGAGGCCGAAACTCGCCGTTACCGCGGGCATAGTTGACCCGGGCCCGACCGTGGGGGGCGTGGAGGTGGTGGGGTCAGGTGAAGGGACGGCCTTTCGGCGGCAACCAGCTTCAGTACTCGTCGTACTCGTCGCCTCCGCGGACCTGAGCGGGCCCCCGTCGCCCCGGAGGTAACACCCCGGGGCCACGAGGGGCCTGGGTCACTGCTGCGGCGGGCGGTCCTGGCGGTCGCCGCCGAACTGGTCCTTGAGCTTGTCCTGGGCGGTGTCGACCTGGCCGCTGTACTTACCCTGGGTCCTCTCGTCCACAGCGTCGCCGCCCTTGTCCACGCCCTTGGACGTCTGCTCCGGGTGGCCCTTCAGCATGCTCTTGATCTTGTCCATCATGGACATGAGACATCCTCCTGATCAGCTCACCCCCACCTATCCAGGTTCACGGCAGGTGGGGGGTTTCGCATCCCAGGGACGTGGGGTGGGAGCGGGGCGGACGGAGGACTATGCCTCTGTCCGGCACTCCGGGTGGCCCCAGCCGTCGGGGTTCTTGGCGATGGTCGCGCCCGCCGCGTAGGCGCGACCGCAGCGGCAGCGGCCCGGGAACTTGGCCTTGAGTGTGCGGGACGAGGAGGCGGCGGCGGAGGTCCGCTTCTTGGGAGACGCCGCCTTCTTGCCGCCGGACGACGGGGGCGGCTCCGGCGATCCCTGTTCACTGCCCGCCGGTTCCTGGACGAACGCGGCCTGGCTCGCGGCCCGGTCGGCGAAGTCGTTGAGCGGGTCCCCGCCGACCTGGTGCGCGGGTACGTAGCGGAAGTCCACCTCGCGGCCCTCCAGCAGCTCGTCGATGCGTACGACGAGGTCCTGGTTGGCCACCGGCTTGCCCGCTGCCGTCTTCCAGCCGTTGCGCTTCCAGCCGGGCAGCCAGCTCGTGACGGCCTTCATCGCGTACTGCGAGTCCATCCGGATCTCCAGCGGCACGCCCGGCTCGACGGCCGCCAACAGCCGCTCCAGCGCGGTGAGTTCGGCGACGTTGTTGGTCGCCGTCCCCAGCGGTCCGGCCTCCCACGCGACGGGGGTCCCCGTCGCGTCGGCGATCACCCAGGCCCAGCCGGCCGGCCCTGGGTTTCCCTTCGACGCCCCGTCACACGCGGCGATAACGCGTTCAGCCATGCGTACGATCATGCCAGAGCGCTCCGCTGGGTTGTGCGGCTCCAAGCTGCGGCTTGTTTCGAAGCTGCGGGCTCGTTGTCGCTGGTCGCGCCCCGCGGCGCAGCCGCCTATGTCAAGCGGATCACCGTCCGTCCCTCATGCCTCGCTGTATGTTGAACCACTGTGGGAGACCAAGGAGGCGCACCGGTGCCATCGCCGCAGCGGGCTCGCGCGCAGGCGTCCGCGATCAGCTCGGGCAAGGCGGTACCCGAGGCGGAGGCCGCCCCCTCCTCGCGTTTGCGGGCGCTCTTCGACGGGCCGCGGCTCTCCCCCGGCCAGCGGCGTATCGCTCAGTATCTGATCGAGCACATCACCGAGGCCGCCTTCCTGTCGATCACGGATCTCGCCGACCGGGCGGGCGTGAGCCAGCCCTCGGTGACGCGCTTCGCGACGGCGGTGGGCTTCAGCGGCTATCCCGCGCTGCGGGAGCGGCTTCAGTCGATCGCGCTCAGTACGCTCGCGTCCGCGCCGGACGCCGCCGAGGAGGCCCGCCCGAACGAACTCCAGGCGGCCGTCGACTCCGAGATCGACAACCTGGAGAACCTGCGGCGCGACTTCGCCGATCCAGAGCGGGTGATCGAGATCGGCCGGGCACTGTCGCAGTCGACGCCGCTGACGGTCCTGGGCTTGCGGATCTCGGGCTCGCTGGCCGAGTACTTCGCGTACGCCGCGCGCCGTATCCACCCGGACGTCCGGCTTGTGACACGGGGCGGCAGTGTCGCGTACGACGCACTGCTGCAGTCGCGGGAGGCGGGCGGGACCTGGGTGCTGGCCTTCTCCATGCCACGGCATGCACACGAGACGCTCACGGCCCTGCGGGTCGCCAAACGCGCGGGCCTGCGCGTCGCACTGATCACCGACCTGGCGCTCGGCCCGCTCGCCGACGAGGCGGACGTGGCCTTCGCCTCCGGTACCGGCGCGCGCCTCGTCTTCGACTCGTACGCCGCGCCGGTCGTGATGTCAGCGGCCCTGCTCCAGGCGATGACCGACGCGGACCCCGAACGCACACAGGCCCGACTCGACGAATACGAGCAGGGCGCGGAACAGCACGCTTTCTTCCTCAAGGACTGAGCAACGGACCGAGGAAGGTTGAGTACGGACTGCACCGTAAAGGTCCGAAGTCCACCGGAACGCGGCGGTCACCGCCCGCAAGGCATGATTCGGCCGTATTCAACGAGGCACTCACATGAATTTTTTCATGCGCTTGCTTACCCGACGGTATATATGAATACTGCTCGCTGATCGGGAGTCCCCCGAACCGCCCGCCGCCTCGGAAATGCGATGACGATGTCCCTGACGTACTCACCGATCAGCACGGACTGGCCCCGCCAGGTAAAGACGCCCGGCAACCGGGACTGGGAGCGGTCGGCGGCCAAGTGGCTGCGCGAACTGGTGCCCTCCCGCTACGGCAGCTACCCGCTGCTGATCCGCGAGCCCGTTCTGCTCGCCCGCCATGCGCAGATCCAGCTCCAGCAGGAGATCCGGGTCATCCGCACCGCGCTGCACAGCGCCCGCGCCGAGCTGCCCTCCATGGGGATGCCGGAGTCCGTCATCGAGCACACCATCAAGCTGTACGCTGCGGAACTCACGCAGCTGAACCACATCGCCCGCGGCGTACGCGTCGTCACCCAGGCCCTGGTGGACAGCAACAGCGGACGCACCGGACGCTGAGCCGGCCAGACACCGCTCGCCGCCCCGGCGTCCGGGGCGCGTATCGCGCGACACATGGCACTGAGTTCCCTTTCGTGAGCGCACTGAGTGCCATTTCCCCTGGCCGATGCTAGGTTTCCGCACATGACCGTTCCGAAGCCGCCGATGCGGGACGCGCTCGTGGCGGCGGCGTTCCAGTTGTTCCTGGAGCGGGGGTACGAACAGACCACCGTCGATGACATCGTGGCGCTCGCCGGGGTCGGACGGCGGTCCTTCTTCCGGTACTTCCCGTCGAAGGAGGACGTGGTCTTCCCGGACCACGAGCGCTGCCTGGCCGATATGACCGGGTTCCTGGGCCGCGGCGGCGACGAGCACGACCCGGTGGCGCGGGTCTGCGACGCGGCCCGCCTGGTGCTGCGCATGTACGCGGAGAACCCGACGTTCTCGGTCCAGCGTTACCGCCTCACCAAGAAGGTCCCGGGGCTGCGCACGTACGAACTCTCGGTGGTCTGGCGGTACGAGCGGGCCCTCGCCGAATATCTGCGCCGGCGCTTCGCGGGGCGGCCCGACGGGACTCTGCGGGCCGATGTGATCGCCGCGGCCGTCGTCGCCGCGCACAACAACGGGCTGCGGTCGTGGCTGCGTTCGGACGGCGAGAGCGACGCGAGCGCGGAGGTCGACCACGCGCTTGCCCATGTGCAGCGGACCTTCACTCCTGGCACCTCTGACACCTCTGACACCTCTGACACCCCTGATACCCGTGGCGCCGGTCCCGGCGAGGCCGCCGCGGAGGATGTCGTCGTGCTCGTATCCCGGCGCGGGGCGCCGATGTGGCGGGTGGTCCAGGAACTCGAGGCGACGCTGGAACGCCGACCCGACTGACGGAACAGAGCAAACCGAGGGAACTGAGTGCCTTTACGTGTGGCACTCCGTGCCATACGCTGGATTCGATGCGGCGCACAGCAGTTGCGCGCGCCAGCACATCAGATTCCGGCCCAGTGCAGGGAGATGACATCGTGTTCCACCCGGGAAGCCGGACCACGGCGGGCGTACTCGACGCGGAGACGGCGACGACCTCGAAACCGGCCGAAGAAGGGCTCCACTACCAGCGCTGCCGCTGGTGCGGGACCGCCATGTTCCACCGGCTGCTCTGCCCGGTCTGCGCGGGCAGCGACCTGCGGACGGAACGCAGCGCGGGCCTGGGCGTCGTACGCCACGCCACCATCGTCCATCGCAACACCCCGGCCGCCCGCAATGTGTCCCTCATCGAGCTGGCGGAGGGTTTCACCGTGCGGGGACGCGTGCAGGGCCCGCTCATCGCGATCCGGGTCGGCGACCGCGTGCAGCTCACCACGGCCGCGGACACGGTGCGCCGGGAGCCCGTGTTCAAGCTGTGCGAAGAGCCGTACTCCGGCTGGTTCTGACCGGCTCCTGACGCGCGCGGGCGGGCTCGTGCGGGAACACTGGCAGGGTCAGCTGCCCGCGCGGAGCGTGGAGGAACCCATGCATGCCAAGGACGTTCTCGTCGACGCGTACGGTCGCATCCAGGAGGAGGTCCACGCCGTCGTCGAGGGACTCTCCGCGGACGAACTGAACGCCCGCCTCGACGGCGAGGCCAACTCGATCACCTGGCTCGTCTGGCATCTCACCCGCGTCCAGGACGACCACATCGCCGATGCCTCCGGCCTCAAGCAGCTCTGGCTCGCGCAGGACTGGGCGGACCGCTTCGGCCTGAACCTCCCCCGCCGGGACACGGGTTACGGTCACACCGCATCGAAGGTCGCGAAGGTCCGGGTGGACTCGGGTGAGCTGCTCCTCGGCTACCACGACGCGGTCCATGAGCAGACGCTGGATTTCCTGCGCGAACTGGACGACGACGAGCTCGACCGCGTCGTCGACGAGAGCTGGTCGCCGCCCGTCACCCTGGGCGTCCGTCTGGTCAGCGTCCTCTCCGACGACTTGCAGCACGTCGGGCAGGCGGCGTTCGTGCGGGGGATCCTGCGAGCGCGATGAGGGCCGTGCATGCCGTGTATTCGGCTGTTCCAGGGACACTCGCGTGAGATACGGGTCCGTCGGCCATGTCGGAGGAACAGGGGCCCACGCACGCGGAGGAGTCGGGAACCATGCGGCACGACGAGCTGATCGCAAAGGTGCGGGAGCGGGCAGAGCTGCCCGACCGGAGTTCCGCCGAGCGGGCCACGCGGGCGGTGCTGTCGACGCTGGCGGAACGCATACCCGACGGGCTTGCCGATCATCTGGCCGCCCAACTCCCCGCGCAGCTGGCTGAGTCGGTACGCGAGAGGGTGTCCTCGCCCGCCGGGAGTGATGAGCGGCGCGGCTCCGGTGAGCGCTTCGACCTGACCGCGTTCGCGGGGCGGGTCGCCTGGCGCGCCGGGGTGCCCGAAGATGCCGCTCTGCGGGAGGCGGTCGCGGTCTTCGAAGTCCTGGACGCGGCGGTCGCACCCGAGGAGATGGAGAAACTGGCGCGCGTCCTGCCCACGGACATCCGTACGCTGCTGCCGGTCGCCCGGGCCGACATCACAGAGACATAGCGAACCAGGCACCGCCCCTCAGGCGATGTCGCCCTCGCTCGAGTCGGCCCGTCCCCGTGGAGGTTCAACGGCGGAGTTCACGTCCGTGGCGATGTCGAACGCGTCCGAGAGCCGGGTCAGCCGCAGGAGGCGTCTGTGGCGTGGGTCGTCGAGGACGAGGAGCAGCCGGCTCCGCTGGCCCCGCAGCCGGTTGCGGATCCGGCACAGCATGGACAGGCCGCTGCAGTCCAGGAACGTGACCTTGCGCAGATCGAGCACCAGCTGACGGGGCTGGGTGGCGCACACGGCGTCGAGGGAGGTCACCAGCTCGGTCGTGGCCAGGAGGTCGAGCTCTCCGGAGAGTTCGATGACCGTGCTGTCGCTCAGCCTCCGTTCCCGGAGGCCGTACGTCGGTTGCTGCACCATCGTCCCCACCCCCTTCGGGGTGTGCGCATGTGCGTCGTCATGGCGTCGGGGGTGAGTGGGACGGCTCTCCCTTGGGAGGCGGCTACCCCTTGTGGGCCACACCAATCGAGTCGTACACGACCCGCAGAGCCTGAGCCTCTCCTTTCGCATGGCCCACGATCGCGGGGGTACTCGCCGTTCGCCCGACCCCCTCACCCACCAGCGAGAACGCACTCGGAGGCGGAAGGAGTGGAGTTCATGCGATTCCGTGACCGACAGCAGGCCGGTGCGGCCCTGGCCGAACGACTGCTCGTGCGCCGGGAGGAAGGCGCCCTGCCCGATCCGGTCGTGCTCGCTCTGCCGCGCGGTGGCGTCGTGGTGGCCGCCGAAGTGGCGCGGGCGCTCGACGCCCCGCTGGATGTGCTGGTCGCCCGCAAGATCGGAGCGCCGTTCCAGCCGGAGCTCGGCGTCGGCGCGATCGCCGGAGAGGACGAGCCGTTCTTCGACGAGCGGGCGCTGGACCGGCTCGGGCTGAGCAAGGCGGCCCTGGAGCCCATCGTGGAGCAGGAGCGGGACGAGTTGCACCGGCGTGAACAGCTCTACCGCAAGGGCAGAGCGATCCCCGAGCTGACAGGCCACACCGCTGTCGTGGTGGACGACGGCGTGGCCACCGGAGTCACCGCACTCGCCGCCCTGCGTTCCGTACGGCGCCACGATCCCGGCCGCGTCACGCTCGCCGTCCCGGTGTGCTCGCCGGAGGCGGCGCTGCTGATGCGGGAGGCGGCGGACGAGGTGGTCTGTCTGCACGAGCCGGTGGCGTTCATGGCGGTCGGGCTCTGGTACGAGGAGTTCGACCAGGTCACGGACGACGAGGTGCTCGACGTCCTGCACGGGTTGTCGTGACCGGACAGAAGATCCTGCTCACCGGGTGGTTCAGCTTCCTGGAAGGGGAGGCAACGGCCGGTGACGTACTCGCGCTGCGGCGGGTGGAGCAGGCGCTGGCCCGCGAGGGCCTGTCGTACGACACGGCGTGGAGCCCCGGTTTCCTCCCCGAGGCCCTGCACCTGGCGGACGTACGGCCGGATGCGTACTCCCACCTGGTGTTCGTCTGCGGGCCGCTGCACGGACCCCAAGTCGCCCGGCTGCACGAGGAGTTCAGGGCCTGCTGGCGTATCGCGGTCGGTGTCTCCGTGGTCGATCCCGAGGATCCCGCCGTCACCGGGTTCCACCTCGTGCTGCCACGGGACGCTCCCGGTACGGATCCGGCGCTGGACCTGTCGGCGAGCGCCCCGATCGGACGGCCCACGCCCGTCGTCGGGGTGATCCTCACACACGGCCAGCAGGAGTACGGGCCTCGTCGGCGGCACGGCGATGTCGCCGAGGCGGTGACGCGGTGGCTCGCGGGCAAGGACTGTGCGCCGGTCGAGCTGGAGACGCGTCTCGATACGCGGGACTGGCGGCTGGACTCGACTCCCGAGCAGTTCCAGTCCGTGCTCGCCCGCCTGGACTGTGTCGTCACCGACCGACTGCACGGACTGGTGCTCGCGCTGCGAACCGGAATCCCGGCGCTGGCGATCGATCCGGTCGCCGGTGGCGCGAAGCTGACCGCTCAGGCGCGCGCCTGCGACTGGCCGGCCCTCGTTCCGGCCGAGCGGCTGGACGCCCGCCAGCTGGACCGCTGGTGGGACTGGTGCCTCACATCGGGGCGTGCCGCGGCTCGGCAGAGCAGGGACGAGTTCCTGCACGAGCCTGCCCGGGACGGCGTGCACGGGCTCGTCGAGGCGCTGTCGGCCCGCCCCCTCCGGTCGGGGCCGTCGTCCGGTTAGTTCGCCGGAGTGCGGGGCACCCGTGGTGACCGAACACCGCCCGTCGTAGAAGGAACGAAACATGGCGACAGGCCGACTCCCCGATCGCGAACAGCGCATCCTGGACGACATGGAAGCGGACCTGCGACGCGACCGACGGCTGCGTCGCAGGCTGCGCACCCTACGGATCAAGCGACGGCTGAACCCCGCACGGGTCGCCGGCTACCGGCCTCGTGTTCCGACCGTCGCGCTCCTGTTGTCGCTGTCGGTGGTGCTGATGGTGGTGGGTATCCGTACCTCCGAGCCGTTCGTGATCTGGGCCTTCGCCGCGCTGTGGCCGCTGACGCTGTTCGGGGTCTTCCGGCTGTTGTGCCGGTGGACGGAGCCATGAGCCGGGGCCGGCCCACGGGCCGAGGCTGACCAATGAGCCGGGTTTCGCGCGTCAGCGCTGGTAGAGCCCGACCAGAGTGCCGCTGGCCAGTTGCTGACGGTCGAGGACGTTGTGCAGGTCCTCGGCGGTGGCCTCGTCCGGGATGGAGACGGGGCCGGGGAGGGCGTACAGGCGGAAGAAGTAGCGGTGCGCCTTGTCGCCGACCGGGGGCTGTGGGCCGCCCCAGCCCGGTTCGCCGAAGCCGTTGATGTGCTGGTGTCCGCCCGGTGGCTTCTCGTCTGCGTCCAGGCCCTGGCTGCGCGAATCGATGCCCGTCACCAGCCAGTGGATGAAGGTCCCCGACGGCGCGTCCGGATCTTCACACACAAGAGCCAGCTCTACTGCCTCGTCGGGCACTCCGGACCAGGTCAGAGGCGGGGAGACGTTGTCGCCCTGCTTGGCGAAGCGGTCCGGGATCAGGGCGTGATCATTGAATGCGGTGCTTTTGAGTTCGATTCCGGCCATGCGCGCCGCAGTACCCCGAAGGAGCACGGGCACACCTGGCGCGGCCGGAACGGTGTGGTCCGACCGCGGCGTTAGCGGCGCCCCGCACGGGGAACCCGGAATGCCACCCCCTCCGAACCGAGGAGGCCCCTTGTGCGCAATCGTCGGCGGGTGAGCCGTACGCTCTGTGACTTCGACTCGTCGGTCGCGGCCGTTCGTGCGGTGAGCAGATTCATGCGCGGGCGCGACTTCCGCGCGCTGGGTGCGGGGCCCGCCTCCTCGCGTCTCGCGGCGCTCGCCTCGGCGCTGCCCTCTGCGGCGCAACGCCGGCTGTTCGTCACGGCGGGACGGTTCCAGAGTTCGCGCGCGTCTCGGGTGCGCGGGCTCACGAGTGAGGACCTGTCCTCCTGGACCGTCGGGGAGTACGGCCCCGGCCCGTATCCTGCCGTCTTCATCGGCTCCGTCAGCGGCGCCGCCGTACACCTCGCGGCCGCGATGGGTGCGCCGGTACTGCCGCAGACCTATCTGGTTCCGGTACGGGCCCGGGTGGACCCCGACCGCCCGCGGGACTCACTCATGGCGGGCCTGGAACCGGGCCGCAGCATGGTGGCGGCCAACCCTGATCTCTCCCTGTGCCATATGCACGACCCGAGTCAGGACCGGGCCATGCTCGTGCGCTTCCTGTACTTCCGCTTCAAGCGGCTGCGGCTCGGGGCGGTGCTGGAGCGGTTCCTCGATGAGCGGCTGGCCCCAGGCGCGACGATCTTCATCGTGGACTGCACTCTGACCTGGCCCGTCACCGTCCTCGGGGAGCGCCACAGCTTCCAGTTCGGCGCGCTGGGCGGCATGTCGCCCGACGAGTACGTCACCGGAAGCGAGCGGGTCGCCGAGCATCTCGCGCAGCAGGGGTCGCCGGTACGCCGCTGGGACCCGCCGCCGGCGGACGAACGGCGGCCCGAGGCCGAGTGGGGATACGACGACACTCTCACCGCGGACATCACCGAGGTGGCGGCACGGCGCGGCTACCGGGTGCGGCGCATCACCCTTGAGGAACCCGAGCACTTGAGCCCGACGGTCGCTGAGCTGTACCGCTGGTGGCACCACCGCCGCGGACTGCCCGCCGAACGGCTGCTGGTCGAGACGTACGACCAGTGGGAGCCGCACTGGACGCTGCGCCTGGGCGCGGTGCCGTTCTGGCTGCAGTTCACCGCCAGGTCCTCCCTCGAACTGCTGGAGCGCTATCTCGGCGGAGTCGAGCCGTACCGGCACATCGGGATCAATCTCTTCTCCAACGGTCTGCGCTCGGTCGGCCAGATTCCGGCGGCCGAGTGGCGCGAGTTGGCCGAGCGGTACGCGGTCGAGAGCGGCGGCACCCTCGGCGTGGACGAGCGTGCCTACCCGTGGGACTTCGGCGCCACGATGCGCCACCGGCCCGCGCTCGCGGCTCTGCCCGAGCGGCACCCGATGCCTCCTCCGCTGCGCCTCGACGAACTGGACGAGTTCCTCACCCACTTCCCGGCCACCTCGGTTCCGTTGCCGCCAAGGGTCGAGAGCCTGCACCCGGCGACCGGATCATGACCGCGGCCACCCGGCAGCGGAAGAAGAGGATGAACGATCGGCCATGAGCACACGCGAGCAGCACACCCCGGCGTTCCCGGAGCACACCGACATCACGTACCACGACGGGGACTTCGGGCGGATGCGCAGTCGTACGGTCGGCCGCAGGCAGCCGTCGGTGCCCGAGGTCGTACTCGTCCAGGGCATGGGCGTGTCCGACTATCTGCTCCCCGGGCTCGCGGCGCTCGGTGAGTGGACCCGGGCCCATCTGGTGGAGCTGCCGGGATTCGCCGGCAGTGGGGATCCCCCGCATGAGATGGATGTACGGGAGTTCGGGATCTGTGTCGCGGACTGGCTGCGCGAACAAGACCTCGGGCAGGTGATTCTCGTCGGGCACTCCAGCGGCACTCAGGTCGCTGTCCGGGCCGCCGTGGACCACCCGGACGTCGTGGGCGTCGTGCTGGCCAGTCCCACCGTCGACCCCATGGCCAGAAGCCTGCCGCGACTGCTGCTCCGCTGGCGGCTGGACTCCCGCCACGAACCGTCCGGGCTCAGCGAGAACCATCGCCCGGAATGGAAACGGGCCGGGATCCGCAGGATGGTGCACATCGCGCTGGTGCACCGGGCCGACAGACTGGAGGACTCCGTCGCCCGGCTGCGCGTTCCGCTGCTCGTGATCCGTGGCCGTGAGGACCGGATCAGTACGGCCCGCTGGGGCCGGGAGCTCGCGGGCCTCGTGCCGGACGGCCGGTACATCGAGGTGCCGGGGGCGCACACGTTTCCCTGGCTGGTTCCTGACGCGTGGTCGGGACCGATGCGGGAGCTGGCAGCGGCGGCGGGGCGGGTCTGAGCCCGGGGGGTGCGGTCAGCCCTCACCGGCCCGCGGGTTCATCAGTGTGCTTCCAGCGGAACGCTCAGCTCGTCAGCACCTGGGGCGAGGTCTCCTTCAACTCGGCGTTCGCCCAGCGGAGTTGGCGCAGGGTGTCGGGATGGCATCGTTGCGCGAGGCCGAGCAGCTGGTCGTCCGCGGTGGCCTGGGCGGCCTGGGCCACGAGTTCCCAGTCGACGGAGACCGCCGACGCCTGCTGGCAGATCCTTCTCAGATCACGGAGCAGGAGCAGTCCCGCGTCGCCCCGGCGTCCCGCCTCGCTGCGGCGGCCGATGATCTCGCTGCCCTTCTCGCGCAGCCGGCCGACCGGTCCCGGCTCGTCGTCCGGTTCCGGGTCGAGGGCGACGTCATAGCGCTCGGCGAGTTCGGCCAGCTCGCGGATGTGCCGGTGGGACCAGTCCGCAAGGTCGAGTGCGAGGTGGTGGATGTCGTGCGAGGTCTTGTGCCGTTCAGCGGTGTGCAGCAGTTCCCGGGCCAGCTCACGCTCCTCGCGATGCAGGTCCCGCAGCACCAGGCCGATCTTCATGTGTCACCTTCCGTCGGCGGCATACCGCGTACGTCCTCATCTGCCTCCGCGGCCGGGCCGCCCCGCGTCTCGGGCACGCCGGCACCGATCGGCGCGGAGGCGGCCGTCGTCGGAGCCGGGGCGGGGCTGCCGTCCTGCGCCCGGATGCGGCGCAGCCGGGCCGCGGCGGTCTTGTACAGGGGCTGCTTGGAGGCGGCGTCCCAGTCGGTGAGGGTCAGCTCGTTGGCGGCCCGGCCGTGGCCCACGTCGGCATCCGGACCCTCGTCGATGTCCCAGTAGCCGTAGTGGAACGGAAGGAACAGCACTCCGTCCCGGGTGCCGCTGACCCGGGCCTTGGCGCGCACCGAGCCGCGTGGCGTGGAGACCTCGACCAGGTCTCCCTCCATGACGCCCAGCTCGCTCGCGTCACCGGTCGAGATCTCCACCCACATCTCGGGGGCCGCCGCCCGCAGTTGGGGGGCGCGGGCCGTCTTGGTGCGTGTGTGGAAGTGGTAGAGCGTGCGTCCGGTGGTGAGCAGGAAGGGGTGATCACCGTTCGGCTGTTCATGCGGAGGGAGATATCCGGCCGACTTGATCACCGCCTTGCCGTACGGGTTCATCGCCCGGTACTCCGTGGGCTCTACGGGTGCTCCGGTGACCAGGTCACGGCCGTAGCTCTCGCAGTAGTCGGGGTTGCTCCAGAACGCGCCGCCGGAGTAGAGGCGTTCGGTGCCGTCCGGGTGTTCCGCGTCGCACGGCCACTGGATGCCGCTGCCGCCGCGCAGTCTGTCGTAGCTCAGACCGGTGTAGTCGCACGGGCGGCCACGGGAGCACTCCTTCCACGCCTCGAACGCCGACTCCGGATCCTGCCACTTCACCAGCGGGCCGCCGTCCTTGTCGCGCAGGTCCATGCGGCGGGCGTAGTCCAGGAAGATGTCCAGGTCGGGGCGAGCACCACCGGGCGGGTCGACCGCCTTCTCGGAGAGGTGGACGGTGCGGTCGGCGTTGGTGAAGGTGCCCGTCTTCTCGGCCCATCCGGCCGCCGGCAATACGACGTCGGCCAGCTCGGTCGTCTCCGTGGGGAACAGGTCCTGGACGACGAGGAAGAGGCGCTCCTGGGACAGTACGGAACGGATGCGGGACAGTTCAGGCAGGGACACCGCGGGATTGGTGCCCGTGACCCACAGCATGCGCAGGGTGCCCTGCTCCGCATAGCGGAACATCTTCATGGCGTGGGTGGGCGGACCGTAGTGCGGAATCCGCGACGGGTCGACGTTCCAGACCCGGGCGAGGTCGGCGACCTGTGCGTCGTCGGCCCAGTTGCGGAAGCCCGGAAGATCGCCGTCGGCACCGCACTCGCGGGTGTTCTGGGCCGTGGGCTGGCCGTTCATCTGCAGCACCCCGCAGCCCGGGCGTCCGAGCATGCCGCGTACGAGGTGGAGGTTGTTCACCTGCACCGCGGCGGCCGTGGCCTGGTGGGACTGGTAGAAGCCCTGCAACACCGTGGACACCAGCCGCTCACAGGTGCCCAGCGCCCGGGCTGCCCGCCGGATCTCTTCGGCGGGTACGTCGCAGATCTCGGCGGCCCGTTCGGGCGGGTACTCCTTCACGCGGCGCTCCAGTTCGTCGAAGCCCACCGTGTGCCGGGTGATGTACTCCGCGTCCGTCCAGCCGTTGCCGATGATCTCGTGCAGCAGCCCGTTCATCAGCGCCACGTTGGTGCCCGGCGTGGGGGCCAGGTGCACCGCCGCGGCACGGGCCACCGGAGTCAGGCGGGGATCCACGCAGATCAGCGAGGGCGGTTCGGGTCCCGCGAGCCGGTCGAGGATGCGCATCCACAGCACGGGCTGCGTCTCCGCCACGTTGTGCCCGAACAAGGCGATGACGTCGGCGCGGTCGATGTCGGTGTACGAACCGGGCTGTCCGTCACAGGCGAAGGACTGCTTCAGTGCCTCGGCCGCGGTCGCCGTGCACAGCCGGGTGTTGCCGTCCAGGTGGTTGGTGCCCAGCCCGCCGCGGGCGATCAGGCTCAGGGTGTAGTACTCCTCCAGGAAGAGCTGCCCGGTGGTGTAGAAGCCGATCGCGCTCGGCCCCTGGTCCCGCAGGAGCTGCTTCGTACGGGCGACGACGCTGTCCATCGCGGTGTCCCAGTCCGTCTCCACGAGGCGGCCGTCCTGCCGCACCAACGGCCGCGTCAGCCGGTCCGGGGAGGCGCCCGCCTGCCAGCCGTACAAGTCCTTGGGGTCCAGACGGCCCTGGTTCACCCGGTCCTCGGCACGGCCGCGCACTCCGACGATCTCCCCGTCCTTGACCGCGATGTCCAGGGCGTCTCCGTTGGAGTGCAGCACCGAGGCCGACCGTACCCAGCGGTCGGGGTGCGTGGTGCCCATGTGCTCGGACAGGTAGGTGTCCACTCGCACCGGCCACTTCTCGCCTCGCGCGTACGGCGTACGGGTCCCCCACGGCTCAGCGATCCGGTCCACTCGTCGCATGCGCCCGCCTCTCCCCTCCTGCCGCCCGGAATCCGTGCCGGTCATCTGGCGACGAGTGCCCTTCGTACGCCGGGCAAACCGCGGGCGCGCCCCGGCGCCGGCCGGCACCCTGCCGGGATACACCCCTCTTCCCGTTTCGTACCAAAGGCCGGGGTAACCCGTTTCGAGGTCGCGACCGAGGCCACCGACGGTGCCCTGGCCACGCAGATCCGTCCGGCACTCGACGACGACCTCGCCGAGGTCCTCTTCGCGGGCAGTACGGACTAGCGCGCGACGGCACACCAGGCCCAAAGGTCCGAGGAAACGCGGCTCTGGACTACTCAGGAAGTGATTGACATGCCCGAGCCCGGAAGCAAGAAGTACGACACCCGGCGTGCGCGGCTGCGCAAGGACGCGGAGGCGGCCGGGACCCCCGACCAGCAGGCCAACGAAGAGGCCAACGAGACGCTGCGGGAGGACTCGGACTGGCGCAGCCGCGGGCCCCGCACGGAACGTGGCCGCGGCCCCAAGGGCGAACGCCCGGAGAGCGCGGACTGAACCGCTTCGATCCGATCTCGCTCAACGGCCCGGTCCAGTGATGACAAGTCGGCAGGAATAGTAGGAACAGCAGGAACAGCAGGAATATGGACGTTCTTCGCTGTTCGTCAGTGGATAGCCGGGGAACTCGCGCAGCATGCAGCAGCACAGCAACCCAGATCCCGATCCGCTGCGGACGCCCGGCCTGGAGCCCGGTGGCGGCGTTCCGCCCGGCGAGACGCCGCCTGCCGAGAGCAGTACGCCCGGCGCCGGACCGCAGGAGACCCACAACCCGCCGCGCGGCTGGGCCAAGGGCCCGCTGACCGTCATCCTGGTTCTCGTGGTGCTGGTCGCCGCAGGCTTCCTCGCGTTCGCGATCGCGCTCGCCCTGTGAGTACGCACCGTCCGTGGGCACGTACGTTCCGCCGATCGGGCGCTCGGTCGTGCCGTCAGTCGGGCTGTTCTTGTGGGCCGGGCTCCTCCTCGACCGGCTCGACCGGGGAAGCCCGGGAGCCCTCGTCGCCACGCTGTCCTGAGCCCGCCTCGTCCGGGTCCGGATAGGCCTCCGGAGGCTCCTGCCCGGCGGACTCGGCGGCCGGAACGTCCACGATGGCCTCCTCCCGCTCGGCTTCCTCCGGCGACGCGGGCAGATCCCGCGGCACCTTGGTCTCGGTGCCCGGCTTCTCGGACCGTTTCTCCTCCATGCCGACCGCTCCCTTCGTCGAGTGCGTCGAACGAGAGCAACAACCACTGGCGCCCTAAGGCAGCGGCGTGCCGCCCGTGGCGTTGAGGATCTCCCCCGTGATGAAGCTCGCCTCCTGGGAGGCGAGATAGACGTACGCCGGGGCCAGCTCGGCAGGCTGTGCCGGCCGCCCCAAGGGGGACTGCTTGCCGAACTTCACCGTGTCCGGCAGCGTCGCGGGGATCAGCGGGGTCCACACAGGGCCCGGTGCGACCGCGTTGACGCGGATGCCACGGTCCACGAGCATCTGGGCCAGCCCTTGGGTGAAGGTCACGATCGCACCCTTGGTCGTCGCGTAGTCCAGCAGATGGGGGCTGGGCTTGTAGGCCTGCACGGACGTGGAGTTGATGATGCTGCCACCCTCCGGGATGTGCGGCAGGGCGAACTTCGTCAGCCAGAACATTCCGTACAGGTTGGTGCGCATGACCCGGTCGAACTGCTCGGTCGAGATCGCCTCGATGCCCTCCGGCTGCGACATCTGGTACGCCGCGTTGTTCACCAGGACGTCGATACGCCCGAACTCCCCGGCCGCCCGCTCGATCAGCGCCCGGCAGTTCTCCTCCTCGCGGATGTCGCAGGAGACGGCGACCGCCTTGCGGCCTGCGCCCTCCACAAGCCGGGACGTCTCGCTCGCCTCGTCCGCCTCCTGTTCGAGGTAGGTGAACAGCACGTCGGCGCCCTCCCGGGCGAAGGCCAGCGCCACAGCCCGCCCGATGCCGGAATCCCCGCCGGTGATGACGGTCTTGCGGCCCTCCAGCCGGCCGCTGCCGCGGTAGGACTCCTCGCCGTGGTCGGGCGGCGGGTCCATCGGACCTGTCCAGCCCGGATGGGGCTGGTCCTGTGCCGGGAACTCGGGGCGAGGATGCTGCGTCACTGGATTCTGCTGCGCGTGCTGCGGATCGGTCACGTCGGCCTCCTGACCGCTGGGCTGACTGCTGGTAGTCCGGTCAGGCTGGCGAGTTCCCGTCCCGCCCCGGCCGAAAAGTCAGGATGGGCCCCCGCTCACGGGCACCCGCACCTCTTCAGCGCGTTGCCCGAGTACGAGCACGGCTGCGGCGGGGGCGTCAGCGGTGGGCGAAGCGGTTGATTCCGACAACCTCCTCCAGGGTGGGCGTGGACATGAGGGCGGCGAAGTGCTCCGTCAGGCGGAGGCGGTCGGCGATCGCCCTGGGCTGCTTGGGGCGCAGTGTCATCGGGACGCCGGGCTGTCGATGCGGGCGAGGAAGCCGACGAGTGCGGCGTTGACCTCGGCGGGACGCTCCTGCTGTGTCCAGTGCCCGCAGCCCGGCAGCACCACCGGGCCGTGCAGTTGAGGCGCGACAGCGCTCAGCGGGTTATCCGATCCGCCTTGGCCACGGAACATTTCGCTCAGCGAGCTGCCCCCGTCCGGGGCACGCAGTGAGGTGACCATGTCGCGGTCTCCCACCATGTACAGCGCGGGGACGTCGATCCCGAGCCCCCGGAAAGGCGCGAGCTGTTCGTTGTTGCGTTCGATGTTCCGGTACCAGTTGAAGGCTCCGGTGAATGCCTGCTCGCCGTGCAGGGCGAAGTCCTCGGCATACGCCTGGATGTCCTCCTCCGTCAGCCAGGCAGGGAGGTCGGGCGACTGCGGCATGGTGTCCAGAAGGCCAAGACCGTCGGGTACGACCAACGGGCGGGGCTCCCTGCCGAGCGGGTTGTCGCCCGAGGCACCGACCAGGAGGCGGCGGAAGGAGTCCGGGATGTCCTTGGCGAACTCCACGTCGGCGACTCCCGGCTGCTGGAAGTAGACCTGGTAGAAGCCCTCGCCGTACTGGGTGCGGGTGATCGAGGGCGGGACCATCCCGCCGGGCAGGATGGGCGGAATGCTGAGCCCGGCCACCGCGCGGACCTTGTCCGGGCGCAGCATCGCCGCGGTCCACGCCACGGGTGCTCCCCAGTCGTGGCCCACGACGACCGCCTGCTCCTCCCCCAGCTCCTCGATCAGGGCGATCACGTCGCCGACGGGGTGGAGCAGGGTGTACGACGTGACGTCCGGCGGCTGCTCGCTGCGGGCGTAGCCGCGCTGGTCAGGGGCGACGACCCGGTACCCGGCCGCCGCCAGCGCCCCGAACTGGTGACGCCAGGAGTACCAGCTCTCCGGCCAGCCGTGCAGCAGCAGGACCAGCGGCCCCTGCCCCTGCTCGGCGATGTGGGGGTCCCAGTAGTTCTCGCGGAAAAACAACGCTAAGCCGTGCGGCAGCCCATTGATCTGGGCTGATGTCCGTGCTCACCGTCGGGCGGCAGACCATGCTCGAGCCCCGAGGAGCGGCCGGACGAACTACTGCCGGCCGCGGTGCTCGGCGCGGTGCGGAGCTCGAAGCGGATCAAGGCCGACCTGGCCATGGCGAACCTGCGCGACACCGGGTTCCCTGCGTAGGGACGCCGCAGGATAGTGCAACGCCCCCTGTCGTCCGGGGAGTTCGGGGATTTCTGCCTCTGCCCATCGTCTGGCCGGGTAGCGGTGGTGCTCGTCTGCGTTGATCGAGTGGGATGGGAGGGGGCCGATGGCCACCAGGGTGTTCTCGGATGAGGAGTTGGAGGGCTTACGGTCCTTTCCGGCGATCGGCAAGGACGAGCTGATCCGGTACTTCACCCTCACCCGGCCGACGAGGCGTTCCTGCGGAAGTTCCGCCGGGCCCAGAACGTGCTCGGTGCCGCCGTGCAGCTGTCCGCCCTGCCCTGGCTGGGGCACGGAGTTCTGCCGTCTGGTCGGCAAGAGCCCCGATGCCTCCGAGGCTCTGCCGCTGGTGATGGACGAACTGGACGAAGCTCTGGGCGACCTGGAGGAGGTCCTCAAGCGCGGCGACGGGCCAGTCCGGCTGAACGACGCCGGGGAGCTGGTCATCTCGCCGCTCACCGCGGAGGACATCCCGTCCGAGGCCGAGGATCTGCACGCCGAGCTGGAGCGGATGCTGCCGAACGTGCCGATCGCCTCTTTGCTGGTGGAGATGGACCGGCACACCGGTTTCCTGGACTGCTTCGTCCACGCCGGCGGCAAGCAGGCCCGCTCCCCGCAGCTCAAAAGGAATCTGATCGCCTGCCTGATCGGGCTCTCCACGAACCTCGGATTGCACGGCATGGCCGGGTCAACTACCACCACCAGCTGCCGGTGACGGCCATGTTCGGCTCCGGCACCCTGTCGTCATCCGACGGGCAGCGGTTCCCGACGAGGGGCAAGTCGATCACTGCCCGGCACCTGAACAAGTACTTCGTGTCCGAGGGCATCTCCACCTACACCCACGTCTCCGACCAGCACTCGACGTTCGGCACGAAGGTCATCGTGGCCACCCATCGCGAGGCCCACTATGTGCTGGACGAGATCCTGGGCAACGCCACCGATCTGCCGATCACCGAGCACGCCACGGACACGCGTGGTGTCACCCTGGTCAACTTCGGCCTGTTCGACCTGGTGGGCGAGCAGCTCTCGCCCCGCATCCGGGACCTGGGCAAGATCACCCTGTATCGGATGGGCGCCAAGAGCGACTACGAGGAGCGGTTCCCGACTGCGGGGCCGCTGCTGACGAAGAAGGCCAACCTGGACCTGGTCGCCGACCACTGGGACGACCTGCTCCGTCTGGCCGGGTCGCTGAAGTACGGGCACGCCACCGCCTCCCTGATCGTCGGCAAGCTCTCCGCGTCCTCCCGGCGGAACGCGCTGGCCGCCGCGCTGAAGGAGTACGGCGCGATCAGGAGGACGATCTATGCGGCGAAGTACCTGTCGGACGAGGGATACCGGCGCAAGATCGCCCGGCAGCTGAACAAGGGCGAGTCGCTGCACGCCCTGCGCCGCCAGCTCCACTACGCGCGCGAAGGCAAGGTCATCCGCCGCCAGACCGAGCAGCAGAACGAGCAGGCGTGGTGCCTGACCGTCGTGACGAACGCAGTGGTCTGCTGGCACACGGAGTACATGGGCCTGGCCGTCGGTGAACTGCGTACCGCCGGGCGCGGGGTGGACGCCGAGGTGTTGGCGCACATCTCCCCGGCGCGCAGTTCGGTGGTCAACTACTACGGCTCGATCACCGTCGACTACGAACGCGAACTCGCGCAGCTCGACGAGAAGGGACACCGTCCGCTGCGAACCGCTGGCATGGACGAGCCCGGAGCCGGGCTGTAGCAGCCGGACACGGACCTGTTGTCCGCTGCACGCCCCGGATGCATCAGACGATGCCGACGACAGGGAGTGGACCAGCGCGGTGGCCGGCGTTGTCCGCCTGGTTCACTGTCGCCTTCCTTGCCGTTGGTGCAGTCAGGAAGCACGCAGGAGCTGAGGGGTCAGCGTGACTTGGGGAAGGCGGCGCGCAGTGCGGAGCCGCGGGTGATGAACGCGACTCGGATGATGGGCAGCATGCAGACGGCCTGCATCACGGCGTACCACGGCGGGCAGACACCCGGGATCAGGTCGACGCCGATGATCGCGATCGGCATGATGA
This sequence comes from Streptomyces vastus, assembly GCF_039532825.1. Classification (NCBI taxonomy): domain Bacteria; kingdom Bacillati; phylum Actinomycetota; class Actinomycetes; order Kitasatosporales; family Streptomycetaceae; genus Streptomyces; species Streptomyces vastus. The sequence goes on from NZ_BAAASJ010000125.1 coordinate 129,515, forward strand.
CGGCGAGGACGCTCACGCGCTCGAAGGCCCGTCGAGATCCCCGGGAAGCGGAGACGGTCATCCGGTAGATCAGCACGGCGACTACAGGCAGCAGGACTGCCCGGACCCACATGAACGTGTTCACCATATGACCGCTGCTCGACACCACGATGACTGCCAGGAGGGCGACGGCGCTGAGTGCGCCGTAGACCTTGACGCTGTTCTCCGCCGTATCGAAGGCTTCTTGGGTGCGGGGGCTGTTGAGGAGTGCCGCCTCAGTCGTGTGCTTGTTGGTTTCCATGCTCACCGACGCTAGGAAGCGCCAGGCCGACGCGGTATCCGTCTGGACCCACGGGTGGGTGGGGCTAGCCCCACTCCCTGGCTGACCAGGGCGGTAGCGGGCTCCGCGCGGTGCACAGTGGGAGCACCGAACGGAAAGCGAAGGAAGAATCATGAGACAGCTGGGTTCGTGGCTGGCGTGCGTCCGCGTGGGGTTCGTACGGGCGTGCGTCGTGGCGGTCATCAGCATGCTGGTCCCGGCCGTGTGGGCCGCCGCCGTGGCGCTGGGGATCTGGTGGGGAGCGGGAAACCCGTGGTCGTGGGTTGCGCCGGTCGTGCTGGTGTGCGGGGGCACGCTCGCCCTGTCCCGCCCGGTCTGCCGGATGGTCCGCTTCCTCGTCGCGAGGTGGACGGCCACCGTCATCCCCGCCGGATACCGGCAGGCCGGGCCGGTGACGCGGATGTCCACCGGGTACTGGTGGAACGGCTTCAGCTACGAGCGCACCCGCCGCGATGCCCTCTTGGATCAGAAGTGGCGGGTCCGGTGGAGCGACCCCGCCAACTGGCGCGACCTGCGGTTCACGGCGATCGCGCCGCTCACCGCGGGCGTGGTCGCGTCCCTCCCGCCGGCCGGGGTGGCCGTGGCGGTGCTCGGGCTCGGCCAGCCGGGGCCCGCCACGCGCGTCGTCGGCGCGCTCGGCCTGGTCGTGGCCGGCGCTAGCGCCCCGTATGCCTGGCGGTGCGTCGAGCCAGTGGCCGTCCGCTTCCTGCGCCCGTCACCCGCGATGGCGCTGGCGGACCGGGTGGACGAGCTGACTGCCCAGCGCGCGGATGCGACGGTTGCCCAGGCCGCCGAGATCCGCCGGATCGAGCGGGACCTGCACGACGGGGCGCAGGCCCGCCTGGTCGGGCTCGGGCTCTCTTTGGCGACTGCGGAGAAGCTGATGGAAACCGACCCTGACCAGGCCAGGACGCTGATGCGGGAAGCGCGAGCCGGTGCCACCGCGTCACTGACCGAGCTCCGCGAACTGGTCCAGGGAATCAACCCGCCCGTGCTGAACGACCGCGGGCTCATCGACGCCGTTCGCGCTCTTGCCCTGGACAGCCCGCTCGAAGCGGCTGTCAGCGCAGACCTTCAACTCAGCCTGGACCCGCCGATCGAGTCCGCCCTGTACTTCGCCATCGCCGAACTGCTGACCAACGCGGTCAAGCACGCCCGTGCGACCCGGGCCCGGATATCCATCACCCAGGACGACACCGGCATCGTCATCGATGTCGAAGACAACGGCCGCGGCGGAGCCGGCCTGCGAGCCGACGGCGGACTCGCGGGGCTGCGCCGCCGCCTCGCGGTCTTCGACGGCACCCTGGAGATCACCAGCCCGGAAGGCGGCCCGACCCGGGTGAGGATGATGGTGCCGTGCGAATCGTTGTAGCCGAAGACCTGTACCTCCTGCGTGACGGGATGGTTCGCCTCACCGAGGCATATGGACACCAGGTGGTGGCAACCGCAGCCACCGGACCCGAGACGCTGCACGCGCTGTTGACGTGGCGGCCGGATGTTGCCGTCGTCGACGTCCGCATGCCACCGACCCAGTCGGACGAGGGCCTGCGGGCGGCTCTTGCCGCCCGCAGCGAACTGCCCGGACTGCCGGTCCTCATCCTTTCCCAGTACGTCGAGCAGTTGTACGCCCGCGAACTCCTGGCCGACGGCGCCGGTGGCATCGGCTACTTCCTCAAAGAGAGCGTCTTCGACGCCGATCAGTTCATCGACGCCCTGGAACGCGTCGCCGCCGGCGGGACCGCCATGGACCCGGCCGTCATCGCCAAACTACTGTCCAACGGATCCTCGTATCGACGGCTCGAACGGCTCACCGAACGCGAACACTCCGTGCTCGGCCTCATGGCCGAAGGACTGTCCAACCAGGCCATCGGCCAACGGCTCTTCCTCAGTGAAAGCGCCATCAGCAAGTACACCACCTCCCTGTTCGGCAAACTTGGCATCACCGATGACGACAACAACAACCGCCGCGTCCTCGCCGTTCTCACCTACCTGAACAACCCCTGACGCGCCTCGGCCCCACCGCAAGTCGGTGTTTCATAGGTGGTCCCCGTTTCAGCACCGGGCGCCAGCAACATCGCCGCAGGTCGATTTGTTTCACAGGCCGTTTCCTTCCTCATGGCCAGTGAAACGCACTTCTGAAACGATCCGAGCGTGATCACCGACCCGTTCCGGCTCGTCGAGTCGCACACCTGCCCGATGTCCACCTGCCAGGCCCCGGCGGGCTCGCCCTGCCGCACCACCTCCGGCAAGGTCGCGCTCAAGTACCACACCGCGCGCTTCCAGCTCGTCCCCGCGCTCCGCTCCGAGCTGCACGTCGCCACCCCGGCCGTACGCCATCCCGGCTCCGCCTGGCAGGCCCTGCCGGTGCAGAAGCTCGCGGCGCCTGCCGTGCCGATGGAGGTTCGGCTCGCGTAAGGCGTCTCCAGCCGGACGCAGGAGATCCAGTCCCAGGTCGACGCCCTCGAATCCTCCGGCGTACACCGGCTTTTCCAGGAACAGATCAGCACCCGGGTCCGCGAACGCTCCGAAATGAAGGCGGCCCTGGCGGCGGCCCGCGAGTACCGCTCGCTGGGGGCGAGGGTGACCCTCGTGGTGCACGAGATGAAGCGGCTCGGCCGCGGCGCCCTGGAACTCCTCAAGGTCGCCGGGGAACTGCGCGACGCCGAGATCGAGCTGGAGTTCCTCACCGGCCCCCTGGCCGGGAAGCACGACCCGTCAGGCCACGGGGCCGCCCTGTTCGCCTTCTTCGCCGCCATGGCGGAGTCCGAGCGCGACTACATCCGCGACAAGACCCTCGAAGGCCAGGAGACCGCCCGTACGAAGGGCAAGGCGATCGGCGGGGTCAAGGTCTCCGACGAGGACATGCTCGCCACCGCCCTGCGCCTGCGCGACGACGAACGGCTCTCGCTGCGCGAGATCGCCTCCCGCCTCGTCATCCGCACCGGCAAGAAGCGCGGCCAGCACCCAGCCCCGGCCACCGTCATGCGCATGCTGCGCGAACACGATGAGCAGACAGCCACAGCCACTCTGGAGCCCACGGCCTGACCTGGGGATCAGTCCTTAGCGTTGTTTTTTCGGCGAGAACTACTGGGACCCCATGTGCAGCCTGACCCCGTTCACGTCGACGAAGCGGTGGGTGAGCGAACTTCCCACAGGGAATTCCTTTGGATCGGTGGGTGAGTGCGTGCGTGCTACTGCTTCAGCTGGGCGTACATGGCTTCCAGGCCGGCGGACAGCTGCGACTTGATCCAGCGGGTGGTGTCGTCGGCCAGCACCTCGTGCGCCCCCGCCTCGATGCCGTCGAGCGCGGTCACGGCGACGTCGCGTGGGTCGGCCTTGGGCGCGTCGATACCCGACGTCATGTCGGTGTCCACGTAGGCCACGTGGAGCCCGGTCACCGCGATGCCGCGCGGCTGCAACTCCAGGCGCAGAGAGTTGGTCTGCGACCACAGGGCGGCCTTGGAGGCGCTGTAGGGCGTGCCGTCGGCCAGCCAGGACAGGGCGGAGTGGACGTTGAGGATGTGGCCCCCGCCGTTGCGCTCGATGATCGGCGTGAAGGCCCGGGTGACCAGCAGCGGCCCGTAGAAGTTGGTCTCCAGGTCCCGTCGCACGTCGTCCATCGGGGAGTTGAGGTACGAGGCGCGTACGGAGGCGCCGGCGTTGTTGATCAGGATGGTGACGTCCTGGGCCCGCTCGGCGGCGGCTGCCACGGATACCGGGTCGGTGACATCGAGCGCCAGCGGAACGGCACCGGAGTGTGTCACCGAGCGCGGGTCACGTGCCGTGGCATAGACCTTGCCGGCGCCGCGCGCGTAGAGCTCCTCGACCAGCACCTTGCCGATACCCCGGCTGCCTCCGGTGACGAAGACGTTGGCGCCCTTGATCGCTGTCACGACTACCTCCAGAAGATGGGAAACCGATCAGTTTCGACCAATGTAAACCGATCGGTTTTCTCATGCAAGTCGGTCGCGTCCCGGCGCCGCAGCCGAGGACGGGCCGCAGCCGAGGATGAGCCCGGCCCTCACGGGTACCCGAGGCCGATGACCGCGCCCCGTCCGTCCGGGAGGGGCCGCACACCGACGCGCGATGTGAGGTGATCCTCCATGGCTGATATCCACGGCCTCTCCGACCACGAACTCGACGCCCTGTGGGAGGAGTTCCATCGCGTCGTGAACATGACCTCGCACGCGCTCAGCGAGTGGCTCAGGACCCGGGATGCGAGTCCCGTCACCGAGCCGCTGCCCGAGGAGGCCGGGAGCGAGGCGGGGCGGCATGTGCTGGCGATCCTGCAGAAACGCCGTCGGGACCTCACCGACGACGACGTACGCCTCATGCGCAAGGTCGTGGACGTCGTCGGTTCCCTGAGCGACGAGGAACGCGAGCCGGAGTCTGCCGACCTGAGCCGGCGCCACCGGCTGATGACCCTGGGGCATGATCCCCTCAAGCCGTCCTGACCGGGCAGAGCACCCGGTGGCTCGTTTCCGTGGCAGGCGGCGGGGCACCCGGTGCGGGTGTTCACCGGGAGGAAGGCTCGCGCGGCGGCGCGGCTGCGGCGGGGCGCGGAGCGGACCACTGACGCGCTGGACGCGCGGCTGCCGGTGTCCGAGAGCGGGCCGCTGCTGCGCAAGGCGTTCCCCGACCACTGGTCGTTCCTGCTGGGCGAGCTCGCGCTGTACAGCTTCGTCGTCCTCCTGCTGACCGGGGTCTGGCTGACGCTGTTCTTCCAGCCGTCGATGAACGAGGTCGTGTACGAGGGCTCGTACCGGCCGCTGGACGGCGTGCGCATGTCCGAGGCGTACGAGTCGACCCTGCACATCAGCTTCGACGTACGCGGCGGACTCCTCATCCGGCAGCTGCACCACTGGGCGGCCCTGGTGTTCCTCGCGGCGATCGGCGTGCATCTGCTGCGGGTCTTCTTCACCGGCGCGTTCCGCAAGCCGCGCGAGGTGAACTGGATGATCGGCGTGACGCTGTTCCTGCTGGCGCTCGCCGAGGGTTTCGCGGGCTACTCGCTGCCGGACGATCTGCTGTCCGGCACGGGGCTGCGGATCGCGCAGGGCATCATGCTGTCGATCCCGGTCGTGGGGACGTATCTGAGCATGTTGGCGTTCGGGGCCGAGTTCCCGGGCGAGGACATGATTCCGCGGCTGTACTCGCTGCACATCCTGCTGCTGCCGGGCCTGCTGCTCGCCCTGGTCAGCCTCCATCTGATCCTGGTCTTCTACCTGAAGCACACGCACTGGGCGGGGCGCGGCCGGACCAACCGCAATGCCGTGGGCAAGCCCATGTTCCCGCAGTTCGTGGCGAGTTCGAGCGGACTGTTCTTCATCGTCTTCGGCGTGCTGACGCTGCTGGCGGGGGCGGCGCAGATCAATCCGGTCTGGGTGTACGGGCCCTACCGCACGGACCATGTGTCGACCGGCTCGCAGCCCGACTGGTACGTGGGCTTCCTCGAGGGCTCGCTGAGACTCGTGCCGCCGTGGGAGACGGCGCTCGCCGGGCACACGGTGATGTGGAACGTGCTGCTGCCCGCGGTGATCCTGCCGCTCGCCCTCTTCGCGGTGCTGTACGCGTATCCGTTCTTCGAGAAGTGGATCACCGGCGACGACGAGGAGCACCATCTGTGCGACCGACCGCGGGACAAGCCCGTCCGCACGGGGCTCGGTGTCGCCGCGATCGTCTTCTACGGCGTACTGCTCGCGGCGGGCGGCAACGACGTCATCGCGCACACCTTCAAGGTCTCGCTCAACACGCTGACGTGGGTGTTCCGGATCGCCCTCCTGGTGCTGCCGCCGCTCGCGTTCACGGTGACCAAGCGGGTGTGCCTCGCGCTGCGGGAGGCGGAGCTGAAGCGGCTCGCGGAGGGCGAGGAGACCGGCGAGGTGCGGCAGTCGGTCGAGGGCGGCTACGAGGAGAGCCACGAACCGCTGGACGCCGTGCGGCAGTACGTCCTCCGCACGCGAGAGCTGCCGCGGCCCCTGCCCCCGCCGGAGCACGACGGCGGCGTACCGCGGCTGCGCCGGCTGCGGACCACTCTGAGCTCGTGGTACTATCGTGACCGGGTCGGGGACGAGCCGCCGTCCGGCAGGGGCGAGCTGGAGCCCTGACCGGCCCGGTCGTGGCGTCCCGCGTACTGGAAGACCATCCCGAACACGCCGTGCGCGAGAACCCCGAGGCCGAGCAGGAACAGCCACAGCCCGTAGACCACGCCGAGTGCGACGATGACCGATCCCAGAGCCGTGGTGATGGGCCAGGGACTGTGCGGCGGGAGGAACTCCACCGGTCCGGCAGTCTCCACCACCTCGGCGTTGCCCCGGTCCTGGGCCCGTCGGCCGCGCCTGCGGTACTGGACGTGCAGGAAGAACGCCACGAGTGCCGCCATCAGGAAGGCGATGGCCAGGACGGCCGTGCCGGCGGGCTCCTCGGAGAACCAGCCGTATCCGGCGGCGGTGACGGCGAAGAAGACCGCCACCCCGGTGAACAGACGTGCTTCGGTCCGCATCAGAAGGAAGTACCCATCAGCAGGCGGTCCTCATCGGAATCAGAAGGCGGTCCTCATCAGAACGCGTGGTGCCAGCCCGACAGCACGGCACGTACCCGGTCGACGAGGCCGGGCCCGGGAAAGAGCAGCTTGCTCGTCGGCGGGACACCAGGAGTGGCCGGGTAGGGGCGCGTCGGCACGATGGACTTCACCCGGCGGATCCGGCTGCCGAGATCGGTCAGCGTAGGCGGCGGCAGAGCGTCCTTCAGGCGGGGGAAGAGCAGGTCTTCCTCCTCCTTGGTCTGGCGGCGGACCTCGCGCAGCAGCTGGTCGACGAGCCGGGCGAAGGTGACGGTTCCCGCCTCGGCCTCTTCGAGATTTCTCATCAGCTGCTCCAGCCGACCGTGGTCTTCCATTCCCTTTTTCGCGAGTTCGGCGCCGTCCACGACACGATCGCTCAGCACCGGATAGACGAATTCCTCTTCGGAAACGAAATGCCGTACAAGCTCGATGGTCGCCCGGTCCGTATAGACCTTGCATATGCGATCGGCGTCGGGAAGTGCCTCGATCTGACGGAATATGTCTTCCACGTGGCGATGGTCGTCGGTCAGTTCACTGATGGCGTCCGTCTCACCTGCCATGGTCTCGTCACCCTTTGTTTTGTGCCCCGCTCGTGAGGGTACTGCCCAGGCTCATGGGCACGTCCGCGAGGAAGACCGCTCCGCTCGGTCCGTCGTCAGCGGCGCCTCAGTCACCGGGCCTGCGGCTGGGGCGTGCCCTGTACCGCTGGGCGACCACGACCGATCACAAGGTGATCGGCAATCTCTACATGGTCACCGCGTTCGGGTTCTTCCTGCTGGCCGGCGTGCTGGCTCTGTTGATGCGGGCCGAACTCGCCCGGCCCGGGCTGCAGTTGGTGAACGAGCACTCGTACAACCAGCTGTTCACCATTCACGGCACCATCATGATGCTGCTGTTCGCGACGCCGATGTTCGCGGGCTTCGCGAATGCCTTGATGCCGTTGCAGATCGGGGCACCGGACGTGGCTTTCCCTCGCCTCAACGCCCTGTCGTACTGGATGTATCTGTTCGGCGGGCTGATGGTGGTCTCCGGCTTCCTGGCGCCGGGTGGTGCGGCCGCGTTCGGCTGGTTCGCCTACGCACCGCTCAACAGCGCCGTGCGCTCGCCCGGATCCGGAGGCGATCTGTGGACCATGGGGCTGGTGGTCACAGGTGTGTCCACCACGCTCGGCGCGGTCAACTTCATCACCACCATACTGTGCCTGCGCGCGCCCGGCATGACGATGTTCCGGATGCCGATCTTCACCTGGAACATTCTGTTCACATCGATTCTGGTACTGCCCGCTTTCCCGGTGCTGACCGCGGCGCTGCTCGCCCTCGAGGCGGACCGAAAATTCGGTTCACACATTTTCGACGCGGCCAATGGCGGCGCCATTCTGTGGCAACATCTTTTCTGGTTCTTCGGCCATCCCGAGGTCTATATCGTGGCCTTGCCGTTCTTCGGCATCATCAGCGAGATCATTCCGGTCTTCAGCCGTAAACCCATCTTCGGATATATGTCGCTCATCGGGGCGACCGTCGCCATCACCATGCTGTCGTCGGTGGTGTGGGCGCACCACATGTTCGCCACCGGTGCCGTGCTGCTGCCTTTCTTCTCGCTGATGTCATTCCTCATCGCGGTACCGACCGGCATAAAATTCTTCGCCTGGATCGGCACCATGATCAAGGGATCGCTGTCCTTCGAGACGCCCATGCTGTGGGCCCTGGGATTTCTCGTGTCGTTCCTGCTCGGCGGGCTGAGCGGGGTGCTCATCGCCTCGCCGCCGCTGGACTTCCATCTCACGGACTCGTACTTCATCGTGGCACATCTGCATTACGTTCTGTTCGGCACCGTCGTGTTCGCGATGTTCGCGGGCTTCTATTTCTGGTGGCCGAAATTCACTGGGAAAATGCTCGATGAACGCCTCGGGAAGATCCATTTCTGGCTGCTCTTCGTCGGCTTCCAGCTGACCTTCCTGGTGCAGCACTGGCTCGGCCAGAAGGGCATGCCACGCCGGTACGCCGACTATCTGCCCGCGGACGGCTTCACCCTCCTCAACACGCTGTCCTCGGCCGGTGCGTTCCTGCTCGGTGTGTCCACGTTGCCGTTCCTCTACAACGTGTGGCGGACCGCCCGGTACGGGCAGCGCGTGACGGAGGACGATCCCTGGGGGTACGGCCGGTCACTGGAGTGGGCCACCTCGTGTCCGGCGCCGCGCCACAACTTCGTGGCGCTGCCCCGGATCCGTTCGCATTCCCCGGCCTTCGACCTGCATCACCCCGAATTCGCCCAGCATGACAGCAAGCGGCACGAGGCATAGAATTTCGCTCTGCCACCGGCAACACGGCTCCGGTCCATGGTCACCCGCCGTGCTCCGCACGTTTGAGGCGCTGCACCCGGGTACTTGAGAGGCTGAAGGAACAGAGTCGGCCGCCTGCGAGAACCCTGAAAAAGCGGGGTTACGGGCCGTCGGTGGGTGTCGTCTCGGAGATGAGTACCACGAGCATTTCACTGAGGGGACCACGACTTCCCGTTCCATGGTTGGTGACCCTACGAGGAGTCACTCTGGAGACGGGGTGGATGACCGTGCGGCTGGCGGGTCTGCCCCTGGATCTCGCGCTGTGGGGGGTACGGCAGTTCGCCGGGCTCCTCGGCGCCGTCGACCGCCGGCTGCTGCCGGACGACAGCGAGGGTGAGTTCGGGGTGTCGGGCATGCCGGTCGTGTTCGTGCACGGGCTCGCCGACCGTCCATCGATCTTCTCGAAGCTGCAGAACGGGCTGCGCGGCTGCGGGGCAGGGCCGTTCGTCACGGCGACGTACAGCGTGCTGAATCCGGACATCCGGGTCGCCGCCCGCATGCTGGGCGAGCAGGTCGAACGGGTCCGGGAACAGAACGGCGGCCGGCCCGTGTGCCTCGTCGGGCACAGCATGGGCGGCCTGATCGCGCGCTACTACGTGCAGCGGCTGGGCGGAGACGCGCATGTGCCGTTGGTGATCACGCTGGCCACACCCCACAGCGGCACGGCGATGGCGCTGTGGGCTCCCCCGCACCCCGTGCTGCGCCAGCTGCGCCCGGGAAGTCCGCTGCTGGCCGAGCTGGCGGAGCCGTGTGCCGGCTGCCGCAGCCAGTTCGTCGCCTTCTACAGCAACCTGGACGAAGCGATCATCCCCAGCAGCCGGGCCCGTATCGACCACCCGGACCTGCAGGTGCGCAACGTCCTCGTGGACGGCGTCGGACATCTGATGCTGCCGGTGCACGGGACGGTCATCCACGGGGTCCGCGACGTCCTCACCGAGGCCATGGAGCTCCCATTGGCCGGCTGAGCCCGCCGCCTGCCCAAGACAGGGCGGGCAGCCTGCGAGAGGCTGGAGTACCCAGCGGATGCCGGAAGCAATGCCGGAAGAAGACGACACACCATGCGCAAAGACGGTGGCATCACCGCGGCGCCTGGTCGGCGCGGATGGCGTGTGCGCCCGTACCAGGCCGGGGACGAGTCGGCCGTACGGGAGTTGATCGATGCCGACCGACTGCCCGGACAGCCCCGCTGCACACCGGAGCTGCCGAACGCAGCGCTGCGCGGCTGCCCGTCCGCGGCGGGCTGGCAGGCACCGGCCCGGGCGCGGCTGAGCGTGCTCGCCGACACCGCCGACCGGCCACGGGGAGCCATCGCGTTTCTGTCCTGGCAGGACCTGCGCTCCGGGCTGATCCATCTCCTGCACGCCCGCGAGGACACCCCGGCCCTGCACGACCTGGTCGCCCACGCCCTGACCGCGCTCGGCGAGTGCCCGCGGATCGAGGCGTTCACGGCGGCCTCGCCGGGCACTCTGGGCCCCGGCGGCCTGCCCCGCGCGCACCGCGCCGCGACGCATGACGTACTGGTCGGGCTCGGCTTCACCGGCCGACTGAGGGGCCACTATCTGCTCCGGCAGCTCGAGCCCGGTCCTTCGCCCACCAAGCTCGTGGCCGATGTGTACCCCTGCGAGTATCCGCCGGGGCACCGGCTGGTCCTCCACAAGGCGGCAGAGCCGATCGCCGAGATCGTGGTGAGCACGGCACGTGATCGGACCGCGGCCCTGTACTGGATCGAGACGGCGCCGGAGTACCGCCACCGTGGCCTGGCCGGCAAACTGCTCGACCAGGCCCTGGCCCTGCTCACCGAGGAGGGCGCCACGCATGTCGTCGCCGCCGTCGGCACGACGTGGCGAGCGACCGGCACCACCGGTACCGCCCCACGCCTCTTCCACGAGGCCGGCTTCGAAGTGGTCGACCAGCTGTGGGAGTACGACCGGCTGCTCGATGTCGCGCCGAAGCCGCACGCTCAGGGCCGGTGACGCCTCACGCTGGGGCCGGCGGCCGGGGCGCCCACTCGCGCTCGCCCCTTTCCGGGGTGTTTGTCACGCCCGGGCCGGGCAACCCGAGCCCGTACCGGCCGACTCCGACGCGACGGGAGCGCATGGATGACCCACGCTGCCCAGCGCCCGCCCTCGTTCTCCCGGACGTCGGCACCGCGGATCGGTGTCCTCGGTTCGTACGGCGGCTTCAACCTCGGCGACGAGTCCATTCTGGCCTGCGTACTGGGCTGCCTCAGAGCCCATCGCCCGCACGCCCGGATCGTCGTCTTCAGCCGGAACGCCGAACACACCCGCAGCCATCACCGCGGCGCCGACGAGGTGGTGGACTGGGAGGGCGTGGCCCAGCGGCAGTTGCTGGACACGCTGTCCGGTCTGGACCTGCTGGTGCTGGGCGGCGGCGGGATCCTCTACGACGGAGAGGCGCGCCGGTATCTGCGGCTGGTCCGTGCGGCACAGGACCACGGGGTGCGCACCTTCGCCTACGCCGTCGGCGCGGGCCCGCTGAGGGAGCCCGACGACCGGGAGGCGGTGCGCACCGTGCTGCCTCGGATGGACGACGTGGTGGTACGGGACGAGGAGTCCGGCCTGGTCCTCGACGAGGTCGGGGTGGAGCGCGAACTCACGGTCACCGCCGACCCGGCGCTGCTGCTGTCCGCAGAACCCTTCTCCGGCCGGATGATGACACACGAGGGCATCCCGACCGGGAAACGTCTGGTGGGGATGTCGGTACGGGAACCGGGCCGGGCGGCCGAGAAGCTGGACGAGGGCGGCTATCACGCGCTGCTCGCCGACGTAGCCGACTTCCTGGTCCGGCGCCTGGACGCCCATGTGGTGTTCATGCCGATGGAACGCCATGACGTGCGCCACGCCCATGCCGTGCTCTCGCACATGTCCGCGCCGGACCAGGGCCGGATCATGAACGGCACCTACAGCCCCGGGCAGGTCCTCGGCTTTATGCGCCACCTGGACCTGGCCGTCGGCATGCGCCTGCACTTCCTGATCTTCGCGGCGGTCTCCGGGCTGCCCATCCTGCCGCTCCCCTACTCGGGCAAGGTCTTCGACTTCGCGCGCCGGGTGGGCGCTCCGGCGCTGGTCGGGGTGGCACGGGAGCAGGCCGGGCTGCTGCTTGCGGAGGTGGACCGGCTCTGGGACGAGTATCCGCAGCGGCGCGAGGAGATGCAGTCGCGGGTCCGGGAGCTGTGCGGGCTCGCCCGGGAGACCTGCACCCGCTGCGGATCCCTGCTGGACGGGATCGACGTCGGCCTGCGCACCGGCTCCGGCCTCGAGGACCTGAGTACGAGGCCCTGACGTACGGCGGCCCGAAGAGCACCGAGGGGAGGACTAGGGAGGAAGCCATGCCGATCCTGGAACCGCCCGACGAGTTCCGTACCGTCACGCTGCCGCCGCGGGACGCCGAGTACGCGGGCCGGACCGACGTCCTGGTGGTCGGCGGCGGCCCCGCCGGCTGCGGCGCCGCGCTCGCCGCAGCGGACACAGGGGCTGAGGTCGTGCTCGTCGAGCGGTACGGGTTCCTCGGCGGCAATGCGACCGTGGCGCTCGTCATGCCCCTGATGTCGTTCCACAACGAGCACAAACAGGCCGCGTTCACCGAGAACGGTGAGGACACCCGGCTGCTGCCCACCGACCACGGCGAGGGCGAGCCGGTGGTGGCCGGCGTCCTGTGGCGGCTGATGGAGCGCCTCACCGCGAGCGGCGGCTGCGTACCGCCCTCCGTCGAGACCGGCTACACCGTGCCGTTCGACCCGGAGATCTTCAAAACGGTCCTGCTGGAGATGCTCGACGAGGCGGGCGTACGGATGCTGTTCCACTCCTTGGCTTCCACCGCGCTGCCGCTCGACGACGGCTGGCGCGTGGTCTTCGAGACCAAGTCGGGTCCCGTGGTGATCGACGCGGGCGTGGTCGTCGACAGCACGGGTGACGGCGACGTGGCGGCCGCCTGCGGAGCTCCGTACGAGATCGGCCGCCCCGAGGACGGACTGGTGCAGCCGATGACGCTCATGTTCCGCGTCGTGGACTTCCTGCGGCCGCGGTTCGCCGAGTACGTACGGGCCCATCCCGACCAGTGGCGCGGCGTGCACGGCCTGTGGGACCTGGTCAGGGAGGCCACGGAGGGCGGCGAGCTCCGGCTGCCGCGCGAGGACGTACTGTTCTTCGGTACCCCGCACCCCCGCGAGGTCAGCGTCAACAGCACGCGCGTCACCGGAGCGCTCGGCACCAGCGTCTGGGACCTCAGTCGCGCCGAGTACACCGCCCGCCGCCAGCTGGCTCAGATCGACCACTTCCTGCGCACCCACGTACCGGGCTTCGAGCACGCGTACGTGGCGCAGAGCGGCAGCCACATCGGCGTACGGGAGACCCGCCGCATCGTCGGCGACTACCAGCTGACCGGCAACGACATCCTCGAGGCCCGCACCTTCGCGGACGCCGTCGCGCACGGCGCCTATCCGATCGACATCCACAATCCGGAGGGCACCGGCACGCTCCTCAAGCGGGTGCCCACGGGCCGCTTCTACGACATTCCGCTGCGCTGTCTGCTGCCCCAGGACACCGACCGTCTGCTGGTGGCGGGGCGCTGCATCTCCGGTACGCACGTGGCCCACTCCTCGTACCGCGTCATGCCCATCGCGATGGCCACCGGCCAGGCGGCGGGCGTCTGTGCGGCCCTGGCCTCCCGCCTCGGGCGCAGCCCGCGGGAGCTGCCGCATTCCCTCGTCCAGCGCGAACTGCTGCGCCAGGGGGCGCGGTTGCGGGACGGCGTGCCTGAGAGCGCCTCCGCGGCGCTCTGACCGCGGACCCTTGACGTCACGTCAGGCCGTTGCCACACTCACCACCCGCGCGAGAAAGCGCTTGCTAGCGTACCTCCGGTAACGCGCCACCGCTCCCCGAGCCGAGTCGCTCCAGGTCACGTACACCCTGATCGTGAATCGATTCAATCGAATCGGTTTCGACGACGGGACGACGGCCCGGACGACAGGGCAGCGGGCGCGACGGTCCTCGCAACATCCGCCCCCACAACAGGAGAAGACGAGATGGGACGCAGAGCCGCACCTCACCTCATCGGCAGGACCTTGGGTACCCGCAAGAAGCGGGCCGGCGCCACCGCCGCCTGCGCCACCGCCCTGCTCACCGGAGCGGCCGTACTGACGGCACCGGCCGACGCGGCCCAGGACAAGGAGGCCGCCGCACCCGAACCGGCCGCCGCCTCTGTCGCGGCGGCGTGCGGCGACGGCTCGTACCAGGCCGAGGCCGTGCTCAGCGGCGGCACCTGGACCGCCCGCCGTGGCAGCAGCGTCGTCTACACCGGCACCGACATGCGCGCCGCGATGCAGGCCGCCGTCAACAGCCTTACGTCAGGCCGCACTTCGAAGGAGCGGGTCGTCGTGCGCGGCTCTGGCTCCATCAGTGCCGGGTCCAGGGTCTCCCTGCCGAGCTACACCGTCCTCGACGTCTGCGGCACCATCAACGTCACCGGTTCGGGCTCCGGCGACCAGGCCCCGGTCTACGCACGCGGCGCCCGCGACATCGAGGTCCAGCACCTCAACCTCACCGGCGCCCCGCTGTACGGCATCTTCATGCGCAACGTGCAGAACGTCGTCCTCGGCCAGATCGACATGCGGCTTTCGCGCGGTCTCGGCGTCCGCATCGACAACCGCGGCGACACCAGCCAGTGGACCAGGAACGTCCGGATCGACAACGTGTACGTGTCCGGGGCGAGCAGCCACGCCGTGGAGACGTACGGCGTCGACGGCTTCACCGCCGGCACCGTCACCGCCCGCAATGTCGGCGAGTCCGGTCTGCTGCTGAACCAGACCATCAACGCCACCGTCACCAAGGTGGACGCGGACAACGCGGGCGCCGGCACCGGTTACGCGGCCTTCCGGATGGCCAACCGCAACGGCCGGGTCGGCAGCAGCTACCCGACGAACATCCGGGTGGGCGAGGTCATCGCGCGCGGCGGCGGACGCGGCGTCTTCTGCGTCTCGGAGAGCGGCGGCGCGGTCATCGACAAGGTGTCGATCTCCAACACGGGCAACAACTCGATGCTGATCGAGAACTGCTACAACGTGAACATCGCCGCCCAGAGCGGCAGCGTCACCGGCGGCGGGGAGATCCGGCTCGCCGCACGCTCCGACTTCCCGAACAACCGGGACATCACCGTCCAGAACCTCACGGTGACCGACTCGGCCATCAGGGAGAGCCCCTGCGGCGAGAACACGACGTTCCGCAACAACCGGCTGGTCAACAGCAGCCAGAACATCTGTTAGCGAGCACCGTACGACGAGGGTGGCGGCCGGCTTCCCCCCCCAATACGGCCGCCACCCGAACCGTCAGGACACGTCCGTCAGCTTCGGCATCTCGCCCTTCGTCGTGGTGATGTCGATGACCGAGAACGACGCGCCCTGTGGGTCGCTGAGTGCCGCGAAGCGGCCGAAGGGGGTGTCCATCGGGCCGAACCGCAGCACGCCGCCCCGTTCGGTCGCCTTCGCCACCGCTGCGTCGCAGTCCTCGACCGTGAAGTACACGTTGATGTAGGGCGGCACCTCGGGCGGGAACTCCTCCGTCATCTTCATCCGGCCGAGCACCGGCTGCTTGTCGATGTTGAAGAGCCGGAAGTCCATCTCCCCGTCTTCCATCTGCTGGGCGGTGTACGGGAAGACGGCCGGGAAGAAGGCGTCCGACTTCTCGGGCTCCCGGGTGAAGACCTCGGCCCAGCAGTACGCGCCCGGCACCGCCTTCGCCTCGAAGCCCTCGTGCGTGCCGGCCTGCCATACGCCGAAGACGACACCGCTCGGGTCGCGGGCGAGCAGCATCGAGCCGAAGTCGCCGACCTGCATGGGCTCCATCAGCACCTCGCCGCCGTTGTCACGGATCCTGGCGGCGGTGGCCATGACATCCGGCGACGAGAGGTACAGGCACCAGGCCGACTGCTCCTCCGCCCCGGGCATCGGCGGTACGACGGCGGCCACCGCCTTGCCGTTGGCGTACGCCTCGGTGTAGTTGCCGAACTCCGTCGACGCCTCGCCGAACGTCCAGCCCAGCACGTCACCGTAGAAGCTCTTCGCCCCCTCGACATCGCTGAACATCGCATCGGCCCAGCACGGCGTTCCCTCGGGTTCCACGGCCATGGCTTCGACTCCTTCGTCCTTGAAGGTCGCTGCGAGAACGTGCTCCGACTTTCACGCTAGCCAGCGCCCCGCCTCCGCGCGCGCCGAGGAGCCGCCCGTATCGGCGTATCACACGGCGGGGTCCGTGAGGGACTGCTCGGTCCAGATGATCTTGCCGTCCCGGGTGTGGCGGGAGCCCCAGCGCTGGGTGAACTGAGAGATCAGGAACAGTCCCCGGCCGCCCTCGTCGGTCGTCTTGGGATGGCGCAGGTGTGGGGCGGTGGCGCTGCCGTCGAAGACCTCGCAGATCAGGGCGGCCCGGGTGAGGATCAGGCGCAGCCGGATCGGTGCCGAGGCGTGCCGGATGGCGTTGGTGACCAGTTCGCTGACGACGAGTTCGGTGGTGAAGGTCAGCTCGTCCAGATCCCATTCGGTCAGCCGCCGCGCGGTCCGTCTGCGGACGTCGGCGACGATCGCGGGGTCGGAGGGCAGGTCCCAGGACACGATCCGGCGCGGGTCGAGGCGGCGGACGCGGGCCATCAGCAGGGCCACGTCGTCCGGCGGGCGCGCCGGGACGAGGGCGTCGATCACGGCCTTGCAGCGGTCGTCGAGCAGGGGATCCGGCCGCTCCAGCGCACGGCGCAGCCGTTCCCGGCCCGCGGCGGCCTCCTCGTCCGGGTCGAGCCCGACGCCCGCGAGCAGGCCGTTGGTGTGGAGGGCCAGCACGCTGTCTGCCGCGAGCGGCAGTTCGACGGACTCGAAGGGCGTGCCGCCGACGCCGAGGAGGGGGCCGGCCGGGAGTTCGAGGAAGTCGACGGTGCCGCCGGGAGCGACGATGGCGGGCGCGGCGTGACCGGCGACGGCGAAGGCGCACTGCCCGGCGACCGGGTCGTAGACCGCGTACGTACAACTGGCGCCCACCGCGTGCACGCCGCCGCCGCGCGAGTTCGGCTCGGTGTCGTCCTGGTGCGCGGCCTGTACGACCACGTCGTCGAGGTGTGCCAGCACCTCCTCGGGGCGCAGGTCCAGGTCGGCGAGCGTCTGGACGGCGGTGCGCAGCCGGCCCATGGCCGCGGCGGCCTCGATGCCGCCTCCCGCCACCTCCCCCACCACCAGGGCGACCCGGGCGCCCGACAGGGGAATGACGTCGTACCAGTCGCCGCCGAGGCCGGTCAGTTCGTCGGCCGGGCGGTAGCAGGCTGCGACCTCCAGGGCGTCCTGCTCGGGCAGCCGGTGCGGCAGCAGATTGCGCTGCAGTACGAGAGCGGCGTCGCGTTCGCGCGTATAGCGGCGGGCGTTGTCGAGGCACAGGGCCGCTCGGGCGACGAACTCCTCGGCCAGGCTCAGGTCGTCCGCCTCGAAGGGGTCCTGCCACTGCCTCCGGAAGAACGTGGTGATCCCCAGCGTGGTGCCCCGCGCCCGGATCGGCACGATCATCACGCTGTGCAGTCCGAGGTCGAGGAAGGAGGCGGCCCTGCCTCCGGGTATGCCGGTGGCCCACTCCTTGGCCAGTGGGTCGAGCCGTTCCTGGTGCCAGGATCTGCCGCTGGTCAGACAGCGGATCGGCGGTGCCCCCGCCCGGTACCGGGCGGCCTGTCCGATCTCGACGACGGCTTCCGGGACGCCCGCGTTCACCGACTGGTGGGCGGCCCGGCGCAGCGGCACCCCGTCCGACTCGTCCAACGGCCCGGACAGCGGCTCGCCGCCTTCGAGGACGGACTCCAGGAGATCCACGGCGACGAAGTCGGCCAGCCCCGGCACGGCCACGTCTGCCAGCTCCTGGGCGGTACGGCGCACGTCCAGCGTGCGGCCGATGCGCTCGCCGGCCTGGTCGAGCAGGGTGAGCCGCCTACGGGCCCGGTAGCGCTCGGTGACGTCGACCACCGTGTAGTACACGCCGATCGGGTTGCCGTGGTCGTCCTCGAGCCGGGTGAACGACATCGCGTGCGCCGACTCCCGGTGCGGGGCGGACCGTACCCGGCCCACGTGTTCGTGGTCGACGATCGGCACACCGGTGTGCAGCACCTGACGCATCACGACTTCCAGCGCCTCGGCGTCCAGGCCCGGCTGGATGTCGGCAAGGCGCTTGCCGAGCCGTTCGTGCGCGGGTCCGCCGCCGAACTGCTGCATGGCGGTGTTCGACCACACGTACCGCAGATCCGTGTCCACGATGGCGAGGCCGATCGGTGACTGGGTGGCCAGCCGCTCCAGGACCGTACGGCTCATGTCCCAGCCTGCGGCGCCGGTCATGTCGGAGGCCAGCACCATCCAGCGCGCCGGGCCGTCCGGCGCCAGGGCGGGGACGACGCGCACCATCGTGGCGACCGGGTGCCCGTCCCGGTGGCGTACGGACATGGGACCGGCCCAGCCGCCGCCCCGTTCACAGCGCTCGATCAGTTCCGGAAGGCGCGCGGCGTCCTCGGGCATCAGCAGGTCGGCGGCGCCACGGCCGAGGACTTCGGACGCGGAGTATCCGTACAGCCGCTGGGCGTCGCCACTCCAGCCGGTCACCACCGTGGCCGCGTCCAGCAGCACCGGCGCGGCGTCCGCCACGTCGAACCGCCGGCCCGTGACTCCGCTCTCCTCGCTCGTCACCACCGTGACCCTCTCCGTCCCCGAGAGTGGTCTGTTGTCGTACACCCCCGGCCGGCGCCCCGTGCGGCTGCCGCCACACGTGTCCGGTATTGCCCCAACGTACCGCCGGGCGGGCGGCCGGGCCCATGGAAGTCGCCAGCTCAGGCGCGCATGAGGAGCTGGAGCTCGAAGGCGTAGCGGGCGGCGCGGTAGACGTGGGTGCCGTATTCGACCGCCCGCCCAGTGTCGTCGTACGCCGTGCGCCGCATGGTGAGCAGCGCGGCGCCCGCCGGATCGTCAAGGAGCTCGCCCTCTTCAGCAGTGGCCGAGCGGGCGCCGACGCTCTGGCGGGCGCTGTGCAGGGTGATCCCGGCGGCCCGCATCATCCGGTAGAGGCCGGTCGCCTCCAGCCGGGCGGTGTCGAGGTCCAGGAGTGCGGCGGGCAGGTAGTTGCACAGGTACGCCACGGGCTCGCCGTGGGTCAGGCGCAGCCGCTCGAGGACCGTGACGTCGCCGCCCTCGGGGATGCCGAGAGCGGCGGCGACGTCCGCGGAGGCGGGCAGGACTTCGTTGCGCAGGACCTTGGTGGCGGGGCTCTGTCCGGCCGAGTCCAGGTCGTCGTAGAGGCTGCTCAGCTCCAGTGGGCGTCTGACCTGGCTGTGCACCACCTGGGTGCCGACGCCGCGGCGGCGCACCAGCAGGCCCTTGTCCACCAGGGACTGCATGGCCTGGCGGACGGTGGGCCGGGACAGGCCGAGCCGGGCCGCGATCTCCATCTCGTTGCCCAGCAGATCGCCGGGCGCGAGCGTTCCGTGCTCGATCGCGGACTCGAGATGCTGGGCGAACTGGTAGTAGAGCGGGATCGGGCTGCCCCGGTCCAGCGTGATCTCGAGGCCGTCGACCGGGGAGGCGGTCCTGGCACGGGCGGCCCGTCCCTTCTTCGCCACCAGAACCCCCTCCCTTCGCGTCGGTTGCTCGAGAAGCCGTCAGGAGTTGCTGGGGAAGCCGAGGTTGATGCCGCCGCTGTCGGCCGGGTCGGGCCAGCGCGTGGTGATCACCTTGCCCTGGGTGTAGAAGGCGATGCCGTCATTGCCGTAGATGTGGTGGTCGCCGAAGAGGGAGTCCTTCCAGCCGCCGAAGGAGTGGTAGCCGACGGGGACCGGGATCGGCACGTTGACGCCGACCATGCCTGCCTGGACCTCGAGCTGGAAACGGCGGGCGGCGCCGCCGTCGCGGGTGAAGATCGCGGTGCCGTTGCCCCAGCGGGAGCCGTTGATGAGCTTCATGGCGTCGTCGTAGGTCTCGGCGCGCACCACGCACAGCACCGGGCCGAAGATCTCGTCCTGGTACGCGTCGGCCGTCACCGGCACCTTGTCGAGGAGCGAGACGCCGAGGAAGAAGCCGTCCTCGTGGCCCTCGACCGTGTAGCCGGTGCCGTCGACGACGACCTCGGCACCCTGCGCCGCCGCACCGGAGACGTACGAGGCCACCTTGTCGCGGTGCTCGCGCGTGATCAGCGGGCCCATCTCCGAGGCGGGGTCGGTGCCGGGGCCGATCTTCAGTCCCTTGGCCCGCTCGGCGATCTTGCCGACCAGCTCGTCGCCGGTGTCGCCGACCGCGACGACGACGGACACGGCCATGCAGCGCTCGCCGGCCGAGCCGTACGCGGCGTTGATGGCCTGGTCCGCCGCGAAGTCCAGATCGGCGTCGGGCAGCACGAGCATGTGGTTCTTGGCGCCGCCGAGGGCCTGGACGCGCTTGCCGTGCTCGATGCCCTTCATCTGGATGTACTTGGCGATCGGCGTGGAGCCGACGAAGGAGACGGCGGCGATGTCCGGGTGCTCCAGGAGGCGGTCCACGGCGACCTTGTCGCCCTGCACGACGTTCAGTACGCCGTCGGGCAGGCCCGCCTCGGAGGCCAGTTCCGCCAGCCGGTACGAGGCGGAGGGGTCCTTCTCGCTGGGCTTGAGCACGAAGGTGTTGCCGCAGGCGATGGCGACCGGGAACATCCACATCGGCACCATGGCCGGGAAGTTGAACGGCGTGATGCCCGCGACGACGCCGAGCGGCTGGCGGATGGACGCCACGTCCACCCGGGTGGAGACCTGCGTGGACAGCTCACCCTTGAGCAACTGCGGGATGGAGCAGGCGAGTTCGACGATCTCCATGCCGCGGGCGACCTCGCCGAGCGCGTCGGAGTGCACCTTGCCGTGCTCGGCGGTGATCAGCGCCGCGATCTCGTCGCGGCGCGCGTCCAGCAGCTCGCGGTACTTGAACAGCACGGCGGTGCGCTTGGCGAACGAGGCGGCGCCCCAGCTCTCGAACGCGGCCTTGGCGGCGGCGACGGCGCCGTCCACCTCGTCGGTGGTGGCGAACGCGACCTGCTTGTCCTGGGCGCCGGTGGCGGGGTCGTACACGGGGCCGAAGCGGCCGGAGGTGCCCTCGGCGGGCTTGCCCCCGATCCAGTGGGTGATGGTCTTCATGGCGTGCGGGTCCTTTTCGTGAGCCGGGGGGTCGGGCGAAGGGCTTCAGAGGTGCCGGCGGCGTCCCTGCGCGTGCTGGTCGTAATTCTCGCGGGCCCGGTTGGCCGCCTCACGGGAGGCGACCTCGGCGACCGGTACGTCCCACCATGCCTGGGCCGCGGGGGCGGTGGGCGTGGGGTCCGTCTCGACGTACACGCAGGTCGGGCGGTCCGAGGCGCGGGCGGCGGCCAGGGCGTCGCGCAGTTCGCGGACGGTCTTGGCGCGCAGGACGTCCATGCCGAGGCTGGCCGCGTTGGCGGCGAGGTCCACGGGCAGGGGTGCGCCGCTGAACGTGCCGTCGGCCGCCCGGTAACGGTAGGCGGTGCCGAACCGCTCGCCGCCGGTCTCCTCGGAAAGGCCGCCGATGGAGGCGTAGCCGTGGTTCTGGATGAGGATCAGGTTGACGGGCAGGCCCTCCTGGACGGCGGTGACGATCTCGGTCGGCATCATCAGGTACGTGCCGTCACCGACCAGGGACCATACGGGAGTTGAGGGCGCGGCCTGCTGTACGCCGATGCCCGCCGGGATCTCGTAGCCCATGCAGGAGTAGCCGTACTCCAGGTGGTACTGGCGCGGGGAGCGGGCGCGCCACAGCTTGTGCAGGTCGCCGGGGAGCGAGCCGGCCGCGTTGATGATCACGTCGTCGTCGCCGACCACGGAGTCCAGGGCGCCGAGCACCTGCGTCTGGGTGGGGATCTGGTTCTCGTCGTCCGCCCGGTAGACGGCGTCCACGACCTGCTCCCAGTGCTCCTTGCCCGCGCGGTACTCGGCCTCGTACGCCGAATCCACACGGTGGCCGGACAGCGCCTCGGTGAGTGCGTCGAGCCCGGCGCGGGCGTCGGCGACCAGGGTGCGGGCGGCGAGCTTGTGGGCGTCGAAGGCGGTGATGTTGAGGTTGAGGAAGCGGACGTCGGGGTTCTGGAAGAGCGTGGCGGACGCGGTGGAGAAGTCGGTGTAGCGGGTGCCGACGCCGATGACCAGGTCGGCGGTGCGCGCGATGTCGTCGCAGACCGCGGTGCCGGTGTGGCCGATGCCGCCGAGGTCGGCGGGGTGGTCGTGACGCAGCGAGCCCTTGCCGGCCTGGGTGGAGGCGACGGGGATGCCGGTGGCGTCCACGAGCGCCTTCAGCGCGTTCTCGGCCTCGCTGTGGTGGACGCCGCCGCCCGCGACGATCAGCGGCCGTTCGGCGGCCCGGATCGCATGTACGGCTTCGGCGAGTTCGGCCGGTTCGGGCGCGGGGCGGCGCACCTGCCAGACGCGGTCGGCGAAGAACTCCTCGGGCCAGTCGTACGCCTCCGCCTGGACGTCCTGCGGCAGGGCGAGGGTGACGGCGCCGGTCTCGACGGGGTCGGCGAGTACGCGCATGGCGTTCAGGGCGGAGGAGATCAGGGCCTCGGGGCGGTTGATCCGGTCGAAGTAGCGGGAGACCGGGCGCAGGGTGTCGTTGACGGACACGTCCGCGGAGATGGGGTGTTCGAGCTGCTGGAGCAGGGGGTCGACGGTGCGGGTGGCGAAGTAGTCGCCGGGCAGCAGCAGCACGGGGAGCCGGTTGACGGTGGCGAGGGCTGCGCCGGTGACCAGGTTCGTGGCGCCGGGGCCGATGGAGGTGGTCACGGCCTGCGCGGAGAGCCGGTTGAGCTGGCGGGCGTAGCCGACAGCCGCGTGCACCATGGACTGCTCGTTGCGGCCCTGGTGGAACGGCATGGTCTCCTCTTGGGCCTCCAGCAGCGCCTGGCCGATCCCGGCGACGTTGCCGTGCCCGAAGATCCCCCAGGTGCCGGCGATGAGGCGGTGCCGGACGCCGTCGCGTTGGGTGTACTGCGCGGCGAGGAAGCGCACGAGCGCCTGGGCGACGGTCAGGCGGCGGGTGGGGCTCATCGGTTACCTCACTGAGACGGAGTGGTGGGGGTCCCCCCGCTCGAGCGAAGCCGAGAGTGGGGGAGGGTGAGTCTGGGGTCTACGGGCTGGCTCGGCCAGGTGTCGCGGATCCAGGCGTGGTCGGGGTGGTCGCAGATCAGCCAGGCGCGCTCGGCGCCGGGGCCCGCCATGACGTTGAGGTAGTACATGTCGTGGCCTGGCACGGCCATGGAGGGACCGTGCCAGCCGTCCGGGATCAGTACGACGTCGCCGCCGCGCACCTCCGCCAGTACGTCCGTGCCGTGGCCGTGACCGGACGGCGAGACCCGCTGATAGCCGAGGCCGGGCGTGCCCTCGTGGTCGGCGAACTCGAAGTAGTAGATCTCCTCCAGCTCGGACTCCTCGCCGGGGCGGTTCACATCGTGCTTGTGCGGCGGGTACGAGGACCAGTTGCCGCCGGGGGTGATCACCTCGACGGCGATGAGCTTGTCGCATTCGAAGACCCCGGCCGCGCCGAAGTTGTGGACCTTGCGCGAGCAGTTGCCGCTGCCGCGCAGTTCGACGGGGACGGAGGAGGCGGGCTCGTAGCGGGCCGGCAGGCGGCGGGTGCAGCGGGCGCCGGTGAGCGCGAAGCGTCCGCCCGCCTGGGAGGTGAGGCTCGCGGTCGCGTCGCGCGGGACGTACACGAAGTCGCTGGGGCCGCTGAACACGCCGGCGCGGCCGTGCAGTTCGTAGGTCTCACCGCCGAAATCGTCGGTGACGGCGACGGCGGCACCGCCGCTGAGCGACAGCACGATCCACTCGCTGTCCCCGGCCGTGAAATGGTGGGTGCCGCCGGGCGCAAGCTCGAGCACCCGCAGGCTGGAGTAGCCCCAGCCGGCGCTCTCGGGGGTGACGTCGACGGCGTACTGCTCGCCGGTGGCCTTGCCCAGAGGCAGATGGTGCGTGTTGGTCATCGGTCGGCTCCTCCTGGTCCGGTCATCGCGCGGTTCCTGCGGGTCAGGCTCACAGCAGCCCGACCGCGGTGTCCACGGCGGTCTCGACGCTGCCCTCCGCGGGGTAGAGCAGGGAACGGCCGACGACCATGCCCTGCACGGTGGGCAGCCGCAGCGCCTTGCGCCACCTCTCGTACGCGCCCTCCTGATCCTTGCCCACCTCGCCGCCCAGCAGTACGGCCGGCAGGGTCGAGGTCTCCAGCGCGGCCGCCATGTCGTCCGGGTCGCTGGTGACGGGCAGCTTCAGCCAGGTGTAGGCGGAGGTGCCGCCCAGGCCCGAGGCGATGGCTATGGAGCGGGTGACGGCCTCGGCGGACAGGTCGTTGCGTACCTTCCCCTCGACCCGGCGGGAGATGAACGGCTCGACGAACAACGGGAGTCGACGCTCGGCCATGGCGTCGACGGCCCGCGCGGTCGACTCCAGGGTGGCCAGCGAGCCGGGGTCGTCGTAGTCGATGCGCAGCAGCAGCTTGCCCGCGTCGAAGTTCAGCCGGGCGATGTCCTCGGGGCGGTGTCCGGTGAAGCGGTCGTCCATCTCGAAGGTCGCCCCGGCGAGCCCGCCGCGGTTCATGGAGCCCATGACGACCTTGTTCTCCAGGGCGCCGAGGAGCAGCAGGTCCTCCAGGATGTCGGCGGTGGCGAGCACCCCGTCCACGCCTGGCCGGGACAGCGCGATGCACAGCCGCTCCAGCAGATCGGCGCGGTTGGCCATGGCCAGGCGGCGGTCGCCGACTCCGAGGGCGCCGCGGGCCGGGTGGTCGGCGGCCACGATCATGAGGCGTCCGCTGTCGCCGATGAGGGGGCGGCGGTTGCGGCGGGCGGCTGCTTCGGCGATGGCCTCCGGGTGCCGGGCGCGCACTCTGACGAGGTCGGGGATGGTGAGGCTCAAGGGTTGGCTCCGTTCAGGGGGCGTGGGGGTCAGCCTCGGGAGGCGTGTCGGGGTCAGCCTCGGGAAGCGACGAGTTCCTCGACCTCGGTGGCGGTCGGCATCGCGGAGGAGCAGGCGAGGCGGGAGGCGACGATGGCTCCGGCCGCGTTGGCGTACCGCATGGTCTTCTCCAGCTCCCAGCCGGCGAGCAGCCCGTGGCAGAGCGAACCGCCGAAGGCGTCGCCCGCGCCGAGTCCGTTGACCACTTCCACGGGCACCGGCGGCACCTCGGCGGTGCTGCCGTCGCGGTGGACGGCGAGGACACCCTTGGGACCCTGCTTGACCACCGCGAGTTCCACACCCGCTTCGATCAGGGCCTCGGCGCAGGTGTGCGGTTCGCGTACGCCTGTGGCGACCTCGCATTCGTCGAGGTTGCCGACGGCGACCGTGACGTGGCGCAGTGCTTCGGCGTAGTACGGGCGGGCCTCGGCCGGGTTCTTCCAGAACATGGGACGCCAGTCGAGGTCGAAGACGGTGGTGCCCGCCTTGTCGCGCGCCTTGAGGGCGGCGAGGGTGGCCGAGCGGCTGGGCTCCTCACTCAGGCCTGTCCCGGTGATCCAGAAGATCTGGGCCGAGCGGATGGCGAAGAAGTCGAGCTCCTCGGTGTGGATCTCCAGGTCCGGCGCCTTGGGCTGCCGGTAGAAGTACAGCGGGAAGTCGTCGGGGGGAAAGATCTCACAAAAAGTTACGGGCGTCGGGTACGCGTCGACCGGGGTGACAAAGCGGTCGTCGACCCCGAACTCGCCCAGCGCCTGGTGCAGATACGCGCCGAAGGGGTCCTTACCAGTGCGGGTGATGATCGCGGTTCTCCGGCCCAGGCGCGCGGCGGCCACCGCGACGTTCGCCGCGGAGCCGCCGAGGAACTTCCCGAAGGTGTCGACGTCTGTGAGGGGGACGCCGGCCTGGAGAGGGTAGAGGTCGACGCCGATACGGCCCATGGTGATCAGGTCGAAGGACTCGGTCATGCGTCGCTCCTCGCTCGGGTGGATGCCCTCAGATGTAAGTCGGCGGACGGGACCCTGTCAATAGTTTGTACTGACATTCTCACGTGCTCGTGAAATGATGTCTTAACAAAGTATTGACACGGTGCCTCATCAGGGGCTTACATCCCGTCCCAACAAGTGCAGCCGAAAGTTCTTCGGCATCTGGCCCGGCGTATGTTCTTCGCACGGGCTCCCAGGGTGCGGGCGTTTGCCCGGCCCGTGTCCTCGCCCGCTCCCTATTTCCCCGCAGCACAGTGAGGTGCCGGAAAGATGGACCGTACGTCTCGCCCCCGCTCCCGCAGACTCCCCGTACTCGTGGCCGCAGCCGCCGCGACAGCACTGATCGCCACCGGCTGCTCCAGCAGCTCCGGGGGCAAGGAATCCGAGGAGAGCGGCGAGAACATCGCCGCGGGCAAGGCCAGCACGCCCCGCATGACCGTCGCCCTGGTCACCCACCAGGCCCCCGGCGACACCTTCTGGGACATCGTCCGCAAGGGCGCAGAGGCGGCCGCCGCCAAGGACAACATCAAGCTGATCTACTCCAGCAACCCCACCGCGGCCGAGCAGGCCAACCTCGTCCAGAACGCCATAGACCAGAAGGTCGACGGCATCGCGGTCACCCTGGCCAAGCCGGACGCCATGAAGGAAGCGGTGGCCAAGGCCGAGAAGGCCGGCATCCCCGTCGTCGGCCTCAACTCCGGTGTCGACAACTGGAAGGATATGGGCCTCCTGTCCTACTTCGGCCAGGACGAGGGCATCGCCGGCGAGGCCCTCGGCAACAGGCTCAACGAGTCCGGCGCCAAGAACGCCGTCTGCGTGGTCCAGGAACAGGGACACGTCGGGCTCGAGGCGCGCTGCGCGGGCGTGAAGAAGACCTTCAAGGGCAAGACGGAGAACCTCTACGTCAACGGCACCGACATGCCGTCCGTGAAGTCGACCATCACCGCCAAGCTCAAGCAGGACACCTCCATCGACGAAGTGGTCACGCTCGGCGCCCCGTTCGCCATGACGGCCGTGCAGTCGGTGTCCGAGGCGGGCAGCGAGGCCAAGGTCGCCACCTTCGACCTCAACAAGGACCTGACCGGCGCCATCGAGAAGGGCGACATCGAGTTCGCCGTCGACCAGCAGCCCTACCTGCAGGGCTACCTCGCGGTCGACACTCTCTGGCTCTACAAGAACAACGGCAACTACAGCGGCGGCGGCGAGGCTCCCGTCCTCACCGGCCCGGCCTTCGTGGACAAGTCCAACGTCGAGGCCATAGCGAAGTTCGCCGCGAAGGGTACTCGGTGATCCCCATGACCCAGCAGGCTGCGCCGGCGGTGTCCGCACCGCCGGCCTCCGGCCCGAAGAAGGAAACCGACGGCCGGACCTCCGAGCGCCCCATGTGGCTGCGGCTGCTCGCCCGGCCCGAGGTCGGCGTCTTCCTCGGAGCCGTCGCGGTGTTCGTCTTCTTCCTCATCGCGGCGCCGCCGGTCCGTGAGGCCGGCTCCATGGCCACGATCCTCTATCAGTCGTCGACCATCGGCCTGATGGCCCTCCCGGTCGCCCTGCTGATGATCGGCGGCGAGTTCGACCTGTCGGCCGGTGTCGCCGTCCTCACCTCGGCGCTCACCGCGAGCATGGTCAGTTACCAGCTGACGATGAACGTCTGGGTGGGCGTCATCGTCGCCCTGATCGTGTCGCTGGCGATCGGCGCGTTCAACGGCTGGCTGCTGGTGAAAACCGGACTGCCGAGCTTCCTGATCACCCTGGGCACCTTCCTGATCCTGCAGGGCGTCAACCTGGCGGTCACCAAGCTGGTCACCGGCAACGTCGCGACGAACGACATCAGCGACATGGACGGCTTCGAGGGGGCCAAGTCGGTTTTCGCCTCGACCTTCACCATCGGTGGCGTGGGGGTGAAGATAACCGTCTTCTACTGGCTGGTCTTCGCGGCGATCGCCACCTGGCTGCTGCTGCGCACCAAGTTCGGCAACTGGACCTTCGCGGTCGGCGGCAACAAGTTCAGCGCCCGCGCGGTCGGTGTGCCGGTGACCTTCACCAAGATCGCGCTGTTCATGGGCGTGGGCTTCGGCGCCTGGTTCGTCGGTATGCACCAGCTGTTCTCCTTCAACACCGTGCAGTCCGGCGAAGGCGTCGGCCAGGAGCTGATCTACATCGCCGCGGCGGTGATCGGCGGCTGTCTGCTGACCGGCGGCTACGGCTCCGCCATCGGCCCGGTCTTCGGTGCCTTCATGTTCGGCATGGTGCAGCAGGGCATCGTGTACGCCGGCTGGAACCCCGACTGGTTCATGGCCTTCCTGGGCGTGATGCTGCTCGGCGCCACCCTCGTCAATCTGTGGGTCCGCAACGCGGCCACCCGGAGGTGATCTGATCCCATGACAAGCAACGGATCCACGGCCAGCGGGGCCCTCGTCAAAGACGCCGCCCCCCAGGACGAGAAGCCGATCGTCGAACTGCGCGGCGCCGGCAAGTCCTACGGCAACATCCGCGCCCTGCACGGCGTGACCCTCTCCGTGCACCCCGGCAGGGTGACATGCGTCCTCGGCGACAACGGCGCCGGCAAGTCCACGCTGATCAAAATCATCTCCGGGCTGCACCAGCACACCGAGGGCGAGTTCCTCGTCGACGGCGAACCGGTGCGCTTCAGCACCCCGCGCGAGGCCCTCGACAAGGGCATCGCCACCGTCTACCAGGACCTCGCCGTCGTCCCGCTGATGCCGGTGTGGCGGAACTTCTTCCTCGGCTCCGAGATGACCAGCGGCCCCTGGCCGATCCGCCGCCTCGACATCGCGCGGATGAAGAAGACCGCGGACGACGAACTGCGCGCCATGGGCATCGTCCTGGACGACCTCGACCAGCCCATCGGCACGCTCTCCGGCGGCCAGCGCCAGTCCGTGGCCATCGCCCGCGCCGTCTACTTCGGCGCCCGCGTCCTCATCCTGGACGAGCCGACCGCCGCGCTCGGCGTCAAGCAGTCCGGCGTCGTGCTGAAGTACATCGCCGCCGCCCGCGACCGCGGCCTCGGCGTCATCTTCATCACCCACAACCCGCACCACGCCTACATGGTCGGCGACTACTTCAGCGTGCTGCGTCTGGGCACCATGGAGTTGTCCGCCGACCGCAGCCAGGTCAGCCTGGAAGAGCTCACCAACCACATGGCCGGCGGTGCCGAACTGGCCGCGCTCAAGCACGAGTTGGCGGAAGTCCGCGGCGTCGACGTGGAAGAGCTTCCCGAGGAGCAGGACCTCAAGGCCCCCGTAGTGACGTCCGAAGGGACCGCATCGTGACCAACGCCCTGGACCGCATCCGCGTCGGTTCGGCTCCCGACTCATGGGGCGTGTGGTTCCCCGACGATCCCCTGCAGGTGCCCTGGGAACGCTTCCTGGACGAGGTCTCCGAGGCCGGTTACTCCTGGATCGAGCTCGGCCCGTACGGCTATCTGCCGTCCGACCCGGCCAGGCTCACCGACGAGGTGAACAAGCGCGACCTCAAGGTGTCGGCCGGCACGGTCTTCACCGCACTCCACCGCGGCCCCGACGTCTGGGACTCCACCTGGGAGCACGTCAGCCAGGTCGCCGAACTGACCCGGGCCATGGGCGCGAAGCACCTGGTGGTCATCCCGTCCTTCTGGCGGGACGACAAGACCGCCGAGCTGATCGAGCCGCCCGAACTGACCGTCCGGCAGTGGGCGAATCTCACCAAGGGCATGGAGCGGCTCGGGCACGAGGTGAAGGAGCGCTTCGGTCTCGACATCGTGGTGCACCCGCACGCGGACACCCATATCGACACCGAGGAACACGTCGAGCGCTTCCTCGACTCCACCGACAGCGCTCTGGTCAACCTCTGCCTGGACACCGGCCACTACGCCTACTGCGGGGGCGACAACGTCAAGCTGATCGAGACGTACGGCGAGCGCATCGGCTACCTCCACCTCAAGCAGGTCGACCCGGAGATCCTGGCCGACGTCGTCAAGAACGAGGTGCCGTTCGGGCCCGCCGTGCAGCGTGGAGTGATGTGCGAACCCCCGTCCGGCGTACCGGAGTTGGAGCCGGTGCTG
Organism: Streptomyces vastus; assembly: GCF_039532825.1. NCBI lineage: Bacteria > Bacillati > Actinomycetota > Actinomycetes > Kitasatosporales > Streptomycetaceae > Streptomyces > Streptomyces vastus. The sequence goes on from NZ_BAAASJ010000125.1 coordinate 159,773, forward strand.
GTCGCCGCGCAGAACCTCGGCGTCGAGCTGTTCGCGATCGTCGAGCAGGACATGTACCCGTGCGAGCCGGACAAGCCGCTGCCCATCGCCACCCGCACCCGGAAGTTCCTCCGCTCCTGCGGCGCCTGAGAGGGGACACCAGTCCATGACCCAGCGCGGCACGCTCGGCGTGGCCGTCGTCGGCACCGGCAAGATGGGGGCCGACCATGTACGTCGTATCGACGGGGTGACCAGCGGGGCGCGGGTGGCGGCGGTCGTGGACCTCGACACCGCACGGGCCGAGCGGCTCGCCGACGGCATCGACGGCTGCACCGCGTACACCGACCCCGACGCCGCCATGGCGGCGGACGACGTGGACGCGGTGCTGATCGCCTCCCCCGGTCCCGCCCACGAGGCGGCGCTGCTGACGGCCTTCGAGCACGACCTGCCCGTCCTGTGCGAGAAGCCGCTCACGCCGGACGCCGCCTCAGCGCTGCGGGTCATGGAGGCGGAGCAGAAGCTGGGCCACCGGCGGGTGCAGGTCGGGTTCATGCGCCGGTACGACGCCGAGTACATGCGGCTCAAGGAGTTGCTGGACAGCGGCCGACTGGGGCGTCCGCTGATGCTGCACAACCGGCACCGCAACGCGACCCTCCCGGTGCCCGGCTTCACCAGCGAGATGCTCATCAACGACGCCGTCGTGCACGAGATGGACATCACCAGGTGGCTGCTGGACCAGGAGATCACCGCGGTCACCGTGATGAAGCCCAGGCCGTCGTCCAACGCGCCCGAGGGCCTCCAGGACCCGCAGTTCGTCATCTTCGAGACCGACGGGGGCGCCGTCGTCGACGTCGAGATGAACGTCAACTGCCGGTTCGGCTACCAGGTTCAGGCGGAGGCGGTCTGCGAGAACGGCACCGCACGGATCGGTGACGCCCACGGGATGCTCGTCAACTCGGCCGGGCAGTGGGGCGGTTCGATCGCCCCGGACTTCGTGGCGCGCTTCGAGGACGCGTATGACCGTGAAGTGCAGGCCTGGGTGGACGCCACCCGCCGCGGCGAGGTCACAGGACCGAGCGTGTGGGACGGCTATGCGGCCGCCGCGGTCTGCGAAACGGGCGTGACGGCGCTGACCGAGGGCGGCCGGAGAGAGGTGAAGATGATCGACCGCCCTGAGCTGTACCGGAGCTGACAGGGCGTCACACCAGGCAATCAAGGCGCGGGCCAGGAGCGAATCCCGGCCCGCGCCTGTCGCTTGCTGCGGCTGACGCGGCGTCAGGCCGAGAGAGCCGTACGCGGTCGCGGGCGGAAACCCGCCGCCGTGTAGCACTCGTCGATCAGGGTCATCGTCGCCAGCGCGTCGTCCGCGTCCAGCGGGAGCGCCGCCCCGCCGCGGACGCGCGCGGCGAAGGCGTCCAGCTGGTACGTGTACGACGACCTGGTGCCGAGGTGCTCCACCCGCTCGCCCTCCTGCGTGCGCACCACGACCCGGTCGTCCTGGTGCGGCAGCACGAAGTTCGGTGCGAAGGCCTCGCCCCGGGTGCCGACGATCCGGCAGCTCATCTCCAGCTCGCCGTACGCCATGTGGCAGCGGGCCGACCCGGTCGCGCCGCCGGGGAACTCCAGCTCGGCGTCGATCCACTCGTCGACCCCGGGCGCCCCGGCCCGTTCCTCACCCCGCGCGGATACGAGGCGGGGAGCACCGCCCGCCCACGGCGCCAGCAACCGCACGGCGTGCAGGCTGTAGCAGCCCAGGTCCATCACGGCACCGCCGGCGAGCGGCAGCGACCAGCGCGGATCGGCGTCGTCCGGGGCGGGAATCGCGACCAGCGTCTCCACCCGTCGCAGCTCCCCGAGTTCACCGCCGGCCAGCAGCTCGTGCAGGCGCCGCGTGACCGGATGGAAGAGGTAGTGGAAGCCCTCCATGAAGACGGTTCCGGACTTCGCGGCCGCCTCCCGCACCTCGGCGGCCTCCGCGGCGTTGCTCGCCGACGGTTTCTCGGTCAGGACATGCTTGCCCGCGGCGAGGGCGGCGAGGTTCCACGGCCCGTGCAGACCGTTGGCGAGCGGGTTGTAGACGACCTCGACCTCGGGGTCGGCGAGCAGATCGCCGTACGAGTCGTGCACCCGCTCCACGCCGTGCTGTGCGGCGAAGGTCTCCGCCCGGCCGCGGTCCCGTGCGGCCACCGCGACGAGGCGGTGGCCGCCGGCCCGGGCCGGGTCGACGAGCGCGCGTTCGGTGATCCGTGCTGCCCCGAGTACGCCGATGCGCAGTGGTTCCCGGCCCGGTTCGCTCATGCCTGCTGTTCCTCCTCGATCGTGACAGGGCGATCTTCCTGCAGAGTCGTCCCGCCGTCCACAGTCGGGAAGTGCCGGCGGGCGAGGTCCTGGGCGTGGGCTACGGCGCACTCGACCAGTTCGAAGGCGGGCAGGCCGCCGACGTAGTAGGTGCGGGCCCGGCCCTGCAGCGCGTCGAGGCGGTCCATGGCGCCGCCGGCGAGGTCGTCGCTGCCGAAGTGCGGCATGAACGCCCACTGGCGCCGCAGGTGCACCTCCCGCAGCCGCCCGCCGAGTGCCGCGACGTCGTCCCGCAGCAGCGCGGGAACGTCCTCCGGGCGGCCGTAGGAGTAGAAGGTGCGTACATCGCTGCCCGGGTAACGGTGGTGGTACGAGACGCAGTGACCCCTCGCCTCGCGGGTTGCGGTGTGGCGGTCGAGGAAATAGAAGGCGTTCTCCGGCAGGCCGGACGCTGAGGCGAGGGTGGTGTGGTAGGCGTTGCAGCGGATCCGCGCGGCGAGGTCGCGCTCCTCCTCGGTGGCGTCCAGGACCGGCAGGATCCGGTCCAGGGCTACGGCGAGCACCAGGTCGTCCGCCTCCACCGGTCCGGAGTCGGTACCGACCCGCACGCCGCCCGCGTGCCGCTCGACGGACTCCACACGCACGGCGCACCGTACGTCCTTCAGTTCGTCGGCGACCCGGCGCCACAGTGTGGCGAATCCGCCCACGACGGTGAAGTCGCCTGCGTGTCCGAGCAGTTCGGGTCTGCGGGAGGACAGCAGCCCGGTCATCTCCGCGTACTTCACGAAGTACAGCGCGGGCACGTCGTCGTCGAGATAGCCGTACCCGGCCGCCGTGTATCCGGTGCCGAACGACTCGGCCATGGACTGAAGGCCATGCTGGGCGAGCCACTCGGTGACGGGAGCGGCGAGCGCCCGCGCGGAGTGGGCGAGCCCGGGTTCGGCGATGCGCGGGAACTCCCGCTCGCGCAGCGCCTGGTAGCGCGGGAGGGCGCCGTCGAGCAGGAACGCCATGGACTGGCGGCCCGGGGCGCGTGCGGCGACGTCGAGACCGCGGATAACCCGGTAGCGGGTGGTGCGTTCCGTCTCCACGTCCAGCTCGGTCACCAACTCCGCGACCCGCGCGTACTGGCTGGTGCATATGTGGCCGCCGAGGTCGTAGGCCCGGCCGTCGACGTGAACGCTCTGGCACTTCCCGGCCACCGTGTCCTGCTCCTCCAGGACGGTCACCCGGTGCCCGGCACGCTCCAGTTCGCGGGCGGCCGCCAGACCGCTCGGTCCCCCGCCGATGACGACCACGCTCCGGGGGCCGGCGGTGTCGGGTAACTCCTGCATGGTCGTCGCTCCTCGATCGGTCGGACGTGAACGGCTCTCATGGTCGGATGGAGAGATCACATGGCCGTAAACGGACGCGGGAGCTGTGATGTTCACACACAGGCTGTCCCGGGTGCCCGAGGCACCCGGGACACGGGCGAGGGGTCTCAGCCGGCGCGGACCTCGGCGATCGTCACCGGCCGGTGCTCGTTCAGCGACAGCGTGCAGGCCTCGGCGATCCAGCCTGCCTCCAGCGCGTCGGCCACCGTGCACGGCGAGGTCCGCCGGCCGGCGACGACCTCGGTGAACGCGTCGAGTTCGGCGCGGTAGGCGTCGGTGAAGCGGTCCATGAAGAAGTCGTGCGGCGTCCCGGCAGGGAAGGTGACGCCTGGCTCCACGGAGCGCAGCGGCAGCTTGTCCTCCAGGCCGACGGCGATCGAGTCCTGGAAGCCGTGGATCTCCATGCGGACGTCGTAACCGCGGGCGTTGTGGCGGGAGTTGGACACCACCGCGATCGTCCCGTCGTCGAGGGTGAGGATCGCGCCGGTGGTGTCGGCGTCACCGGCCTCCTTGATGTATTCGGCGCCCCGGTTGCCGCCGACGGCGTACACCTCGGTCACCTCGTGGCCGGTGACCCAGCGGATGATGTCGAAGTCGTGTACGGAGCAGTCGCGGAAGATGCCTCCGGAGGCGGCGATGTACGTGGCTGGGGGCGGCGCCGGGTCCAGGGTGGTGGACCGTACGGTGTGCAGCGGGCCGAGTTCGCCGCTCTGGACGGCGGTTCGGGCGGCCATGAACCCGGCGTCGAAGCGCCGGTTGTAGCCGATCTGGATCTCGACGCCGCTGTCCCGCACGGCGTTCAGGACCTCGACGCCTTCCTTCATCGCGCGGGCGACGGGCTTCTCGCAGAAGACCGGCACTCCCGCCTCGACGGCGGCCCGGATCAGTCCGGGATGGGCGTCGGTGGCGGCGGCGATCACCACACCGTCGACGCCGGCGGCCAGTACCGCCTCCGGCGAGCCGACTGCTTCGGCGCCGAAGCGCTCGACGGCGGCCGTGACGGCATCCGCGAACGGGTCCGCGACGACGAGGGACTCGACCACGTCGAGCCGGGACAGGGTCTCGGCGTGGAACGCGCCGATGCGGCCGAGGCCGAGGATGCCGATACGCATGGTTCAGGGGCTCCTAGTTTCCTTGTTTCCTTGTGCGTCGTACGTACTGCTTCTGATCGCTTCTGCGTCGTACGGATGAAGTGCGCGTCGTAGTCGAGTGGGGGGTCAATCGAGTCCGCCGAGGACGTTCTGGTCCCAGTCGACGACCGAGCCGGTGACGACACCGCTGCGGTCGGAGACCAGCAGGACCACGAAGTCGGCGATCTCGTCGGGCTGGCCGAGTTTGCCCATCGGCAGCTTCTGAGCGGCCTGTTCGCGCCAGTCGTCGCCCGCCGCCGTGGAAGGTGCGCGGGGTGGTGTCCTCGCCCTCGGTCGCGGTCCAGCCGATGTTCAGGCCGTTGATCCGGATCCGGTCCCAGCGGTGGGCGTGCGCGGCGATGGGGGTCCCCCCGCGCGAGCGAAGCCGAGCGTGGGGGAGGGTCAGCCCTGCGAGTCCGGCCTTGGCGGCGACGTACGGGGCCAGGAAGGGCTGTCCGCCGTGCTCGGACGAGGTGATGATGTTGACGATCGTGCCGGGCGCCTTGCGCGCCACCATGTCGGCCACTGCGGCCTGCATGGCGAAGAACGGGCCCTTGAGGTTGATCGCGATGTGCGCGTCGAACAACTCGGGTGTGGTGTCGAGCAGTGTTCCGCGGGAGGTGAGCCCGGCGGAGTTGACCAGGCAGTCGATCCAGCCGTACGCCTCGATCACCTGGGCCACACTCCCCCGCGCCTGCTGCGCGTCGGCGAGGTCGGCCCGTATGTACATGGCCTTGGTCCCGGCTTCGGTCAGTTCCGTGACCAGTGCCTCGCCGGGTTCGGGGCGGCGCCCCGTGACGGCCACGGTCGCGCCCTCGCGGGCGGCGGCCCGGGCGACGGCCGCGCCGACGCCTTGGGTGCCGCCGTTGACGAGGACGACCTTGTCCTCAAGAAGTCCCATGTGCTCTCTCGTTCCTCAGCTCTCGCGGCGCTCGGTGGCGGCCCGCAGTGCGTCCCGCAGGTGTTCCGGGGTCCAGTCCTCGCCGAGGGCGCGCCGGACGAGGTCCGCCTGGGAGGGCGGGGCCAGTCCGTCGACGGGCGGGTCGGAGTCCAGGTTCGTCGGGAAGGGGTAGCCCTCGGCGCAGGCCGCGATCACCGTGTCCAGCCACTCCTGGCGTGCGCCCTCGGCCTTGCGCTTCAGCAGCACCGGGTAGACGGCGTTCGCCACGGCCTCGCGGTCGACGGTCTCCATCGCCCGGCCGAAGGCAGAGGAGACCTGGAGCAGATTGGCCATGCGGCGGACGTCCGCCGAGCGATTGTGTCCGGCGGCGTGGAACAGGGCGGGGTTGAAGAAGACCGCGTCGCCCTTGGCGAGGGGGAGCTGGACGTGACGTGCCTCGAAGTAGGCCCGGAATTCGGGCAGTCGCCAGGCCAGGTAGCCGGGCTCGTACTTCTGTGAATGCGGCAGGTACATCGTCGGGCCGGACTCGACGGGCATGTCGCAGTGGGCGACCGCGCCCTGGAGGGTCAGTACGGGTGAGAGGCGGTGGACGTGCGCCGGGTATGCGGTCGCGGTCTCGTTGGAGAGGAAGCCGAGGTGGTAGTCGCGGTGCACCGTCTGGGCGGCGCCGCCCGGGTTGACCACGTTGATCTGGGAGGTTACCTGGTAGCCGGGGCCGAGCCAGGCCGATGACACCAGGGCGAGGACGTCGTTGGCGTAGTAGTCGGCGAACGCCTCAGCGTCATACAGGGCCGCCTTCTCCAGTGCGTTCCAGACCCGGTCGTTGGCGCCCGGCTTGGCGAAGTGATCACCCGCGGTCGCGCCCGCGGCACGCTGCTCGGCGATCAGGGCGTCGAAGACGGCGGTGGCCCGGTCGACGACCTCCGGGTCCGCAAAGGCGCCCCGGAAGACCACGATTCCCGGGCCCTCGGCGAGCGCGTGCACCAGCTCGGCCTGGAACTCGCGGTCGGCCTCGACCTGGTCGGCGTCGTAGACCGGCACGTTCCGCACGATGGCGGAGGCCTGCGGGTAGTCGGTGGGGTCGGTCTCCTGCTCGACGAGCGCACGGAAGGAGTCCAGGTCGCAGTCCTGCTCGGACAGCCAGGGACGGGGGTGTACGGAGGTGACGGTCATCGTCGTCCCTTCGGGTCACGGAGCGGTGGAGCGCTGTCATTCTTGTCAGTACAAACCCCTCGAACAACCAGCAGGAACCCATCAAAAACCCCTCAAGGAGCCGGCGCATGGGCCACCCGTTTCCCGTCCGTGAGATCGCACGTCAGGCGGGTCTGAGCGAGGCCACGGTCGACCGGGTCCTCAACGGCCGGGGCGGCGTACGGGAGAGCACCGCGCAGGAGGTGCACCGGGCGATAGCCGACCTGGACCGGCAGCGCACCCAGGTCCGGCTCGTGGGCCGCACCTTCATGATCGACATAGTGATGCAGGCGCCGGAGCGCTTCACCACCGCCGTACGCGCCGCGTTGGAGGCCGAGCTGCCGTCTCTGCATCCGGCCGTGTTGCGCTCCCGTTTCCGGTTCCGCGAGACCGGCCCGGTCGGGGAGCTGGTCGGCACCCTGGACCGGATCGCCCGGCGCGGCTCGCAGGGCGTGATCCTCAAGGCCCCGGACGTCCCCGAGGTCACCGCCGCGGTCGGCCGGCTCGAGGCGGCGGGCATCCCGGTCGTGACCCTGGTGACCGATCTGCCCGCGAGCACGCGGCTCGCCTATGTCGGCATCGACAACAGGGCGGCGGGCGCCACCGCGGCATATCTCCTGGGCCAGTGGCTGGGCGACCGGCCGGGGCACGTCCTGACCACCGTCAGCCGGGGTTTCTTCCGGGGCGAGGAGGAACGCGAGATGGGCTTCCGCGCCGCGATACGCGCCCGTCATCCCGTACGGCGCCTGGTCGAGGTCACGGACAGCGACGGCCTGGACGCCACCCAGTACGACCTGGTGCTGGCCGCGCTCCGGGACGACCCGGGCATCAAGGCCGTCTACTCGATCGGGGGCGGGAACGTCGCCACGCTCGACGCCTTCGACGCCTTGAACCGGCCGTGCGAGGTCTTCATCGCCCACGACCTGGACCACGACAACGCGCGGCTGCTGCGGGCGGGGCGGCTGTCCGCCGTACTCCACCACGACCTGCGTCAGGACATGCGGCGGGCCTGCCGGGTGATCATGCGGGCCCATGGCGCGCTGCCCGCCGGTACGGCACCCGCGCTGCCGTCCCCGATCCAGGTCGTTACGCCGTACAACATGCCGCCTGAGTCGGCGGGGGTTGCGGACTCGTAGTGCAACTCTGTAGTTGCACATGGGCGAGCGACGTGCAACCCTGGAGTTGCATCAATGGTGGCAATGAACGCCACCGATGAATGACATCCATGCATGACTACGGCAGAGGAGTCACCCATGAGCGAGGACCGGATCGAGCGCGAAACCCTGATCGCGGCACCCCTGGAGCGGGTCTGGACGCTGGTGGCCCAGCCCGGGTTCTGGGTGGCCGACAAGACGAGCCTGCCCGGCACGGTGGCAAGGGAAGGCGAGTCGATGGTGGCGAAGAACGCCGAGCACGGGGACTTCCCGGTGCGAGTGGAGAAGGTTCAGCCTCCGACGTACCTGGCGTACCGCTGGACCAGCGCGTTCCCGGGCGAAGAGCTGCGCGAGGACAACAGCACCCTCGTCGAGTTCACGTTGTCACAGGAAGGCGACGGGACACGGCTGCGCGTGGTGGAGAGCGGGTTCGCGGCACTGGCCGGCTCCGAGGAGCTGCGCAGCCAGAACTTCAAGGAGCACAGCGAGGGCTGGCCCGTGGAGCTCGACGCGCTCAAGACGCGCGCCGAACAGCCCTCCGCATGACGGAGGAGTCTCGCGGCGCCATCGGGCCGGTCGACAGCGTCCTCGGCGCGCTGGCCGACCCGACGCGGCGTCAGCTCCTCGATCAGCTTGCCGCCCGGGGTGAGGCCACCGCGACGACGCTCGCCGCCCAACTCCCCGTCTCACGCCAGGCGGTGGTCAAACACCTCGCCGTCCTGGATGCCGCCGGGCTGGTGTCCGGGAGCCGGGTCGGGCGCGAGATGCGCTACATGGTGCGGCCCGCGGCACTGGACGCGACGGCGCGGTGGATGGCCACGCTGGCGGCCGACTGGGACAGCCGGCTGGCGACCATCAAGCGCGTGGCCGAGGAAGCGGAGGCGGCGGAGCGGGATTCGGGCTAGGTGCTCCGCGAACTCCGAGCGGTCCTGGCGGCGGTCGTCTCAGACCTTGATTCCGATGGTGGAGTTCCACTCCAGCAGCCGGGCAAGTTCCTCATCGCCGGGCCGCGCCGCAGGCGCTTGACCGGTGCGGGACGGTGTATGGACGCCCCGTGAGATGTTTCCGCTGACGGTGGTGTTGTGTTCCACGCGCGGGCGGCGGAGGGTTTCGTACACGGACAGCGCGGTGTCGGTGTCGGGTGTGTCGCGCAGTGCTTTGGCGAGGATGACGGCGTCCTCCATCGCCATCGAAGCCCCTTGCCCGGCTGCCGGGGAGGCCGCGTGGGCGGCGTCGCCGATGACCAGCATCCGTCCCGAGCGCCAGGGCGCTCCGGGCGGTATCTCGGTGGCGTTGGTGGCCAGGATGTCGTCGGTGGAGGCGGCGACGATGTCGGCGGCCGGGGTGGCGTCTTCGCGCAGCAGCGGCAGCAGCCGTTCGCGCCACTGGGCAGGCGTGCCGTGTGCGATCTCCTCGGCGGACAGGGGTTCTCCGGCCACGCGAGCGAACCAGTACGTCTGCCCGCCGGGCGACACCGCGTGGCCGAAGGAGGCCGCACTTCCGCGCACCACGGTGAAGCGCTCGTCGTCGGCCTCCTCGGCCAGAGCGGCGCCGGCGGTGTAGCCGTAGAACACGTACTCGCCCGCGTAGCGCGGTTGTGAGGCAGGGGCGATCGTCCGGCGGACGGTGGAGCTCAGGCCGTCGGCACCGATGAGCAGGTCGCCGGTCGTGGTGCTGCCGTCGGCGAAGTGTGCGGTGACGCGGTCTTGGCCGTCTTGGACGGACGCCAGCGAGGCGCCGTGCCGGATGCCGATGCCCCGGCGGGCGGCCTCGGCCTGCAGGGCGGCGTTGAGTTCACCGCGACGCAGGCACCGGTACCGCAGGACGGGGTTGTCGGCCTCGCCGAGCCGCCTCTGCGTGACTTCGGTGCCCGCGCCGTCGACGAGGCGCATCGAGGTCAGCGGGAAACCGGCCGCGGTGACCGCGGCGGAGGCGTCGATCTGCGCGAGGGCTCGCATGCCGTTGCTCGCGAGCGCGAGGAAAGCGCCGATGTCCTCGGCCGAGTCCGGGTGGGCCTCGTACACGGAGACGTCGAAGCCGGCCTTGTGCAGGGCCAGGGCCGTCGTCGTGCCGGCGATCCCGCCGCCGATGACGAGTATGCGGGTCACCATGTATCCGGCTCCTCCATGTATGGCTTGGGTGACGTGCCTATGCGTTGCGGGGAACGTGCGGGCGAGTCCGTGGGGTCCCCGGGCGCGCGCTCGGCCCGGCCCGGGACATCTCGCCCAACTACGGCCTTCCAGCGGCCTGTTGACTCCGAGGGCTGACGGGTTTGATCCATAAGATCACGAGGCGGGCCTCGGATGCGATGTGTCGAGCGATCAGCCACGGCGGGTCGGGTCAGGTGGTGGAAGCGGGACCGGGCGGCAGGTGGACCGTCATGATCAGGCTGCAGGCTTCGGTACCGGAGCCGCGGTAGATGTGCGGGGCGTCGGCGTCGAACGTGGCGGTCTGTCCGGCTTCCAGGGTGTGTTCGGTGCCGTCGACGATCAGGGTCATCCGGCCGGTGGTGACGCTGAGGGTTTCCACGACGCCGGACCGGTGGGGGTGGCTGGGGTATTCCTCGTCCGGTTCCAGTTGCCAGCGCCAGACCTCGACCGGGGCCGGGCCGGAGGTCGTCAGCATGAGCCGGGCCTCACTCCCCCGTTCTCCGGTCCACAGCGGCGCCACGGCGTCGGCGGCCACGACGCGGACGCGGCCTTCGGGCGGCCCCTGCAGCAGGTCGGACACCGAGATGCCGAGGGTGTCGGCCAGTCGGACCAGGGTGGCCAGGTTCGGGTTGCCCTGGGCTTTCTCCAGTGCCACCAGGGCTCCCTTGCTGACCTGGGAGCGTCGGCTGAGTTCCTCCAGGGACAGGCCCGCCCGGGTACGGGCCGCCCGGACGTTGTGCGCCACCGTCCGCAGGGCTGCGGCTGTCTCGACCATCTGATCTCCATCCTCGCCACCGACCACTTCAATGCACCGCGCGGTCGTTTGGTTGACACGGGCCGGTCGTTGCGTTGTACGGTGTGGTCGTTCCAATGATAGTAAGGGGCCGTCGCCGTCGACCGGCCGCCCTACGGCCGGATGCTGCCCGGTATCCGCGGCCTGCGCCTCGAAGTCACCGAGGTACAGGCCAAGTTCAAGTACGACGACCACAAGCCCGTCGAACACCGCACCGCCGTCGCCGACCACCTCAGCGCACGCGACCAGGGCCTCGACGTGCCCACCGCACGCCAGCAGCGCCGCCGTCTGGACCGCATCGGCCCCTGGAAGCCCTGACGCCCGCCCCGACCACCCACGCCCGGACACAGGAAACGGAAACCCCGCCCATGCCCGCCTTCCGCATCACCCCCGCCGTCGCGGACGCCTTCCCCGACACGCTCATCGCCCTGGTCACCGCCACCGGCCTGCGCGGCCGTGAACCCTGGCCCCACACCACCGCAGCCCTGGAGGACCTGGAGCAGCAACTCGCCGACGGCACCTGGCAGCCCGCCGACGAGACCGACCCCCGCATCGAGGCCTGGCACACCGCCTACCGCTCCTTCGGCACCAACCCCCGCCGTATCCGCCCCAGCGTCGACGCCCTCGGCCGCCGCCTCGCCAAGAAGGGCACACTGCCGCGCATCAACCCGGCCGTCGACACCTACAACGTCGTCTCCGTACGGCACGGCCTGCCCGCCGGCGCCTTCGACCTGGACCACGTCACCGGCGACGTCGACATCCGATACGCGGACGGCACCGAGTCCTTCACCCCGCTCGGCGAACCCGACACCGTCGAGAACCCCAAGCCCGGCGAGATCATCTACGCGGACACCACCGGCGTCCTGACCCGCCACTGGAACCACCGCGACGCCCACCGCACCCGCGTCACCGAGGACTCCACCCACATCGCCTTCGCCCTCGAAACCCTCCACGCCACCCGCGACGGCGACGTCCTCAAGGTCGCGGCGAAGGAACTCCAGGGCCTGCTCGCCCCGCACGCCGAACAGACCGCCGTGCACTTCCTCAGCCCGGCACAACCCCAGGTCAGCACCTGACACCGTCAGCACCTGTGATCCTGACGCCGTCGGTGGGAGAGACCCGGCCGCGGTCCCTGGGGGGTGGGGAGGCCGCGGCCGGGTCGTTCACCGCGCCGGCCACGTCCCCACGGGGCCGGTGCGGTCCGGGGACGCATGCCGATCGCCGCGCGCCCCGGGGTTCAGGGCGATGTCCGCAGGGCCTACGGGCTGACCGCCAGTGGCGCGGCCTTGCGGCAGCACCATGCCGTCAACGGTGCGCAGGTGCTCCTGGGCGCGGCGGGCGATCTGCGGGGCGATGTGCTGGAACCGCAGCCGCACCCCCGGCGCCGCGTCGCGCACCAGGGCGGCCAGCGTCCGGCCGAAGGTGGCCAGATGTATATCGGTCACCACCAGGGTGAACTCGCGCAGCGCGTGGGCGGGTTCAAAGGCGGGACGGGTCTGGAAAACCCGGTCCGCCGAGCCGAGCGCCTGCGCCGTGTGCGCGGCCACGCGCTCGGCCAGCGGCGTGAGCTCGTAGGTGTTCCCCACTCGGGTGAGCAGTTCGTCGCCGACTGCTGACGCGGGAGCCCTCGCGCCCAATCCAACGTGAGTTTCAATTCACATGTAGGGCCCATCGCCAAGCGGCCTGTCACGGACTACCAGGAAGCCAGTGACCCGTCCGTGTTGCGCCAGACCGGGTTGCGCCAGCGGTGGCCGCGTTCGGCGGCGGCGCGGACCGCGTCCTCGTCGATGGTGATGCCGAGTCCGGGGGCGGTGGGGCGGTCGATGTAGCCGTCGCGGAACGTGAAGGGCGTGGTGTCGGCGAGGTAGTCCAGCAGTCCGCTGCTGTCGCCGTAGCCGATGCCGAGCGCCTGTTCCTGGATGAGGAAGTTGGGGATCGCGAAGTCGAGTTGCAGGCTGGCCGCGAGGGCGATCGGGCCGAGCGGGCAGTGCGGGGCCACCACGACGTCGTACGCCTCGGCCATCGCGGCGATCCGGCGGGTCTCGGAGATGCCTCCGGCGTGGCTGATGTCGGGCTGGGCCACGGCGATGCCGTCGGAGAGCACTGAGCGGAAGTCCCAGCGGGAGTAGAGCCGTTCGCCGGTGGCTATGGGGATGGAGGTGGAGCGCACCACGGCGCCGAGGTCCTGGGAGAACTCCGGCAGCACGGGCTCCTCGACGAACATCGGCAGCAGGGGCTCGAGCAGGGGCAGTACGCGGCGGGACATCGCCCCGCTGAACCGGCCGTGGAAGTCGAGTGCCAGGTCGCGGTCCGGGCCGATGGCCTCGCGGACCGCGGTCACGCTGTCCACGATGGCGTTGATCGCGCCGGCCGTGGCGAGCGGCTCCAGCTGCCCGCAGGGGTTGAGCTTGACCGCGGTCATGCCCTTGGCGACCTGCTCGGCCGCCGACTCGCCCAGCTCCTCGAGGGTTTCCCCGCCGACCCAGCCGTAGACGCGTACCCGGTCCCGTACATGGCCGCCGAGCAGCTGGTACACCGGCACACCGTGGGTCTTGCCCGCGATGTCCCACAGGGCCTGGTCGATACCGGCCAAGGCGCTGTTGAGTACGACGCCTCCACGGTAGAAACCGCTCTTGGCGAGCACCTGCCAGTGCTCCTCGATACGGGCCGGGTCCTGCCCCAGGAGGTAGTCGAACATCTCCTCGACGCACTTGGCGACGGTGTGGGCCTTGCCCTCGACGATGGGCTCTCCCCAGCCGGAGATGCCCTCGTCGGTGTCGACGCGCAGGAAGAGCCAGCGCGGTTCGACGAGGAAGAGCTCGTATCCAGTGATCTTCATGGGGTGGACCTCCGGTCCTGTGCTGGATCCGCCGGGCCGGGCCCGGGCGAGACAGCGTGCGGGTGAGTCGGTGTGGTTGGGGCGGGTGAGAGGACGTGCCCGCTCCGGGAGAGAGTCGAGCTGTGAGGAAGGGGCTGCTGTGCAGGACGCCCGCGGGCGCGGCCCACCGGGACGCGGAGAGCCGGGTCGTGCCTGGAGCGGGCAGGGGTCAGGCCTGGAACGGGCGAGGGCGGCCTACTCCTGGGAGCTGATGCTGCGGCCACCGTCCACGAGCAGGTTCTGGCCGGTGACGAAGGAGGCGTCCTCGGAGGCGAGGAAGGCGACGGCGGCGGCGATGTCCTCGGGGGCACCGAGCCGGCCGACGGGAGTGCGTGCGATGGTCTGCGCCTTGTACTCGGGGGGTGTCTCGGCCCACAGGGCAGTGGCCACGGCTCCGGGCAGGACGGCGTTGAACCTGATCTGCCCGGCGTACTCGACGGCGAGCTGGCGTACGAGGGCGTTGATCCCGCCCTTGGCCGCCGCGTACGCGGGGAAACCCTTGAAGCCGATGACCGCGTGTACGGACGAGGTGATCACCACCGCGCCTCTGGCCGTACTGAGCAATGGCACGGCGGCCCGGACACCGTAGAAGACGGAGTCGAGGCAGAGCCGCAGCTGGTCGTGCCAGGCGGCGTCGTCCAGTTCGTGTGCCGCTCCGGGGAAGTTCTGGCCGGCGTTGAGGTGCAGGACGTCGAGGTGCCCGGTCCAGGACGTCACCGCCTCGACGGCCTCGGTCCACGCGTCGACCGAGGTGACGTCGAGTGCACGGTGCCGGGCCCGTCCGCCCTGGGCGCCGATCTCCTCGGCCACCCGGCGGGCGCCCTCGGCGTCCACGTCGGTGACGAGGACCGACGCCCCCTCCGCGGCGAGGCGGTGGGCGGTCGCCTCACCGATGCCGGAGGCGGCCGCGGTGAGCAGGGCCGTACGGCCCGTGAAGCGTGTGGGACCGGCACGACTCATGGTGTCGCTCCTGGACCTGCCGTGGAACCGCGCAGCACCAGGCGCGGCTCGGTGGGTACGACGACGTCTCCAACGGGTGCCCCCTGAATGGCGGCCACCAAGGCCTCCACGGCCGCGGTGCCCAGCTCGTACAGGGGCATCGCCACGGTGGTCAGCGGCGGGGAGAGGTGACCGGCGACGGGCAGGTCGTCGTTCCCGACCACGGAGACGTCCTCGGGGATCCGCTGGCCGAGGTCCCGGACGGCTGTCATGGCGCCCATCGCCTGGGCGAGTGAGCTGGTGTAGAGCGCGGTGACCGGCGGACGCGTACTACCGTCGGCCGGACGCAGCAGTTGCAGCGCCGCGGACACGCCGCCGTCCTCGGTGAAGTCCCCGGACGCCACGGGGGAGGCGGACAGCCCGAGTTCCCCGGCGTGTCGCAGGAACGCCTTCTTGCGGTCCTCACTGGGGGTGATGCCGGGCGGGCCCGCGATGTGGCCGACCGCGCGGTGGCCGAGACCGTAGAGGTGGTCGAGGGCGGTGATGCTCGAACGGGCCACGTCCATGGTGACGTTCCGGCCGGAGCCCTCCACCGAGCGGTTGAGGAAGACATGCGGGACCGGGGTGCGGCTCAGGGCGTCCAGCAGTGGGTGGCCGGGGCGCGCGGAGGCGATGAGCAGCCCGTCGACCCGGCCCTCCTGCACCAGGTCGTTGAAGGACTCGTCGGCCTCCTGCCCGTCGAAGTCCTCGGCCAGCAGGGAGAGATAGCCCAGCTCGCGGGCGCGCTGGTAGGCGCCTCGGGCGATGGTGACGTACGTGGGGTTGTCCAGGGCGGGGACCAGCAGCGCCAGGGCGTGCGTGCGGGCACCGGCCAGGGCCCGGGCTCCGGAGTGGGGACGGTAGCCCAGCGCTGCGGCGGCCTCCTGGACGCGCTGCCGGGTCTCCGGCCGGACGGACAGGTCCTGCCGGCCGTTGAGCACCTTGGACACGGTGGCCTTGGAGACTTTGGCCATCTCCGCCACGTCGACCAGCCTTGCCCTGACGGGCTGTTCCGGCACGTGGGTTCCCTCTTTCCGTTGGGCGCCTCGGACCGCTCGGGTGTGTCTGCCGGTGGCGCATTCCGACTCTTGCAAGAACTCTTGACACCCTCTGGCGCCGCAACTTAACGTTCGCCGAAGTTTCAGTCAACCGGTTTCCTCAGGCGGAAATAAGCGATACGTCCGGGCAGAGCCAGAGAAACCGGTCACAACCTCCACGACAGCAATCCAGCCAGAGTCAGCCATGGGTGGGGTGTGCCTCGATGCGCCCCGAAAGGCCCACCACGAACGCGACCACCGTCGCAATCCGGTGGGGCGATGCCGGTGCCTGCACACGTCCACGACAGACGTGTGCGCGCTCGGTTCGGGAGATCCCGCACGACGGCCGAGCGGGCCCGGTGCTCCTCCCCCGCCCGGCTCCGCACCCCCCATGGCCCCTTTATCGCTCCTCCTCGCGGCAAACGCCGCATACGTCCGCACGCCCTTGTGTCCCCGCACGAAAGGCTCACCAGCATGTCCGTCTCGACCACAGGGTCCTTCGACAGACGCCGTTTCCTCACCGTCTCCGCCGGCGCCGCGTTCGCCGCGACAGCCCTGCCCGGCTGTGCCGCTTCCGTCGACGACGGTTCGAGCGACGGCGATACGAAGGCCGGCTCGAAGACGCTCACCGTCATGTCCAGCGAAGACGAGAAGAAGGAGCTCCAGACGGTCGGGAAGGCGCTGGGCATAAAGATCAACTTCGTCGCCCGGGACGAGACCAAGCTCAACGCGATGCTGGCGGCGAAGAACCCGCCGGACGTGGTGCGCGGCCTGGGCGCGGTGGAGACGCCGTACTTCGCCGCACGCGGGCTGATGACCGACCTGGACCCGTACTTCGCCAAGAGCTCGGTGCTCAAGCCGTCCGACATCGACCCGGTCAACGACGTCTGGCGCTACGACGGCAAGAAGCAGGGCGCGGGACCTCGCTACGGCCTGGCCAAGGACTACTCGCAGGACCAGATGCTCTGGTACCGCACGGACCTGTTCGAGGCGGCGAAGCTGGATCTGCTCAGCGAGACCGAGCCGCTGTCGTACGACGAGTTGCTGGAACTGGGCAAGAAGCTGACCAAGCGCAGGCTCGGCAAGGTCAAGGTCTACGGGCTGAGCGCCTCGGGTCTCGGCACCTTCTCGCAGCTCATGGGCATGACCGCCTCGACCGGCGGGAGCGTGTTCGCCGAAGACCTGGCCTCGGTCGACTTCTCGTCCCCCGAGGCGCTCAAGGCGCTGGAGTGGTACCTGGAGTACGCGCGGGCCGACATCGGCCCGAACGTCGCCAACCCCAACCCGGATGGCTGGGACTGGCCCACCTACCAGGCCGGACGCATGGCGATCGCCTCCGACGGCTACTGGTTCGGCGGGGCGATCGGCGGTGACCCGAAGGTCGCCGAGGTGTCGCGCTTCGCGCCCGCCCCCCAGCTCGGCAGCAACCGCATCAGCCCCTGCTTCGGCGCCACCGGCTACTGGATCCCCAAGGACGCCAAGAACAAGGACGCGGCCTGGAAGTTCTTCGAGTACTTCTTCGGCGGCAAGGCCGCCGAGGAGCGGGCCGCGGGCGGCTGGGGCATCCCCAGCCTGAAGTCGCTGCGCTCGAAGATGCCGCAGGCCCAGCCGTACCAGAAGCAGGCGTTCAAGGTGCAGGAGCAGGAGCTGGAGCACTTCTCGGTGCTGACGTTCACGCCGTACGCCCAGCTGGCCGCCCTTGACGGTGTGATCAGCAAGGTGCTGCCGAAGGCCATCAAGGGCAAGGCGTCCGCGGGCAAGGCCGCCGACGAGCTCAACAAGCTGATGAACGAGCAGATCGCCAAGGGCAAGGAGCTGGTGGGGTGAGCACCAGCCAGCTCACTGAGCAGGCCGCCGGGGCGGGGGCGTCGTCGTCCCCGTCCCGGCCGGCCGGCCCCGCTCGCCGGCCCGCCTCACTGCGGGCCCGCCGGGCACGCGCGTTCTATGTGTTCACCGTGCCCTGGGTGCTGGGCTTCCTCGCCCTGACGGCCTTCCCACTGGGGTACGCGCTGTGGCTCAGCTTCACCAACGCCGACGGGCTGTCACAGAACTCCCGCTTCGTGGGCCTGGACAACTACCGGGAGGTCTTCTCCGACCCGGAGACGATGTCCTCCCTGTGGCGCACCGGAGTCTTCACCGCGGTAACGGTGCCGCTGACGATCGTGGCGGGACTGCTCCTGGCGGTGCTGGTGAACCAGCCGATACGGGCCCGCGGACTGTTCCGCACCCTGCTGTACCTGCCCGCCGTGGTGCCCCCGGTCGGCGCCGCCCTCACCTTCAAGCTGATCTTCGACCGTGACTCGGGAGCGGCCAACGGCGCCCTGGACCTCGCCGGTATCAACGGCGTCACCTGGCTGGTCGACCCCTACGCCCGCTGGGTGCTGATCGTCCTGACGCTGTGGGGCGTGGGCAACGGCATGATCATCTCGCTGGCGGGGCTGCAGGACATCCCCAAGGAGCTGAACGAAGCGGCCAGGGTGGACGGCGCGAGTCCCTGGCAGTCCTTCTCCCGCATCACCCTGCCGCTCCTCTCCCCGGTGATCTTCTTCCAGGTCGTCACCGGCATCATCGGCTCGCTGCAGACCTTCATGCCGCTGCTCATCGCGCTCGACCCCACGCCCAAGGGCGTCTCGTCCGTGCCCGAGAGCAACTACTTCTACATGATCAACGTCTTCGCCCAGTACTTCGCCAACGGCCGCTACGGTTACGCCTCCGCCCTGCTGTGGGTGCTCTTCGCGATCATCTGCGTCGTCACCTTCCTCATCTTCAAGCTCAGCAAGGGCGCGGTCTTCTACTCGGTGGAGCCGGAGCAGGCGAAGCCCAAGGCCCGCACGATCGGAGGCAGCCGATGAGCGTGCTCTCCCGGCGCAGCACCGTCTACATGCTCCTGATCGCGATCCTCGCGCTGATGCTCAGCCCCTTCGGCTGGCTCGCGATCACCGCGCTCAAGGACGTGTCCGAGCTGCGCGCCTTCCCCATCCACTGGTGGCCCCACGAACCGAACCTCGGCAACTTCCACCAGGCTCTGACCCTCTTCGACTACATCGGCTACGCCCGCAACTCCCTGACGATCGCCACCGTCTACGCGGTGCTGGTCACCCTCGCCTCGGCCTGGGCGGGCTACGGCTTCGCCCGGCTGGACGCCCCGGGCAAGAAGGCCATCTTCGCCGTGCTGCTGTCGACGATGATGCTGCCGAGCGTGATCACTCTCATCCCGACCTATCTGATGTTCGCCAAGCTCCACCTCCTCAACACCTACATGCCGTGGGTGCTGTGGGGTCTGTCCGGCGCGCCGTACCTCGTCTTCCTGTTCCGGCAGTTCTTCAGCAACATGCCCAAGGAACTGGAGGAGGCGGCGATCGTCGACGGCTGCGGGCAGATCCGAATCTTCTGGCGGATCTTCCTGCCGCAGTCCTGGCCGGTCATCGCCACCAGCCTGATCCTGTCCTTCTCCTGGACCTGGGGCGACTACATCGCCCCGGCCCTGCTGCTGGACGACGCCCGCACCACTCTCGCGGTCAAGCTCGCCACCGGCTATGTCAACGAGCACGGTGCCCAGCTCGGCAACGTGGTCGCCTCCGGCGCGGTGATGTACGTCGTACCCGTGCTGGTGCTCTTCCTGATCATGCAGCGAGGCTTCATCTCCGGGATCTCCACCTCCGGACTCAAGTAACGCCGTTTACCGACGCACCATCTTGCAAAGGAACCTCCCATGACCAACACCCTGGGCACCGGCAACTCCCCTGCGGCGGCCAGGTCATGACGGAACGTCCCGCTCTCACCCCGCAGCTGGGCCGGACCCGGGTCATGGCCATCCTGCGGTCGGCCGACGCGAGGGGACTGCCCGCTGTGGCCCGGGCCCTCGCGGCCGGTGGCATCACCTGCCTGGAGGTCACCCTCACCACATCGGGTGCCCTCGACGCGCTGGCCGCCGTCCGGGACGAGCTCGGGCCCGGGGTGGCGGTCGGCGCCGGCACGGTGATCACCACCGGGCAGGCCCGGGAAGCGCTCGCGGCCGGGGCCGAGTTCCTGGTGGCCCCGGCTGTCGACACCGACGTGATCCGCGACGCCGCCGGCCGGGGCATCCCGTTCTACCCGGGCGCCTGGACACCCACCGAGGTGTCCACCGCCTGGCGGGCGGGTGCCGCCGCCGTCAAGCTCTTCCCCGCGAGCACCGGCGGCCCCGCCCACCTGCGGCAGCTGCGGGCGCCGCTGCCGGACGTCCCGCTCGTCGCCGTCGGCGGAGTCGGCGTCGACCAGGCCCGCGACTACCTCGACGCGGGCGCCCTCGCCGTCGGCATCGGTTCCCCGCTGCTGCGCGGAGCGGACCGGAACCCGGCACCGGAGACCCTGGACGCCCTCACGGCGAGAACCCGCACGCTGCTCGACGCGATCCGGGCCCCGTCCAGTCATCAGGAGATCGGCCCGTGAACGACCCTTCCCAGCAACGCTACTTGGTGACCGTCGGCGAGGTTCTCGCGGTCCTGGCGGCGTCGGACACCGGCCCACTGGCCCTCGGCTCCGACCTGCGTCTCGGGCTCGCCGGAGCCGAGTCGAACGTCGCCGTGGGCGTCAGCCGGCTCGGCGGGTCCGCCACCTGGATCGGCCGCGTCAGCGACGACGCACTCGGCGACCTCATCCTCCGCGAGCTGCGCGCGGAAGGCGTCACCACGGTCGCCGCACGCGACCCCGCGCCCACCTCGCTGTTGCTGCGCGAACGCCGTACGGCCACGCACAGCCGTACGCGCTACTACCGCACCCACACGGCTGGTGCCCGGCTGACCGCCGACGACATCCCCGAGGACCTCGTCGCCGGCGCGGCGGTCCTGCACATCACCGGGATCACCCCGGCGCTGGGCGAAGGTCCGGCCCGTGCCGTCACCCGGGCGGTGGACATCGCCGTCGACGCCGGCGTACCGGTCTCACTGGACGTCAACTTCCGGTCGCTGCTGTGGAACGAGCAGGAGGCCGGGCGCACGCTGCTGCCGCTGCTACGCAGAAGCGACCTGGTCTTCGCGGGACCGCACGAGGCCCGTCTCATGGTGCCGGACGCCGACGGCCCGGAGGAGCTCGCCAAGCGCATCTGCGAACTCGGCCCCGCCGGAGCCGTCATCAAACTGGGCGCCGAGGGCGCGTACGCCCTTCTCGACGGCCGGGAACACCGGCAGCCCGCCGTGCCCGTCACCCTGCACGACTCCGTGGGCGCGGGAGACGCGTTCGCCGCCGGGTACCTCGCCGAACTGCTCGCGGGTGAGCCCCCGGAGCGGCGGCTGCGGACGGCGGCCCTGCTCGGCGCCTTCGCCGTCAGCACCACCGGCGACTGGGAAGGACTGCCCAGGCGCAACGAACTGGATCTGCTGGACCACTACGACGACATCGTGCGCTGAGCCCTTCGCGGCACCGCATCCGCGCAAGTACCCACCCGCTCAAGGACCTTCCAGGGAACACCCATGCCCACGCCTTCCTCCACCGATGAGGTCGCTGTCCTCACCGGCTCCTACACACCCGACTCCGGCGGGGACGGCGCCGGGATCGCAGCCCTGAAACTCGCCCCCGGCACCGGCCACCTGGCGCACGACACCAAAGTGCCACCGGTGCCCGTCAGCGGGGCGTCCTTCCTGGCGGCGCATCCCTCGCTCGACGTCGTCTACAGCACTCACGAGACGGATCCGGGCACCGTCAGCGCCCTGATCCGGCACGGCGACGGCCAACTGGCCCCGCTGGGCGACCCGTTGAGCAGCGGCGGCGCCAACCCGTGCCACCTCACCGTCCACCCGGACGGGGGCTGGCTGCTGACCGCGAACTACGGCAGCGACACGGCGCCCGGCAGCGTGGCCGTGCACCGCCTCGGCGCGGACGGACGCCCGGTGGAGCTGACCGACGTCGCCGTCCACGAAGGGGCGGGCCCGGTCGCCGGACGGCAGGAGGGCAGCCACGCCCACCAGATGCTCGTCGACCCGGCAGGCCGTTACGTCCTCGCCACCGACCTGGGCGCGGACTCGGTCTTCACCTACCGGCTCGACCCCCGGACCGGCACCCTGGCGCGAGTCGCGGTGAACCGGCTGCGCGCGGGGTCCGGTCCTCGCCACCTCGCCTTCGCTCCTGGCGGAGAATTGGTCTTCAGCGCGGACGAACTGTCCTCGACCGTCACCTGCCACCGCTACGACGCCGGTACGGGCACCCTGACGGGCCTCTCCTCAGCGCCCGCCACGGCGGTCCGGGACGTCACCAACCAGCCGGGCGGCATCGTCACCTCGCCCTGCGGCCGTTTCGTGTGGGTGACCAACCGGGGCGCGGACACAGTGGCCGCGTTCCGGGTCACCGGCACAACGCTGGAACCGGTCTACGAGATGCCCACCGGCGGTACCTGGCCGCGCGGCCTGACCTACGCGGACGATCATCTGCTGGTCGCCAACCAGCACAGCGGGACGCTCGTCGCGCTGCGTGTCCTGGCCGACGGGGCACTGCGGCAGGCGGGCCCGGCGCTGTCCGTTCCGTCGGTGGTCTGCGCGCTCGCCCTCTGACACCCGCTTCGCCCTGAACACCTCGTCCGCAAACGCCGGACAGCCTGAGAACAGCCAACGAAAGGCCGTCATGTCCAGCCCCACCACCCCCGCACGCTTCACCCTCGACCCGGCGTTCGGCATCGGCGCCGTCCACCCCCGGCTGTACGGATCGTTCGTCGAGCACCTGGGCCGCTGCGTCTACACCGGCATCTACGAACCCGGCCACCCGCAGGCCGACACCGACGGCCTGCGCCGGGACGTCCTGGAGCTGATCCGGGAACTGGGCGTCACCACCGTGCGCTACCCGGGCGGCAACTTCGTCTCGGGTTACCGCTGGGAGGACTCCGTGGGCCCGCGCGAGGAGCGCCCGGTCCGGCTGGATCTGGCCTGGAAGTCCACCGAGACCAACGAGTTCGGCCTCGGGGAGTTCATGGACTTCTGCGCCAAGACCGGCATGGAACCCATGATGGCCGTCAACCTCGGCACCCGCGGGGTGGAGGACGCCCTGCGGCTGCTGGAGTACAGCAACCACCCGGGCGGCACCGAGCTGTCCGACCGCCGTGCCGCCCACGGCGCCAAGGAGCCGTACGGCATCAAGATGTGGTGCCTGGGCAACGAGATGGACGGGCCCTGGCAGACCGGGCACAAGACGGCCGAGGAGTACGGGCGGCTCGCCGCCGAAACCGCCCGCGCCATGAGAATGATCGACCCCGGCCTGGAACTGGTCGCCTGCGGCAGTTCGGCGTCCTCCATGCCGACCTTCGGCTCCTGGGAGGCGACCGTCCTGGAGGCCGCGTACGACCAGGTCGACCACATCTCGCTGCACGCCTACTACGAGGAGATCGACGGCGACCGCGACTCCTTCCTGGCCTCCGCCGTCGACATGGAGCACTTCATCGAGTCGGTCGTCGCCACCTGCGACCACGTCCGGGCGCGGCTCAAGGAGAAGAAGCGGATCAACCTCTCCTTCGACGAATGGAACGTCTGGTACCAGAAGCGGCCCAACCCCCACCAGGTCGAGGACTGGCAGCAGGCACCGCGCCTGCTGGAGGACGTCTACACCGTCACCGACGCCGTGGTCTTCGGCTCGCTGCTGATCGCCCTGCTGCGGCACGCCGACCGGGTGACCGCCGCCTCCCTGGCCCAGCTCGTCAACGTCATCGCGCCGATCATGACCGAGCCGGGCGGCCCGGCCTGGCGGCAGACCACGTTCTTCCCCTTCGCGCAGGCGTCGACGTACGGGCGCGGCCGGGTGCTGCGCGTCGACGTGGACAGCCCCACGTACCCCACCGCCCGCTTCGGTGACGTACCGCTGCTGCACGCCACCGCCGTCATGGACGACGAGAGCGGCGACATCACCGTCTTCGCGGTCAACCGCAGCCAGACGGACCCCCTGCCCCTGGAGATCGACCTGCGCGGCGTCGGCGCCCACACCGTGGCGGAGCACCTGGCCTTGGCCGACAGCGCCCCGGAGGCCACCAACACCGCGGACCGGCCCGACCGGGTCACCCCGCGCCCCGCCACCGGCACCGCCGTCACCGACGGTGTCCTCCACGCCGAACTCGAGCCGCTCTCCTGGAACATGATCCGGCTGACGAACCACCAGGACTGACCACTCCCGACACCCTCACACTCACGCCTGGGAAGAACCGATGACAACCGTTGCCCGACCCCTGTTCCGAGACCCCATCCACGACGGCGCGACCGACCCCACCGTCATCTGGAACCGGCAGGCCGGCGAGTGGTGGATGTTCTACACGAGCCGACGCGCCGACGCCCCGCCGATGGACGACGTGAGCTGGATACACGGGACCGACATCGGGATCGCGTCCTCCGCGGACGGCGGAGCCGGCTGGCTGTACCGGGGAATCGCCGAAGGGCTGGACATCGAGCCCGGGCGGCACACCTACTGGGCCCCCGAGATCATCGACGACGGAACCGGGTACCACATGTTCGTCAGCGTGATCCGCGGTGTTCCGACCCAGTGGGCGGGCCATGCACGCGTGATCCGTCACTACACGAGCCACGACCTCTTCTCATGGACCTACCGTTCCACCCTGTCGCTCTCGTCCGAGAGAGTGATCGACGCCTGCGTCCTGCGGCTCCCCACGGGCGGCTACCGCATGTGGTACAAGGACGAGGCCGATCACGCGCACACCTACGCGGCGGACAGCGACGATCTGGCCGAGTGGACCGTCCGGGGGCCCGCCGTCGCGTGCTCGAAGCACGAAGGCCCGAACGTCTTCGAGCTCGGCGGCAGCTACTGGATGCTCATCGACGAATGGCATGGCCAGCGGGTTCTCCACTCCACGGACCTGGAGACATGGGAACCGCGAGGACTCATCCTCGACCGTCCCGGGAAGGGCCCGGACGACGGGGGGTACGGCTATCACGCCGATGTCGTCACCAGCGAACTCGGCGCGTTCGTCTTCTACTTCTCGCACCCCAGGCGATCCGACGACGACCCTGGACCCCACATCGACCACAACGGCCGCCGGAGTTCGGTCCACGTCGCCCGCCTGCGGGTGAGCGGAGACACCCTCGTGTGCGACCGCGACGAAACCCTCGAGGCCCCCATCCTCCCTCTCGAAGGACCTGACCAGTGACACGGGAGGCCTTGCGGTTCCCTCCCTGACGCCGGACCGCCGGCCCCACGACGCCGCTTCCCCGCAGGGCGGAAGCGTTCGACCCAAGGAATCAAGCAGTCATGCAGGTACTCCCCCGTAACGCGGTACGCCTTCTTCCCGGCCCGTTCCTGGACGCGCAGGCCACCGCCCTCGACTACCTGCTGTCAGGGGACGTGAATGCCGGGCTGGCCAAGGTGCGGCCACCGAGCTCGCCGACCGATACGGGACCGACGTCGTGGGCATCGAGATGGACGTGACGGACTCGGACAACGTGCGCCGCTCGGCGGACTTCGCCGTGGAGCGGTGGGACCGGCTGGACGCGTGGGTCAACAACGCCGGGGTCTTCCCCAGTGTCCCGATCGCACAGATGGACGACGCGATGTGGGACAAGGTGTTCGCGGTGAACGCCCGAGGCGTCCTCGCGGGCACCCGTGAGGCCTCCCGGATCATGAGCACCGGCGGGCACGGCAGCGTGATCGTCAACATCTGCTCCACCGCGGGCTTCCGGGGCAGCGCTCCGGGCCTCGCCGCCTACGTCGGATCGAAGCACGCGGTACGCGGCATCACCCGGCAGAGCGCCATGGAGCTGGCCCCGCACGGAATCCGCGTACTCGGGGTGGCACCCAGCTATGTCCCGACCGAGGGGAATCAGCTGGCCGCCGCCGGCGTGCCCGTCCAGGAGGACAGCGTGCCGCTCATGATGACCAGCCCCATCGGCCGCATCGGGACGCCCGACGACATCGCCCGCGTCGTGTTCTTCTGCGTCAGCGACCTGTCGATGTTCATGACCGGCAGCACCCTCCTGGCCGACGGTGGCGCCACCGCCTGAGCGCGACCGGTTCGTCATACGACGCACCGGCCCACGTCCCCTCCCGCCGGTGGGGGGCTGCGGGTGGGGGCGGGCCTTTCCAGGACGCGGGCTTTCAGGGCGCGGGAGCGCACCGTCAGGACGGGCACATGTGAGCCAGACCACATGTCGGGGGTGCATAGCGGGGCAGGGGCCAGTGCCTTTATTCAGGGTGTAGGGGCGTACGGGGGTAAGGGGCAACGCTGATGGGGCAGTTGCCGGCCGATGAGTTCGACCGGTTCGTGGCGGCTCGGTGGTCGGCGTTGCTTCACCTGGCGCGACTGCTCACCGGCGGAGACCGGCACCGGGCCGAGGACATGCTGCAGGAGGCGCTGGTCAAGCTGTGGTTTGCCTGGCCGAAGGTGGCCGAGCAGGCGCCCGAGGCATATGTGCGCAGGATCCTGGCCCGTGCTGCGGCTCGCTCGGCACGGCGTCGCTGGTGGGGCGAGCACCCCGTGGACCACCTGCCCGACCCGCCCGAGGTGGGGGATGAGACCGCCGCCGTGGATGAACGGACCCGGTTGGAGGCCATGTTGGCGCTGTTGCCGGCGCGGCAGCGGGCTGCGGTGGTGCTGCGCTACTACCAGGACCTGCCCGAGCGGCAGGTCGCGGAGGTGCTGGGGTGTCCGGTGGGTACCGCCCGTTCACTCACGGCACGCGGTGTCGGACGGTTACGGCAGCTTCTGGCTGAGGCAGTCGAGCCGGTGGAGTGAAGAAGGGAGCCATGGATCACTTCGAGCAGGAGCTGGCACGGATGATGCGTGACAGCCAAGAGGACACGCCCTATGAGGACCGGCACCGACACCGACTCCAAGCCGGCGTTCGCGCCCGACGGCGAGCCCGGACGGCATGGATGGCCACCGGATACGTGCTGACCGTTGCCGGACTCGGAGTCGGACTGGTGGTCCTGCCGAGCTCTTTCGCTCAGGGCGGGCCTGCCGGCCCTCAGCCCCGTCCCGTCACCTCTGCCGAGTCGGCCTCGATGCCGTCGACGGCCCGCCCCGCCTCCACCGCCAAGGAGATGCCGATGCCGACCTGCACGTCAACTACCAGGCCGGCGCCGATGCCGTCGACGGCCCGCCCCGCCTCCACCGCCAAGGAAGTGCCGATGCCGACCTGCACGTCAACTACCAGGCCGGCGCCGATGCCGTACCGCCCCTCAACCCCCGAGACGGTCCCGATGCCGACGCGAACCTCAACCACCAGGTAGCGCTTCGGCCTGGTTCAAGCGGTCCCGATGGGTCAGGGCTGCCTGAGCCGACGTGAACACCGTCGACCGCCGGATGGCTGACCCCCCGCTTGTCCCGCTCTCCCCGAGTTGAAAGCTCACCACGTGATCCGTGCGAACGCGCCCGCGTCTGTCGACGTGCCGCAAAAGGCGGCGACTCACCGGCCGACCTCCTGGGAGCGGCGGCTGCGCCGCTTCGGGTATGCAGAGCGGCCGCGTACGTCCGTGCACGACCGACTGGTGGTGCCGTTCCCCGAACCCGGGTCACAGCTCTGGCGCACGCTCGGGCCGTCCCCGGTAGCGGCGGGTCGACTGGCACGCTGGTCAGGGTGGGGCTGGCCGCTCCTGGTGGCACTCCTTGCCGGGCTGGCGCGCTTTTGGCGTCTGGGCAGCCCGCGGGACATCGTCTTCGACGAGACCTACTACGCCAAGGACGCCTGGGCCTTGCTGCAGCTCGGCTATGAGGGCACCTGGCCGGACCGCAAGGTCGCCGACCCGCAGATCCTGGCCGACCCCCAGGTGATTCCGCTCTCCGACACCGGGTCCTTCGTCGTGCACCCGCCGACGGGCAAGTGGGTGATCGCCCTCGGCGAGTGGATGTTCGGCCTCAACCCGTTCGGCTGGCGCTTCATGACGGCGGTCCTGGGCACGCTGTCGGTGCTGATGCTGTGCCGCATAGGCCGCCGCCTGTTCCGCTCGACGGTACTGGGCTGCCTGGCCGGCGCGCTCTTGGCGGTGGACGGCCTGCACTATGTGATGAGCCGCACCGCTCTGCTCGACCTCGTCGTCATGTTCTTCGTCCTGGCCGCGTTCGGATGCCTGCTCATCGACCGGGACCGGGCGCGGGCCCGGCTCGCGGCAGCCCTACCGGCGGGCGAGGACGGTCACGTACGCCCCGACGAGGACACCGGCGACCGCGCCGGGACGGGAGTGCGTCCATGGCGGCTCGCGGCCGGCTTCTTCCTGGGACTGGCGATCTCGGCCAAATGGAGCGGCCTGTATTTCCTGGCCTCCTTCCTCATCCTGACCCTGCTGTGGGACGTCGGCGCCCGCCGTGTCGCGGGGGCACGGCACCCGTACCGTGCGGTGCTGCGCAAGGACCTCGGCTGGTCGGTGGTGTCCGTCGTGCCGGCTGCCGTGGTGACGTATCTGGCGACGTGGACCGGCTGGTTCCTGTCCGACAACGGCTATGGGAGGCGCTGGGCGGACGGCCGCGGCGGCACCTGGTCGTGGATTCCGGCACCACTCCGCAGCCTGTGGCACTACGAGTACGGGGTCTACCAGTTCCATGTGGGACTGCACACTCCACACAAGTACGAGTCAAATCCCTGGAGTTGGCTGGTCCTCGGCCGTCCCGTGCTGTTCCACTCACAGTCACCGGAGCCCGGCAAGGCCGGCTGCCAGGCGACGGCCGACTGCTCGCAGACGATCCTCGCACTGGGCACACCGTTGCTGTGGTGGTCGGCATGCTGCGCCCTCGTGTATCTGCTCTTCCGGTGGGCGCTGCGCCGCGACTGGCGCGCCGGTGCCGTTCTGTGTGCCGTGGGCGCGGGTTATCTTCCCTGGTTCCTGTACCAGGACCGAACGGTTTTCTCCTTCTACGCCGTCGTCTTCGTGCCGTACCTGTGCCTGGCCGTGGCGATGATGCTGGGCGCGCTACTGGGTCCGCCGGGGACGAGCGAAACACGCCGCAAAAGCGGTGCGGTGGCTGCGGGCACGCTGGTGCTGCTCATCACCTGGAACTTCATCTATTTCTTCCCGATCTACACGGGCCTGAAGATTCCGTATCCCAGCTGGCACACCCGCATGTGGCTCGACACCTGGGTCTGAGCTCCATCCTCACAGTCTCCGACGTGATGTCGCACCGTGGCTCACCCGGATGGGACGCCGGGCACTCTCCGTCGTCACGCTGACCGCGCCGGCGGTCGCTCCCCTGGGGCGCGGGACGGGTGCCGTCTCCGTCCGACTACGGAGCCGGCCCCCGCGGGTTCCTGGAGTAGCAGCGGTTACGCGGTCCGGATGTCGTCCACCCTCTCCCCCTCCGCCTGGGACGGCTCGGTTCTGGGGACGTCCGGGTGCTGCTCCATGGCCGCACGCTCGGCCGGTTCGTCTCGCTCGCCCTCGGCCTGGGATGGCGTGTGCGAGTACAGCCAGCGGTCGTAGTCCGAGGCCCCGGTCTTCATGACGGTCCTCCTTGGTCGCTCATCTTCCATACTCCTCCCGTGACCGCAACCGGGCCAGAGCAGCTCAGTCCTCGGGCTCCACCGCATTCATCCCGGTCGCAGACCCAGCGGCCTCCGCCCACATCCAGTCAGTGGATGAGTGGAGTGCCGCTCTCCTCGTGGGGGAGCGACCAGCCACCACGGACCCGCAGCCGAGACGAGACACGACTGTCACCCCCACCCCGGTCGTGGGGGCCCGGGGGCGAAGCCCCCGGTTTCGGGAAGGGGCGGGATTGGGGAAAGGAGCCCGCCCGTTCAGGCGGAGGCGCGGGGCTGGTGGTGAAAAGTTGGAGCCCCCACCCGCCACGCCGCCGCCCACCACGCCTGGCAGCAGGGCTGGATCTGACTCCCCCTCCCCGCCCCATGCCGATTTGGGCCTGACGGCGGCTCACTTGACCAAATCCCCTATGGTTCGGCCCAGTTCACCTGCCAGGACGTGCAGGACGTGGGCGGGAAGCCCGACCGTTCGACTAGATTGATGTCCGGTTACCGAACACCGATGCGCAGGAGGCACTTTCGTGTCCGATCAAGACCCCCAGCTCGCCGCCGCTGCCGAGATACGTGCCCGGATCGACACGACCAAGCCGCACTCCGCGCGTTTCTGGAACTACTTCGTGGGCGGCAAGGACAACTACGAGGTGGACCGCGAGATCGGGGACCAGATCAAGGAGATCTTCCCCGGCCTCGTCGACGTGGCGCGCACGAGCCGCCAGTTCCTCGGGCGCGCCGTCCGGCACCTGGCCGGCGAACAGGGCGTCCGGCAGTTCCTGGACATCGGCACCGGCCTGCCGACCGCCGACAACACCCACGAGGTGGCCCAGCGCGTGGCCCCCGACGCCCGGATCGTGTACGTCGACAACGACCCCATGGTCCTCGCCCACGCCCGCGCGCTGCTCACCAGCACACCCGAGGGCGAGACGGCGTACATCGACGCCGACTTCTACGAGCCCGAGGAGATTCTCAAGACGGCGGCGAGCACGCTGGACCTCTCGCAGCCCGTCGCCCTGATGATCCTCAACACCCTGGGCCATGTGGCCGATTACGACCAGGCCCGCTCGCTGGTCTCACGCCTCATGGCCGGTCTGCCGTCAGGCAGTTACCTGGTCATCAGCGACAGCACCGCCACCAGCGACGGCATGATCGCCGCGTCGAACGCGTACAACGAGAGCGGGGCTGTTCCGTACTACGTACGCAGCGTCGAGGAGATCGCCGGGTTCTTCGACGGGCTGGAACTGGCCGAGCCCGGCGTCGTCCAGGTCACCGAGTGGCGCCCGGAGTCCGAAGCGTCGACAGTCGACGCGTACGGCGGAGTGGGCCGTAAGCCGTAGCGGTAAGGCTGCCGGGGCGGTCAGGGGGCGAGAGGGTCCGTGCGCCTGCTGACCGCCCCCCTCCCCGCTACCAGCGGTGGTGGACCTGCGCCCGGATGCTGCGGTCGTACAGCTCCCGTACGGCGACGAGCGTCGCGTCCGGCAAGGGGGCCAGCGCGGCGGCCTCCGCGTTCGCCCGTGCCTGTTCGGGAGAGCGGGCGCCGGGGATGACCGAGGTCACGCCGGGCTGCTGGATGATCCAGCGCAGCGCGGTCTGCGCGGGAGTGGCCCCCGCGGGCGCGAGTGCCGAGAACTCCGCGGCCGCTTCGAGGCCCGACTCGTAGTCGACGCCGGAGAACGTCTCGCCCTGGTCGAAGGACTCGCCGTGCCGGTTGAACGTACGGTGGTCGTTGGCCGCGAAGACGGTGTCCTTGGTGTACTTGCCGGACAGCAGCCCGGAGGCCAGGGGCACCCGCGCGATGATGCCCACGCCCGCCTCGGCGGCGGCCGGGAGCACCGCCTCCAGCGGCTTGAGCCGGAAGGCGTTGAAGATGATCTGGACGCTGGCCGTGCCGGGCCTGGCGATCGCGGTCAGCGCCTCCTCACAGGTCTCCACGCTCACGCCGTACGCGGCGATGCGCTGCTCCTCGACGAGGGTGTCCAGGGCGTCGAAGACCGCGTCGGAGGAGTAGACGGGTGTGGGCGGGCAGTGCAGCTGTACGAGATCGAGGGTGTCCACGCCCAGGTTCGTACGCGAACGGTCCGTCCAGGCACGGAAGTTGTCGAGGGTGTAGTGCGCCGGCTCCTGCGCCACGCGGCGGCCCATCTTCGTCGCGACGAGGAGATCCGCGTCCGGGCGTTCGCGCAGATAGCGGCCGATGAGCTGCTCGCTGCGCCCGTCGCCGTACACATCGGCGGTGTCGAAGAACGTCACGCCGCTCTCGACGGCGGCGTCCAGCACGGCCAGCGCATCCTCCTCCTTGACCTCGCCCCAGTCGGCGCCCAGCTGCCAGGTGCCGAGGCCGACGACGGAGACCTGCTGGTTGATCCTGCCGATAACCCGCTGTTCCATGTGTGATCTCTTTCAGTGGTGCCCGTGGGCGCAGTGCGGTGCCGAGCCTCCAGCATCGGCCCTGGGAAGATCGCCCGTCCAACAGAAGAACCCGCACGCATTCATGAACCGGCCTTCTCAATGAGCCCCGTGTTCGCGTCCCGCGGCTGAGGGCCGACGACGGGACCGGCCGTGCGGTAGGCGTGCGGCGCGACACCGGTCACCCTGCGGAACACCCGGCTGAAGTACGCCCGGTCGGTGAAGCCCACCGCCCGGGCCACGCTCTGGATGCTGTCCTCGCTGCCGCGCAACTGCTCGCAAGCCCGCTGGATCCTGACGCGCGTCAGGTACTCCCACACCGTGAGGCCGTACTGCTGGTGGAAGAGCCTGCCCAGGTGATCGGCGCTGACGCCGACGGCCTGGGCGATCTGCCAGCGGGAGATCCGCCGGCGGTAGTGCGTCTGAAGGCAGACCAGGGCCTGGTGGACGAGGGCCCGGTTCCGTCCGGCGGCCTGCGCCCCGTCGCCCGTCATCGCGACGACCAGCTGGGCGGTCTCGTCCTCGGTGAGGATGTCGCGGTCCAGGAGGACGAGCCCGGGATGGGACTTGGCGCGGTGGGCGTCGGTGTGGGTGAACCCTTCGGCGCTGAGCAGCAGTACGGGGCACGGCGGACGCCCTCCGGCCAGATGGCCGCCGACGAGTACTCCCCCGGCCACCCCGCCTCCCAGGACGCTGCCTCCTGCCAGACCCTGTTCGCCGGGCCCTCCTTCCCCGAGGCGTCCTTCCAGCACCCGTATCCGGTCGACGAAGTCGAAGCCGTCCATGTCCGCGAGCGTCCGCTGGGCGATCACCAGGTGCGGTTCCTCCTCGGCGATCAGGGCGAGCGCCGTGGTGCCGTCGGCCGCGGTACGGACCGGGTGGCCGCGTAACGCCGTGGCCACCGTGCGTCTGAGACGTTCCCGCGACGGTGTCGCTCGGTCGACCACGATCACCGGCCGCGGGCTCTTGCTGGGCCGCTGTCCGCGTAGCGCCTGCGCGAGGTCCTCGCCCGTCGCCCCGAACAGCA
Source organism: Streptomyces vastus (assembly GCF_039532825.1). Lineage (NCBI taxonomy): Bacteria > Bacillati > Actinomycetota > Actinomycetes > Kitasatosporales > Streptomycetaceae > Streptomyces > Streptomyces vastus. The sequence goes on from NZ_BAAASJ010000125.1 coordinate 192,489, forward strand.
CGAACGGGGTGCCGCTCAGCGCCGGTTCGTCGTGCAGGCGCTGTGCCACCCGCCACTCCTCGGGCCCGGCGGCCTCGGCGTCCCACACCACCGCGGCCACCGTGCGCCGGCCGGTGGGCGGGGCGGCGTCCGCGTCGGAGTCGGGGTCGGGGCCGACCGGGCGGAGCCGGAGCCGGTGCTGCCTGGCGAGGGCGGCGACATCCCCGGCGGGCCGGCCCGTGCCGACGGCCAGCAGGGTGCGTCCGGTTCCGGCCGAGGGCGCCCGTGGCCCCGGCGCGACGGGCAGCGGCAGATCCACGGTCAGCCGGATGTGCGGCGGGCTGTCGCCGACCGCGTACGAACCGCCGTGCAGCATCACCAGACGACGCGCCGTGGCCGAACCGAGGCCCGCGCCTTCGGCCTCGCCCGACCGCGGGTCCGCGGACGGGTCGGCCACCGCCGTGACGGTGACCCTGACGCACGTCGGCGCGGTGCGCGCCGTCAGCACGACGCCTCCCTGGGTGTCGGCCCGTGCCGCGGCGTCCAGTACATGACAGACAGCTTTGGTCAGCTGCTCCCGGTCGGCGAGCACGGCGGGCAGCCGACGCGGCAGTACGAGCGACCAGTCGGCGCCGCCAGGTGCCGTTGCGGCGACGGCACGGAACGCCTTCACAAGTACGGGACGGGGGTCGATCAGCCGTGGGGACAGGCCGAGTTCATCCGTCCCGGTGCGGGACCACTCCAGCAGATCGTCGACCAGTCGCAGCAGCCGGTCGGCATCGCGATGCACCAGCTGGAGCGCCTCGCCCCCGCCCGCTTCGTCCCCGCCCGCTTCGGTGCCGGCATGCCGCCGGATCTCCTCCAGTGGTCCACGCAGCTCCTGGGTGACCTGGGTCAGCAGCCGTGTCTTGAACGTGCTGGCCCGTTCCGCGGCGTCACGGGCGCGGCGCACCTCCGCGAACAGCCTGATGCCCTTCAGCGCCGCGCTGATCTGGTCACCCAGCGCCCGGTAGAGACTTCCTCGCCGGTCCGCCTCGTGCCCCGTACCGGATTCGAAGACGGCGAAGCCCAGCTGTTCGTCACCGACGTGGAGGGGTTCGAGCACGAAGGTGAACCGGCCCGCCTCGGGCAGCAGTTCGTCGGGCAGCAGCAGGTGCGCGGGGTACGGATCCGGCTCGGGGCGCTCCCCGCCATGGTCGCCCGATGCGGACGGGACCGGCAGGACCCGCGCCAGTCCGCGGCCGGGGCCGGGGCCGCAGAGCCGGTCCCACGCACCCTCATAGAGCACCACCCGGCACCCCGGCAGCCCGCCCGCCACCGCGTGCCGCTCGAGCACCTCGCCGAGCCCGTCGAGATCGACCACCGTGGCGAGCGCCGTGCCGAACTCCCGCAGCCGGCCTGCCTCCTGGGCATCCAGCCACCGCTCGTACTCCAGCAGCCGCCGGGACGCATCGGCCGCCAGCAGCCGCGCCTGTGCGAGAAGCCGCTCCCCGCGGACCCGCGCGGCTTCCGGCAGACACCTGACCGCATCGTCACGTATCTCCAACAAGGCCCGCTCCCAGGCCGCCACCGTGTCGGGGCGGCGCACCTGCTGTCCCAGCAGGCGCTCCAGCATGGGCAGAAAGCCCTGGGGGCCGGAGCCATGAGGGCCTGGGCCCCGGACGTCGGCAACCCCGATGTCGGGTCCTTGGACACCTCGGCCTCGGACACCTCGGCCTGGGACGTCGGCACGCCGGACGTCGGGGCGATCAACGTCCGCCGCGGGATCGGCGTCCGCCCGGAACGCCGCCGCCAACTCCCGCCCGGCGCAAGGAAGCGCCGAGAACACGTCGTCACACGACAACGGCCCGCCCGAGCCCGAACCGCCGGAAGGCGCCTCACCCGGGCGCGGCCCCTCGTTGAGCGCCCCGCCCGAGGGCGACCCCGCGTTGAGCGACCCGCCCGAGCACGCCCCCTCGTTCAGCGGCCCACCCGAAGGTGCCCCGTCCGAGCACGCCCCCTCGTTCAGCGGCCCACCCGAAGGTGCCCCGCCCGAGCGCGGCCCCTCCGCACGTGCCCGGCCCGAGCGCGTCCGATCCGAGCGCCGCCCTTCGATGCGCGACCGGCCCGCCGGCGCTCCGCCCGACAGCAACCCGCCGCTAACCGAACCCTCCGCCACCAACGGCGAAGGGCACCCACACGACCGGCGGACGACCACCGCGCCCGCAACCGCCCTGCGGTCCGGCGCACGCCCGCCCCGCAGCCGGGCCACCAACGTGTCCACGGCCAGCCCGCCCAGCTCCGCGAAGGGCAGCGAGACCGATGTCAGCGGCGGCTCGGAGAGCCGGGCTTCGGGGGAATCGTTGAAGCCGACCACGGCGACGTCCTCGGGTACCCGGATGCCCCGCTCGGCGAGCAGCCGCAGCGCGTCCGCCGCCAGTACGTCGCTGCACGCGACCACCGCGTCGAAGTCGACGCCGGGACGCAGCCCGCGCGCGTCCAGCAGCACCCGCATCGCCGAGGCACCGGCGCCCGCCGCGAAGTCGCCCGCGGCGCAGACGAGTTGGCGTTCCGCGGGCAGGCGGTACTGGGCCAGTGCCTGGGTGTAGGCGCGGTACCGCCCGAAGGAGACGGGGTTGGTGAGCGGCCCGCGGATGCACGCGGGGCGCCGCACTCCGTGCCGTGCGACCAGGTGACCGACGAGCTCCCGCATACCCGCGTACGAGTCGAGCGTGAGGGTCTCGTGGTCGTCGACGCCCTCCAGGGCGTGGTTGAGGCTCACGACCGGCAGCCGCCGAAGGGAGCGCAGCAAGCGCTCGGCGTGGTCGCCGGACACCGGCAGGCCGAGGGTGGAGCTCCAGCAGACGACGCCGTCGAGGCGTGCCCGGTCCACCAGTTCGTACAGTGCGCTCCGCGACGCCTCGCCGCCCGGGCGCAGTGAGCCTCCCGGGAAGCACACGAGGTTCACGTCGTCGCGCTCCGCGGCCCTCAGCGCCCCGGACCACAACGTGGCTCCGACTCCGAGATGGATGTTCGCCGTGACCAGCCCGATCGTGAGCCGTTCTGGTCTCTCCCGCCGCCCCGCGGCTCCGGCGGGCCCTTGTTCCGCCATCTGTGCCTCACTCGTCAGGGGTGCTCCCGGGTGCCTGCCCGGGGATGTCCCGTCGGGTGGAGGAACGTAGGGGAAAGCGCTTACCGGAGCAAGACCTGCGGCACGGCTCGTCCGCGGGTCCTGCCCCGGTGTCCGTGCGGCCATCAGGTGCCGCACGGTGGGAATCCGGTGTGTACCGGATCGAATGGTGCGTCAGATCTTGCCCACTCCGGCGCCCGCCATCACCGCGGCCTTCACGCCGGAGGCGGCGTCGGCGGTGTAGTCGTACGGGATGCTCGCCACGCTGCCGCCGGTCTGGCCCTCGCCGGAGCCCACGAAGTGGTTGTTCTTGGCCACGAGCGTGCCGGGTCCGGAGCTGGCTTCGCCGAGGTGGAAGGGGTCCTCGGTGTTCTCGAAGTAGTTCCCCTCGACGAGCACGCCCGCGCCCTCGGTGGAGGCCACGCCGTAGGACCCGATGTCGCTGAAGTAGTTGTTCAGCACGTGGACCGGGTTGCCGAAGCGGACGCGCGGGTTGCGCTGGCCGGTGCCGTCGAACCAGTTGTGGTCGTACGTCACCTTCAGCTTGCCGCTGTCCTCACTGCCGTTGTCGTCGGAGTGTCCCAGCAGCATGTTCTTGTCCTGGTCGTGACTGCGGTTCCACGAAACGGTGATGTTGTTCGAGGCCCGCTTGATGTCGACTCCGCCGTCGCTCGCGCCGGAGATGTCGTTGTGGTCGATCCAGACCTTCTCGGCATACTCGACGTTGATCGCGTCGTCGTTGGAGCCCGAGAAGGCCAGGTTCTGGATGATCACGTTGTTGACCTTGCTGACGTTCAGCCCGCCACCGGTGATCTTGCCGTTGGTGCCGACGCCGACGATGGTCTTGTTGGCGGCGACCTTCGTCATGCCGCTGAGCGAGATGGTGCCGTCGACCTTCACGATCGCGGCGCCACTGCTCTGAACGGCCGAGGTGAAGGCGGAGGCGTTGGACACGGTGACCGTGCTGCCGCCCGCACCTCCCGTCGTACCGGCGCCGAAGCCGATGGGGCCCGCCGCCGCTACCGCCCGGTCGCCTTCCGACTCGGTCGGGGCTCCGTTCGCGGTGGTCGCCGCGGTGACGGCCAGTACAACGGCCGTGCCGGCGGCGACGCTCATCAAGGTGATCCTTGCGCTCGTCCTGCGCATGGGATTCTCCATCCGTGGGGGTTTGGAGAGCTGATGTACGCGTACGTGTGACTGAGCCGCGCGACTGGCTTTGCACGATGCTAGAGCGACCGTTGTGGACGATGACGGCGGCTGTGTGGACTATTGCGCGCAGCGGACGAATTAACGTGTGCGGCGGGACCTTGACGAGCCTTTGACAAGCGTTGACGCCGGCGATACGCGGCGACGGCTCTCGGAATGCGGGGAAGGAACGAGCGGTGGCGGGACTGCTGACGCGGCTGCGATCGTGGCCCTCGCTGCTCGCGGCGCATCCCGCGCGTGCGGTCGTGGTCGCGTTCGCCGTCGTGGTGCTGGGTGGTGCTGTGCTGCTGACGCTGCCGGTCGCCTCCGAGGACGGCTCCGCGACGACCTTCGTGACGGCGTTGTTCACGTCCACCTCCGCGGTCTGCGTCACCGGTCTGGCCGTGGTCGACACGGGAACGTACTGGAGCGGCTTCGGCGAGGGAGTGATCCTCGCGCTGATCCAGGTCGGCGGCTTCGGGATCATGACGATGGCCTCGCTGCTGGCGCTGCTGGTCTCGGGCCGCCTGCGCCTGCGGCTGCAGCTGACCGCGCAGGCCGAGACGAAGAGCCTCGGCATCGGGGACGTACGCCGGGTGCTGATCGGCGTCGCCGGTACGACCGTGATCGTCGAGCTCGCGGTGAGCGCCGTCCTCACGCTGCGTTTCCGCTACGGATACGGCAACGGCATCGGCGAGTCGGCGTATCTGGGCTACTTCCATGCCGTGTCGGCGTTCAACAACGCGGGGTTCGGGCTGCACGCCGACAGCCTCACCCGCTACGCGCGGGATGCCTGGGTCACGCTGCCGATCGCCGCCGCCGTGATCCTGGGCGGCATCGGCTTCCCAGTCATGCTGGAAGTGCTGCGCCACCGCAACCGGCGGCGGACGACCGGGCGCCGCAACTGGACGCTGCACACCAGGCTGACGCTGACCATGACCGCTGTCCTGCTGCTCTCGGGGACCGTACTGACGTGCCTGCTGGAGTGGACCAGCGCCGCGACGCTGGGCCCGCAGGGCGTGGCGCACAAAATCCTCAGCGGCTTCTTCCACTCTGCAACGTCGCGCACCGCCGGGTTCAACTCCCTCGACATCGGCGCCCTGCACTCCTCGACGCTGCTGATGACCTGTGTACTGATGTTCATCGGCGGCGGCAGTGCCGGAACCGCAGGCGGCATCAAGGTCACCACCTTCGCCGTCCTGTTCGCCGCGATCACCGCCGAGGTCCGCGGCGAGAGTCACTCCGTGGTGCTGGGCCGCCGGCTGGCCCCGCAGGTGCTGCGCCAGGCGCTGACCGTGGCGCTGCTGGGCGTCGGCCTGGTCATCGCCTCCACGCTCGCCCTGCTCGCGCTCACCGAGGAGCGTCTGGAGGCGGTGCTGTTCGAAGTCGTCTCCGCCTTCGCCACCGTGGGCCTGTCCACCGGCATCACCGCCGACCTGCCGACGACCGGTCAACTGCTCCTGATCGGGCTGATGTTCGTCGGCCGCCTCGGCCCCATCACCCTCGTCTCGGCCCTCGCCCTGCGCGAGCGCACCCGCCGCTACGAACTGCCCGAGGAGCGACCCGTCATTGGTTGAGCACCTGCCCTCCCTGCGTCATCGGCGCCGCGAGCGCCGCGCCGAGACCCCCGCCCGCGGCGGCGCCGACCAGCGCGTCGCCGTGATCGGCCTGGGGCGCTTCGGCTCCTCACTGGCCGGCGAGCTGATGCGGCGCGGCTGGGACGTCCTCGGGATCGACACCGACGCCCGGCTGGTGCAGAAGTACAGCGACAGCCTCACCCACGCCGCCGTCGCCGACTGCACCGACGCCCAGGCGCTGCATCAGCTCGGTGTCCACGAGTTCACCAGCGCCGTCGTCGCCATCGGTACGGACATCGAGGCGAGCATCCTGGTCAGCTCGAATCTGCTGGAGGCCGAGGTGCCCAACCTGTGGGCCAAGGCCATCAGCCGCCAGCACGGCCAGATCCTCGAACGCCTCGGTGTGCACCATGTCGTGCTGCCGGAGCACGACATGGGCGAACGCGTCGCCCACCTGGTCACCGGCCGGATGCTGGACTTCATCGAGTTCGACGACGACTACGCCCTGGTGAAGACCGTCGCCCCTCAGGTCGTCACGGACATGCCGCTCGGCGAGAGCCAGGTCCGCCGCAGGTACGGCGTCACGGTCGTCGGCATCAAGCGGCCCGGCGAGGGCTTCACGTACGCGACCGCCGACACCGTCGTCCAGAAGGGCGACGTCCTCATCGTCACCGGCAAGACCCACGCGGTGGAGTCCTTCGCCGAGCTGAGCTGAGCTGAGGCTTGGCCGCGTGGTGTACGTAATCCGTCAACGAGCCGTACGGGATGCATCAAGCCGGCCCGATGCGGTCGACGAACGCGGCTGGCCGTGCGTTGCTGGGGGGAGAGCGGCAACCGCGTACGCGCAGGGACGGGTGAAGGGAGCGGTCATGGTGGAGTGGCACCCGCTGCGGACTCCCGCGGTCAGGCCCGTGCCCGAGCCGGTGGCAACCGGCTTCGTGTGGATGGCGGCCTTCGCGGGGTCCTGCCTCCTGGTGGCCGTGCTCGGTACCGCCGGCGGACTGTCCAGCCCGTCCCTGGCGCTGGGGGCGTTGTGCGGGCTCGCGGTGCTGCTCGGGCTGCCCGCCCGCTTCCGTGCGGCGCCCGGTAGCGCCCTCGTGTGCTGGCTGTTCCTCAACAACTTCGCCATCGCGCCCCGCGGTGAACTCAGCTGGGAGGGTCACCTCGACGCCGCGCGGCTCGTCCTGCTCCTGGCCGCCGCGTTCCTCGGCACGGTCCTCGCGCGGATCATGCACGCCCGCGGCGCCCACCACCGCGTCACATCGGGGCGGGAGCGACAATGAGCAGAGCGGCAACCGAAGAAGAGACAGGAGCCGATCGTGCGGGCACGTGATCTGGCAGTGGAGTACGAGACGGTCGGTCTCGACACCGACGCCCTGGAGGCGGCACAGCTGATGGCCCGGCACCGGCTGCCCGCACTCCTGGTGGTCGACGAGTGGGGCGCGCCGAAGGCGATCCTGCCGGCCTCCCAGATGATCAAGATCCTGGTGCCGGAGTACGTCATAGAGGACCCGACGCTGGCCGCCGTGGTCGACGAGCGCCACGCCGACCGGTTGTGCCAGGCGCTCAAGGACCGGACCGTACGGGACTGTCTGTCGAAGTCCGTGCCCGCACCGCCGGTCGCCGCGCCGGACGACACCGCCCTGGAGGTCGCGGCGCTGATGGCGCAGGTGCGCAGCCCGCTGGTGGCGGTCGTGGAGAAGGACAAGGCCGGTCTGCATCTGCTCGGCGTGATCACCGCCTCGCATCTGCTGGACCGGCTGCTCGGCGCCGTGTCATAAGGGCGCGCCCCGCAGCGCTTCCGGAACCCGGCGGGCGCTGCTCGGCGCCGGGCTCCTCATCGCCGTCTCCTCGGTGGAGACCGGCGAGGTCCTGGCCGAGGTGGAATGGCCCACGCCTGCCTTCTTCGCCGGCCTTTTCATCATGATCGGCGGACTCATCGACACGGGCGTCATCGGTGAGGTCTCCAAGACCTGGCCGACGCGATCGGTGACAACGAACCGGGCGGATCCCTGACGATGCTGGGCGCCTCCGCGGTCCTGTCGGGCATCGTCGACAACATTCCGTACGTCGCCACGATGGCGGCCATCGATACTTCGCCCTCGCGTGACGTACGCCGATGCCGGCAAGCCCCGACGCATACGGCCCCGGGATCCGGGCACTCGTCGCCACTGCACGGAACTCCGGCGGGCGCGAAGGGGTGAGCACCATGGCACACCTCAACTGGCATATCGACCTGGACATCGACCGGTCCGAGACCGAGAGCGAGGCGAGGGCGACTCTGCAGTTGCCCGACACCACACGGCTGACGACCCGTGGTCATGCAAAGCGCAATCCCAACGATCCGGAACAGGCCCAGGTCGGTGAGGAACTCGCCGCGGCCAGGGCGCTCAACGACATGGCCCGGCGACTGCTGCGCAAGGCCGCCCACGAGATCGAGGAGGCCACGCACGCACCGGCGCATCCGCACCCGTGACGCGGGCTATCCACTCTGTCGGCCGCAGACCGCGTGGTCGATCAGGTCGGTGGTGGCTTCGGCCTGCTGGATGAAGCGCTTCTCGTCGCCGAAGCGGGTGGTGAAGACGGCCGTTGCGGCCGAGGCCCTGCCGTCCGGGGTGACGGCGGACTCGGAGACGGTGCCGAAGGAGGTGCCGCCGTGGTGCCAGACACCCTCGGGGCAGCCCTTGGCCGGGCGCCAGGCGATGCCGAGCCCGTAGCGCGTCTTGTCGCCGCCGACCTCGTCGGGCGCCGGGACGGTGGCGCGCATCTGCGCCAGTTGCTCCGCGGGCAGCAGCCGTCCGCTCATCAGGGCGCGCAGGAACGAGTTCATGTCGTCGGTCGTGCTGATGATGGCGCCGTCCGCACCGCCCTCCACGGCGAGCGTGGTGTCGGTGAGGTCGTCGCGACCGGGGAACTGGAGGTATGCGGTGGCGGTGGGCCGGGGGATGTAGGGCGAGGTGCCGGGGGTGAGAGTGTGGCGCAGTTCCAGCGGCTCGATGACGCGCTCGTGGACTTCCTGCTCCCAGCGGTGACCGGTGGCCTTCTCGATGATCATGCCGGCCAGTACGTAGTTGGTGTTGGAATACGCCCAGCGGGTCTCGGACCCCAGGTCGTCGGCGTCCGGCAGCCAGCCGGGCTTGCGCGTCATGGCCAGCGCGACCTGTTCCTCGGGGGTGCGCACCTCGAAGCGCTGCTCGCGATAGCGCTCGGGCGTCAGCTCGGCCGGGTCGCCGAAGAGGATGTCGGTGTAGTCGACGAGCCCGCTGGTGTGCTGGAGCAGGTTGCGGATGGTGATGCGGCTGCCGTCGTTGCCGTTGCCGGTGACCACTTTGGGCAGCCACTTGTCGACGGTGTCGTCCAGGCTCACCTTGCCCTCGGCGACCAGTTGGAGGGCGACGACGGCCACGAAGGTCTTCGTGTCGCTGCCGATCCGGTAGTAGGCGTCGTACGGCACGGGCCCGCCCCGCTCCAGATCGGCGACACCCGACCTGACCGACATGTCCCGGCCGGCGGCGTCCCGCGCCCTGGCCACCAGTCCGGTGGCGCCGGTGTCCCGGACCGCGTCCGCGTCCCGCTGGAACCGGCCGAGTGAGACCCCCTCGCTGTCGGCGCCCAGGGCTCCGGCGCCGGAGCCGAGCAGGGTGGTCGCCCCGATCGCCCCGACCCCGGCCACCGCCAGCGTCACCCTCACCCATGCCGACCGACTGAACTGCTCGCGTGTCTGCGTACCCATGCGTCAGACGTTACGGATCGTCAACTCCTCGGCCCATCCAGGCAACCCGAGCGTCTGGAGTAGGGCCGACCCCCGTTCCGGGGGGCTGAGTTCCCCACCCTCGACCCGACTCTCAAAGCGGTCGCGGCAGTGGCTGTTCGGTCCAGATGATCTTGCCGTTGGTGGTGTAACGGGTTCCCCATCGCTCGGTGAGCTGGGCGACGAGGAAGAGGCCGCGCCCGCCCTCGTCCTCGTTCCTGGCGCGGCGCAGCCGGGGCGAGGTGCTGCTGCCGTCGGAGACCTCGCAGATCAGCGCCCGGTCACGGAGCGGCCGCAGCTGGACGGGGCCTGTCGCGTGCCGGATGGCGTTGGTGACGAGTTCGCCGGCGATGAGTTCGGTGCTGAAGGCCAGTTCGTCCAGGCCCCAGGCGGTCAGCTGGTCGGTGACCGCCGCGCGGGAGCGGGAGACGACCGCCGGGTCGCTGGGCAGGTCCCACTGGGCGACCTGCTCGGGCCCCATGGCTTTCGTACGGGCGACGAGCAGGGCCACGTCGTCGCTCGGGCGGATGGGGAGCAGGGCGTCGAGGACCGCCTCACAGGTGTCCTCCGGCTCGCGGTCGGCATGGGCGAGGACGGTGCGGAGCTTGTCGAGGCCGACGTCGATGTCCCGGTGCCGGTCCTCGGTCAGGCCGTCGCTGTAGAGCACGAGTTGGCTGCCTTCGGCCAGTTCCAGCTCGACGGTCTCGAAGGGCATCCCACCGAGACCGAGCGGCGGCCCCGAGGGCAGATCGACGAAGTCCACCGCTCCGTCGGGTCCGACGACCGCGGGGACGGGGTGCCCGGCGCGGGTGAGGGTGCGGCGCCGGGACACCGGATCGTAGACGGCGTACAGGCAGGTGGCGCCGACGATGCCGGCGTCCGGCTGGGCGTGCTCCACGGCCCAGCCCTCGCCCCGGTCGAGCCGTCCGACGAGGTCGTCGAGGTGGGTGAGGAGTTCGTCGGGCGCCGGGTCCAGGGCGCAGAAGTTGTGCACGGCGGTACGCAGCCGGCCCATGGTGGCGGCGGCGTGCAGTCCGTGGCCGACGACATTGCCGACGACCAGCGCGACCCGGGCGCCGGACAGCGGGATGGCGTCGAACCAGTCGCCGCCCACCCCGGCCTGGGCGGGCAGGTAGCGGTAGGCGACCTCGACGGCGTTCTGCTCGGAGCGGCCCCGGGGCAGCAGGCTGCGCTGCAGGGCGAGGGGTGAGTCCTCCAAGTACCCTCACCGTAGACCTTTTGTGATACAAGTCACAAGTTTGTGCCCAAGGATCCGGGCTCGACAAGCGTCGCGGCGACGCCGACCGCGTCGCCGCCCCGAGCCGACGGCGGGTCTACACCCGGGCCAGTTCCGCCGCGCCGAACGAGACGTTGAAGCGGTCGCACCAGATGCTGACGCTCGTGTACGCCGCGGGGTCGGTGTCGGCGGGCAGGACGTAGTTCTGGTCGCCCTTGTTCCCCTTGAGCTTGCCGAGGCTGACGTACTTCCCGTCGTCGAAGACACCCCAGCCGGCCTTGCCCTCCTTGACCGGCGCGTCGGTCAGCCATACCCGCAGATCCGGGCCGTTGCTGGTGTCGAGGTTCTCCAGCCGCAGTACGTGGGAGCCGTCGGCCAGCCGCAGCACGGTCGCCGTACCGGACGTCGTGTGCTCGTGGCTGATCAGGTCACCGCGCGCCAGCGTCCGGGGTCCGGCCGGCTCGGGTGGCGTGGATGCGGCCTTCGAGGGTTCGTCCGCGGGAGCTTCCGCCGCGGGGGCTTCTTCTGCGGGCGTCGGTGTGGCGGCCGCCGCGGGCAGGGACTCCTGCACGGTCTCGTCCTGCCACACCTTCCACGGCTGGAACCAGTACAGCCCCGCCCCGACCACGACGACCGCCACCACTACGAACCCCGCGATCATCGGCCCGCTCAACACCTTGCGCACATGCCTCACCCTGCCTTCCACAAGCCCAGAACCTCTCGCCCTCATTCAATCCGCCCGACGCCCGCACGACACCGATCAAGAGATGACGGAGGTCTTACGGCTGCGCTTGCTGGCGCCTTCCAGCAGGAGGAGTCTCGAAGGGAGAGGCCGTTCGCGGCCCGCTCCCCGCGCGGCCACGGCCTTCGAAGACTGTCCACCAGGAGGTTCACCATGGGCACTGCCGCAGCCCCCGGCTTCGACACCGAAACTCTGCGCCGGGCCATCGAAGGCCAGAGCGCGGACGCACTCCTGTCGCTGTACGCCGACGATGCCGAACTCCGCGTCGTCGACCGCAACACCCAGCCCAGCCACCCGAAGGTCATGCACGGTCGCGACCAGATCAGCGAGATGCTCAACGACGTCTACAGCCGCGACATGACCCACAAGGTCGAACAGTGCGTCGTTCAGGGCGACCACCTCGCGTACACGGAGTCGTGCCAGTACCCCGACGGCGTCAAGGTCCTCGCCAGCTCGATGGTGGAGCTGCGGAACGGCAAGATCGTCGACCACACCCTGCTCCAGGAATGGGACGACGAGGGCTAGCAAGCGCCCTGCCGAGGGCCCGGGTCACTTCTCGTCCGACCCGGGCCCTCGCCATCCCACCGGCTGCAGCACTCCCAGAAGCATCTGCACCAGTTCGTCGACGACCTCGTCGAGCGTCGCGTCGACCCAGCCCGAACTCCAGTCGTGCAGCAGGCCGTTGACGCTGCCGATGAAGGCCGCGGCGGCGACCCGGTAGTCGCGGGTCGCCGCCTCGCCGCGTTCGGCGGCGGCCTCGGCCTCGGCGCAGATGAAGTCGATCCAGCGGGAGCGGCGGGCCAGCCGCTGACGTTCGAGACGGGGACTGACGCCGATGATCTCGACGAAGGCGATACGCAGGCGCCGCGGATCGCCGGTGACATCGGCGGCGTAGGCACGGAAGGCCGCCGTGACGCGCTCCTCGATCGGCCGGCCGTCCGCCTCGGCGAGCCCGGCCAGGGCGGCTTCCTCGGCCCAGTCGTTGACCTGGAGGTGGAGCGCGGCGAGCAGGTCCTCCAAGTTGTGGAACTCCTCGTAGAACTGACGGGTCGACAGCCCGGCGGCCTCGCTCAGGGCGGCGACGGTGGTGCCGCGGTAGCCGGGGCTGTCGCCGAAGAGCTGGAGCGCTGCATCCAGAAAGCGTCGACGCCGCTCGGCCTGCCGCTCCTGGGCGGACTTGCCGCCATAACGGCCGGTCGGCGCTTTGAGCCTGCCCGTCACTGGGGCCTCCCCGGTCTCACATGTCACACAGGTGACCAATTTTGTCGCCTTCGGCATCTTGTGTAGAGCGACATCGACTCCTTACTTTCCAGTAAGTAACTCTGAACGCCTGCGTATTCAGACTCCACCTCCCGCACACCTTGTCATGCGCCCAACATTCAGGAGAAGTCATGACCGCCTTCAAAGCCCGGCACGTCGGCTCCCTCGCAGCCGCCCTCGCCCTGACCGTCGCCGGGTCGGCGGCGGCCACGGCCGAGACTCAGGACGCCTCCAAGGACAGCAACAACGCCGCCGCAGATCTGCGCGAGGTGATGTTCGTCGGCAACAACTGGGACGGCACCGCCGACGTCATCAAGCCCGGCGGCGACCTCGCGAAGATCGGCCGGATCAACGTCGTCCCGGACAAGGAGGAGCGGATCGCGGAGATCAACGCCGATCCGATCAAGTGGATCTACTTCACGGCCATCCGCAACGGCGTCGGTGAGGGCCACGACCAGTACGTCGACGACATGTACTCCACGCCGGACGGTTCGGCCATGGTGGTCTCCCGCCCCAGCTTCGCCGATGTCGTGTCGATCGACCTCGCCACCGGGAAGATCAACTGGCGCTTCCCCGTGTCCGGTTACCGTTCCGACCACATGGCGGTCTCCCCCGACGGCAAGCGCGTCGCCGTGTCGGCCTCGATCTCCAACACCGTGCACGTCCTCGACATCGCCACCGGCAAGCAGCTCGGCTCCTTCAAGACCGGCGACAAGCCGCACGAGAACGTCTTCACCGAGGACGGCAAGCACTTGTGGAACATGTCGATCGGGGACGTGAACACCGCGACCGACGCCCCGTGGCTGGACTGGACGAAGGGCGACCGGAAGATCACCGTTGTCGACGCGAACACGTACGAGCAGGTCAAGGTCATCGACATGCGCGAGCGGCTCGACGCCTTCGGCCGCAAGGACCTGTCCGACGCCGTACGTCCCGTCGCCTTCACCCCGGACGAGTCGAAGCTCTACTTCCAGGTGTCCTTCTTCAACGGCTTCGTCGAGTACGACGTGGCGAGCGACAAGATCACCCGGGTGAAGACGCTGCCCAAGAACCCGGCGACCAGCGAGGACCGTACGACCTGGGTCAACGACTCGCGCCACCACGGCATGTCGATGAGCCCCGCCGGCGACAAGCTGTGCATCGCCGGGACGATGGACGACTACGCGACCGTCGTCGACCGCTCCTCCCTCCAGGAGGGCCCGCTCGTCACCGCCTCGAAGCCCTACTGGGCCACGGTGAGCGGTGACGGCAAGTCCTGCGTGATCTCCGAGAGCGGCTCCGACCGGGTCACCGCCATCGACTTCGCCACGGGGAAGAAGACGGCGTCGGTGGAGGTCGGCGACCACCCTCAGCGTGTACGCCTGGCCAAGGTCCCGGCGGACTGGACGGGCCCGTCCGCGTAAGCGCTCCGCTGGTTGGGCAGTTCGAAGCTGCGGGTCCGTCGTGGCCTGTCGCGCCCGCGCGGCGGAGCCGCAAATTGATACAGCCCCGCGCCCCTAAGAGGCCTACGGCCTCTCTTGGGGCGCGGTACCGCACCGGACCTCAGTAGATCCGTTTAACCGGCCTTCGTTGCAGCCCAGTTCGCCAGCTCCGTCCGCGCGGCGCTCAGCAGCTCCGCGGACGGAGCCTTCGCGCCATTGGTGACCAGGGCGTAGTGCGTGCCCGAGCCGGGTGCGGTCAGGAGCAGTCGACGGCTGCCCGTCCCGCCCGGCTCGTTCGCGACCGCGATCGGGGCGGTCTTCGTGTACGAGGGCGGGGCCGCCGTCGTACCGAGGTCCGAGACCACCGTGGTGGAGGACGCCGGGAAGGACGCGGGCAGGTGCAGTTCGGTGGGAGCCGAGCTGCCGTCGGAGCGCCACACATGGAGGGCGTACTGGCCCGAGCCCACGAGTTCCTTCACCCGCGGGAGCGAGTCCGGCACCGGGTTCCACGTCAGCGTCGTCGAACCGTCACGCGAACGGTCCTCGTAGGTGAACGCGACGGTGCTGCCCGCGGTGGCGCTCGGGTAGACCCGGTCGAGGAGCCGGGCGTCCTGGCGCAGTACGGGCTTGCCGGAGTCGTCGAGGCGTACGGCGGACAGGTCCTCGTCGTTCCAGGCGTCGCCGTGAGTGAGCACCTTGTCGGGGTTGCCGTTCATCAGCTCCTTGTGGCGGCCGTTGTAGATGTCCCACTGCCACTGAGAACCGGAGAGCACCGGCCCGGACTCTGCGGGCTTGGACCACCAACTGGCGCCCGGCAGACGGGAGTCGAGGGCCTGGTACATCCCCTTGAGGACGGTCGGGGCCTTGTCGGAGACCAGCCCCGCGAGAGGATGGCCGAACTCACTGATGATCCCCGCCGTGCCGGCCGCGGAGGCACGGTCACGCACCTTGGCGAAGTCGGTGCTGTACTGGCCGTCGCCCGCCTTGCCCGGCATGAAGATGCCCGAGATCGCCTTCTGGTCGTAGAAGTGCGTGTTGAAGACGTAGTCCGGGCCGATCCTGCCCACGTCGAGGAGGCCACCCTCCTGCTTCTGGAAGTCGAGGTTGGCGTTCCAGAAGAGGTTCGGCTCCACGAAGGCGGGCTTGTCCTGCCAGCCGGCCGCGTCCATCCGGGCACGGAACTTCTCATAGAACGGCCACAGCACGTCCTTCTCCCAGTTGCGGCTGCTCTGCCCGGAGTCGTAGGTGCCCGCGTGCGGCTCGTTGTACGGGTCGAAGCCGATGACGCCCGCGAACTGGGCGTCGGTCAGGTTCTGTTCGACGTACGCCATCGTCTTCTGGGCAGTTGTGAGGAAGGCGTCCTGGAGCCCGTACTTGTTGTGCCAGAAGTCGTGGGTCGCCTGTGTCACGGCCTTGTTCTGGGTGATGTTCTGGCCCCAGAAGGGGCAGATCCCGCAGTACTCGTCCGGGTAGTTCCCGGCGTCGACGGCCCACTTGGGGGCTCCGTCGCCGGTGTACCAGCTGTCCGGGTCGAAGAGGTGGCGCGAGTAGAGGTCCTGGTGGAAGTCCGGGTACACACGGATCCCGGCGTCGAGGAAGGCGCGCATCTGGCCGGTGGCGGCGGCGAGATACTCGGCGCTGACCTTGCCGCGTTCGGGTTCGGCGTACGCCCAGGAGAGCAGGAAGCGGACCGAGTTGCCGCCGCCCAGTGCCCGGAGCGCGGTCGCGGACTTCTTGGCGTCGGCGACCGAGGCGAAGGGCAGGCCGTTGTTCTCCGCCAGTTTCGTCTCACCGGAGACGTTGTAGCCGCGGAGCACCACCTCGCGGCCGAGACCGTCGGTGAAGCGGCCGTTCTTGACCGTGAGGGTGGCCGCGGCGGGTCCGTCGAACCAGAGGTCGTCGGGCAGAGCGGTGGCGCGCTGAGCGCCCGCCGTGGTCAGCAGGCCAGTGAGCAGCAGGAACACACCGAGCACAGGCATATGCAATCGGAACATGTCCGTCATCTTTGACATGCCCATTACGTTCGCAGCGCTTCAACGGCCCCGTCAACGCCCCTGACTCCAGAGTAAGTACCCAATTTACTCGGGAGTAAGTGACCTATCCCTCAAGGTGAGTTCGCCTTCACCCGCCGACACGTCGCGTTACGTTGAGTAGGTACTCCTTCCGGTCCAGAGGGTTGTGATCGGTCCGCTTTCGCTCGGGGAGTGCGCCTCGGGCGACCGGTGCGTAGTGGTCGAAGGCGGTCTCCAGCTCACCCTCGCCTCGGGTCAACGCCGGGAGCTGCTGCTCAAGTCGGTGCACCCGGGCCGCCGGGATCCGGCCCTCCAGCACGGACGCCGTGCCCCGCGCCTGAGTCGTCTGCGGTACGGCGCGCAGCTTCGCCAGGACGGGCAGCACCGCGCCCAGCGTGTCCGCCGGAGCCTGAAGCCGGAAAGCGTGCATCGGCTCGTGCACCAGGGTGCCCGCCTGCCGCAGCGCGTCCATCAGCACCAGCGGCGTCAGTCCGCGGAAGTCCGCGCCCGTGCTCGACATGCTCTTGTCGAAGCCCTGGTGCGCATGGCTCTGCCGCGGTGAATAGCCGGAGTGCGTCATGGTGACCGCGCAGTCGATGACCTGCCAGCCGTGCGGTCCCTGGCCCAGCGTCTCCCGCACGGTGTCCTCGACAGCCTTGAAGAAGGCGTACGGCATCGACCCCAGCTCGACCTCCAGCCGGAATTCCACGCCGGAGCCGACCGGCGCCGGATCGACGCGCAGTCCGACGGTCGCGAGAAACGGGTTCGGGTCCTTGCCGTTGAACTCGACGGCCGCGCCGGTGCCGACCAGCCGCTCGATGCACAGGGGCGTCGTCTCACGGAAACCGACGTCGAGGCCGAACTCCTCGGCCAGCGTGGCCTGGATGACCTCCTTCTGCACCTCTCCGTACAGGGACACCGAGATCTCCTGCCGGATCTCGTCCTGCCGCAGGTTGATCAGCGGGTCCTGCTCAGCGAGTTGGGTGAGCGCGAGATGCAGGGCACCTTTGTCGGTCTTGTCGCGGGGCACGACGACGGTTTCCAGGGTCGGGGGCGAGAAGTAGTGCTCGTCTGTCCCTTTGCGCGGCACCCCGAGGGTGTCGCCGATGCGGATGCCGGTCAGCCCCCAGAGCCTGCCGATCCGGCCCGCGGGCACCTGATCGCCCCGCAGGTCCGACCCCTGGTCGAAGACGGTGATGCCGGTGATCTTCCCGTCCTCGCCGTCACCGAAGGTCACACGGTCGCGGGTGCGCAGCGTGCCCGAGAACATCCGCACGTACGCGATCTTTTCCCCCGCCGGCCCGCGCTCGACCTTGAAGACGGTGCCCGAGACCGGACCGTCCGCGTCCCCCTCGGCCGTGGGCAGCAACTCCCGGATCCCGCCGATGAGTTCATCGACGCCCGCGCCCGTGACGGCCGATCCGAAGAACACCGGGTGCACCAGTGACTGCCCGGTCTGCGCGGCGAGTTCGGTGAGCAGCCGGCTCTGCGAGACGGTCGCCTCGTCGTCGACGTACGCGGCCAGCAGTGCGTCGTCGTGCTCGGCGAGCAGTTCGAGCAGGCGGGGCGGGAAGCCGTCGTAGGGGGTGAAGTGGGCCTCCCTGCCGCCCAGTTCGTGGACCTCGCCCATCGGGACGATGGCCGGGGTGAGCCGCGTGGAGATGCTCTCCAGCAGGTCCGTGTAGCGCGCTCCGGAGCGGTCGGTCTTGTTCACGAAGATCAGCGTCGGAATGCGCAACCGTTGCAGCGTCCGCATGAGGACGCGGGTCTGCGCCTGTACGCCTTCCACGGCCGAGATCACCAGGACCGCGCCGTCGAGCACGCTCAGTACCCGTTCGACCTCGGCGATGAAGTCGGGGTGGCCGGGGGTGTCGAGCAGGTTGACCGTCACGTCGTCGATCGCGAAGGAGACGACGGCGGACTTGATCGTGATGCCGCGCTGCCGCTCCAGCGCGAGGGAGTCCGTCTGCGTACTGCCGTCGTCGACGCTGCCGATCTCGTCGATGACCCCGACGGTGTGCAGGAGCCGCTCGGTCAGGCTCGTCTTACCGGCGTCTACGTGGGCGAGAATTCCCAAGTTCAGCGTTTGCAACTGGCCTCATGTCCCTTGAAGTGAGAGTGATTGCTTCCCGGTTGGACATGAACGCTGCTCGCATCGCTGCTCCTTGATCTTCCTGACGGATCTTTCTGACGGCTTGCCCCCGTAGTGCAGCAGGCGGCCGTGAGCGGCGGCAACGGATTAACGCTCAACAAGGCCTGCCGCAGCACTCACCGCCCTCCTGGCGCGGCCATGAGCGGCACGCTCTGCAGTGCGGGTACTGCACACCAGGGATGGTCATGGCCGCGAGGGACCTGCTGCGGGAGAACCCGCACCCCGGCCCCGACGCGATACGGCATGCCCTGGAGGGCAATCTCTGCCGGTGCACCGGCTACCAGAACATCGTGCGCGCAGTTCTCGACGCCTCCGGGAACGGGGCCGGGCAGGAGTCCGAGCAGGAGGTACCGGCATGACCGACCAGAGCACCGAACGCGAGGTCGGCCGCGCCCGGCCCCGCAAGGAGGACGCCCGGCTGATCACCGGCCAGACCAACTGGACGGACAACATCAACGTCAGCGGGAATCGGTACTTGGCTGACCCGGGTGACCCGCGAGCTCACCCACCGCGACCCCGGACACGGCGCTGGCCGCGGTCACGGCCGCCGTACCGGACTGGCGCGGCGGCACCCGGCTCTGCGAGCTGCTGCGGGCCTTCCTCGACCGGTGGGTGCAGCGGGGCCTGGCGCGCGGGGCCGTGGTCGTCGTGCTGTCGGACGGCTGGGAGCGCGGCGATCCGGAACTGCTCGCCGCCCAGATGCACCGGCTGCACCGGCTGGCGCACCGGGTGATCTGGGCCAACCCCCGCAAGGCCCGCCCCGGTTACACACCCCTCGCCGCCGGCATGGCGGCCGCACTGCCGAGCGTGGACGCGTTCGTCGAGGGTCACAGCCTGGCCGCGCTGGAGCATCTGGCGGCTGTGGTGAGAGGAGCGGATCGTGAGGCGTGAGGCCCGCCTCACCGGTCTCGGCCGGGTCGCGGCAGTGAAAGGAGCAGGCCATGCGTGACATCCTCACGGCGCTCGGTCGCTGGTACGCCGACGGTGCGCCCTTCGGGCTCGCCACGGTCGTCGCCGTCAGCCGCAGTGCGCCCCGCGAGCCGGGCGCCGCCATGGCCGTCGGCCCCAGGGACGAGGTCCTGGGCAGTGTGTCCGGGGGGTGCGTCGAGGGCGCGGTGTTCGAGCTGGAGCAGGAGGTCGTGGCGAGCGGGCAGGCGCGCCTGGAAACCTTCGGGTACAGCGACGAGGACGCGTTCGCCGTCGGGCTCACCTGCGGCGGGGAGATCACCGTGCTCGTACGGCCTGTGACACCGACCGTCGATCCCGCCTTCGGCGCGGTCGCTCAGTCGGTGGCCGTCGGCCGCCCGGTGACCGTGGCGACCGTGGTCGACGGTCCCGCCCCGCGCGGTGCCACGCTCGCCGTCTGGCCGGACGCGGTATCCGGCTCACTCGGCGCGAGTGGCCTGGACGTGGCGGTGACCGCCGACGCGCGGGGCGAACTGGCTCTGGCCGCCACCGGGCAGCGGCACTACGGCCCGCGTGGCGAGCGGCGCGAGGACTCCGTCACCGTGTTCCTGCACTCCTTCGCGCCGCCGCCCCGGATGCTGGTCTTCGGCGCCATCGACTACGCGGCGGCAGTTGCGAGGATCGGCGCGTTCCTCGGCTACCGGGTCACCGTGTGCGACGCCCGCCCCGTCTTCGCCACCCCGAAACGCTTCCCGGAGGGCGTCGAGGTCGTCGTCGAATGGCCGCACCGCTACCTGCACACCACGGCCACCGACGAGCGCACGGTGATCTGCGTCCTCACACACGACCCCAAGTTCGACGTACCGCTGCTGGAGGAGGCCCTTCGGCGCCCCGCCGCGTACATCGGGGCGATGGGCAGCCGACGCACCCACGACGACCGCATGAAGCGCCTGTGCGAGGCCGGACTCGGCGAGCAGGAACTGTCCCGGCTGCGCTCGCCCGTCGGCCTCGACCTCGGCGCGCGTACGCCCGAGGAGGTGGCCGTGTCCGTCGCCGCCGAGATCGTCGCGCTGCGGTGGGGCGGCAGCGGCGTGCCCCTGACGGCGACCGCCGGGGAGATCCACCCACGGGACGCCATCCGTCCACGGGAAGCGCGCGAAGACTGACGAGGAGGAACCGATGATGGAACTGCACCACGAGTTCACCGTCCCTGTCCCGGTCCAGGAGGCCTGGCCGCTGCTCCTCGACATCGAGCGGGTCGCGCCGTGCATGCCGGGGGCGACGGTGGAGGAGTACGACGGGAAGACCGTGAACGGCTCGGTGAAGGTCAGGGTCGGACCGATCACCGTCACGTACCGGGGCACCGCCGTCTTCGAGGAGCAGGACGAGAGTGCGCACCGGATGGTCCTGATCGCCTCCGGCAAGGAGACCCGCGGCCAGGGCACCGCACGGGCGACCGTCACCGCCACGCTCACCGAACGCGACGGCGGCACGGCCGTCTCCGTCCGGACCGATCTGACGGTGACCGGTCGTCCGGCCCAGTTCGGGCGCGGCGTCATGGCCGAGGTGGGCGACAAGCTGGTCGGTCAGTTCGCGACGTGCCTGTCCGAGCAACTGGGGCCGGCCACCACGCCCGAGGCCGAGCCCACGCCCGCCGAGCCGATCGACCTCGTACGGACGGCCGGTCCGTCCCTCGCCAAACGCGCCGTGGCCGCGGCGGCGGCCGTCGCCGTGGTACTCGCCGTCCTGGGGCGGCTCAGGCGCCGTCGCGGGAGTCGGCGCTGAGCGCTTCGCGATGACGGGGCGGCAGCCGGTGCAGTGCCACGTCGGTCAGCCGGCCGCCGTCCGCGAGCGCGGTCATGTACGTGCAGTGCGGCTGGCGTCGGCGGTCGGTGGGTGAGCCGGGGTTGAGCAGGCGCAGGCCGGTCGGTGCCGTGGTGTCCCAGGGGATGTGGCTGTGGCCGAAGACAAGGACGTCGAGGTCGGGGAAGCGGGCAGCGCAGCGGCGTTCGCGGCCTGCAGCTGCGCCGGTTTCGTGGACGACGCCGAGGCGCAGGCCGTCCAGTTCGGCGAGGGCCACTTCGGGCAGGCGCGCCCTGAGCTCGGGGCCGTCGTTGTTGCCGTATACGCCGATCAGCCGCCGCGACCGGCTCTCCAGGAGGTCGAGGGTGGCCACGTCCACCCAGTCGCCGGCGTGGATCACGACGTCGGCGCGCGGAAGTTCGGCGAGGAGCGGTGCCGGGAGTTCCTCGGCGCGCTTGGGGAGGTGGGTGTCGGACATCAGCAGGAGGCGGAGCACGGCTGAAAGCCTAGGGCGGATCACGGCGGCGTACCGCTCAGCTCAGGGGGATCTCGCACCAGACCTGCTTGCCGCCGCTGACCGGGACCGTTCCCCAGGCCGCCGACAGGGCCTCCACCAGGAGGATGCCCCGGCCGCCGGTGGCCTCCCAGCCGATGCTGGTGGGCTTGATGGGTGTGCGGGGTGAGATGTCGGCGACCGCTACGCGGAAACGGTTGTTGATGAGGGTGAGGTCGAGGCGGACCTGGCCGTCGGTGTGGACGAGGGCGTTGGTGACCAGTTCGGAGACGACCAGGAGGATGGCGTCGGTCTGCTGGGTGACGCCCCAGGCGCGCAGGGTGCGCTTGGTGAAGCGGCGGGCGTGGCCGACGGCCTGGGGTACGCGCCACACCGTCCAGGACTCGCGCTCGGGGCGCAGCGCCATGCCGTCGTAGCGCATGAGCAGCAGGGCGACGTCGTCGGAGCGGTTGGCGTAGGTGAGCAGGGCGTCGGCCACGAGACCGAGGTGGGCCGGGTCGGAGGCCGCCATCTGGTCGGCCATGCGGCGCAGGCCGTCCTCGAGGTCGAGTTCGGCGGACTCGACCAGACCGTCCGTGGTCAGTGCCACCAGCGCGCCGGGCCGTAGCGGTATCTCGGTCATCGGGAATTCGGCCTGGGTCACGACGCCGAGCGGGGGTCCGCCCTCTGTGATCACGATCTCGGTGGTGCCGTCCGGGTGCCGCAGGACCGGGGGCAGATGTCCGGCCCGTACGCACCAAGCCGTGCCCTCCTCCATGTCGACGTCGACGTAGGCGCAGGTGGCGAAGAGGTCGGTCTCCATGTCCATGAGCAGCCGGTTGGCGTGCGAGACCACCACGTCCGGGGGGTGCCCTTCGACGGCGTACGCACGCAGGGCGGTGCGCATCTGACCCATGAGGGTCGCGGCTCCGGCGTTGTGTCCCTGGACGTCGCCGATGACGAGGGCGACATGGTTGTCGGGCAGCGGGATCACGTCGTACCAGTCGCCGCCGACCTCCAGGCCCGCGGTGGTGGGCAGGTAGCGGGCGACGGCGGCCCCGCCGGGCAGGGTGGGCAGCCGGCGCGGGAGCAGGGTGCGCTGGAGAGTGCCGACGAGTTCGTGTTCGGCGTCGAAGGCGTGGGCGCGCATCAGGGCCTGGCCCGCGAGCCCGGCGGAGGCGGTGAGCAGGGCGCGCTCGTCGGGGCCGAAGTCGTGCGGGGTGTCCCAGCCGATCAGGCAGGCTCCTGCCATGCGTCCGCCGGCCGGCAGCGGCAGGACAGCGAGGCCGCCGGGTCCGACGTCGGCGAGCGCTGGTTCCAGCGGTGTCCCGGCGGGCCAGATCGCGGCGCGGCCCTCGCGCAGGGCGGCGGCCAGGGTCGGCATGGCGCGTACGGGCGCGTCGGGCCACTCCGAGCGCCATTCGCTGCGCCACAGCTCCGGCCAGGCCTCCGGTTCGGGCGGGTCGAGGACGGTGACGACGAGCCGCTCGCCCTCCAGTTCGGCCAGCGCGATCCGGTCCGCCAGCAGCGGCTGGCGCAGGGCGGTGACGACGGCCTGGCTGACGTCGCGGACGGTGCCCGCGGTGGCGAGGGCGGCGGCGAGGCGCTGGACGCGGGCCACCTCGTTGACGCCGGACCGCAGTTTCGAGGCGTCCGCGACGGTGCCCACGAGCCGGTCCGGTTGCCCGTCGCCCGCGGGCAGCAGCAGTCCGCGCAGCCTGAGCCACTTCTGTTCCCCGGTGGGCCGGCGGATCCGGAACTCCAGCTCACGGTCGCCGATGGACATGTGGTCCGCCTCGACCACGGACATCAGCGAGGGCAGGTCCTCCGGCACGGTCATGCCCAGCAGCGTCTCGACCTTGCCGTCGAACTCCTCCCGCCCGATGCCGAACAGCTCCAGCGTCTCGTCGTCGACCTCGACCCGCCCGGTGTCCATGGCCAGGCTGAACGAGCTGTGGGGCAGCTCGTCCTCGGCTGCCATGGCCTCCTCGGGCGGGGGCCGGGACGGCTCCGGGCAGACCATGGCCTCGGCGAGCAGCCCGAGACAGCGCCGGTCCTCGGTGTCGAAGCCGCCGGGGCTGTCGGTGGCGGCGATCAGACAGCCGCCGCCGTGCGGGTCCGGGGGCAGCGGCAGGGCGGCCAGCGAGAAGTCCCCCACGGCCGTCGGCCGGGCATCGGGGCTCACGGCGACTTCCTCGGGGCCGAACCACAGCGGCTGTCCCAGGCGGTGCGACTCCGCGGCGGGCGAGCCGCCGGTCAGCGGGTAGCTGTCGCGCAGCCCGTACAGGGACCGCGGTACACCCGCCGACTCGAGCAGGGTGAGCCGGTCGTCCCTGGGCGCGTACACGGCGGCGACGACCGCGCCGCTGAAGACCAGGACCAGCTCGATGACGTTGCGTAGCCGCTCACGGGAACCGGGCTCCGCGTGAAGGGTCTTGAGGGCAAGTTCGGCACGCAGCGTTCGTGTTCTGCGTCCCGCAGCGCCGTCACTGACCACGTCCGCAATTACAGCGCGTCCGGGTCGCATGCGCAGCCCCTACGGCGGTACGTGACCGGCGGTCACTGTGGGTGCTCCCTGTGCGGGAACCCCGCACAAGAGAGAGCCTTGACCCTGGGCTGCTTCATGTCTGCCGTGGGAGGAGGTGGTCGGCGTGTCCGATCAGACGTCCGACCAGACGTCCGGGCGGCAGTCGGAGCGCCGGGCGGCGCCGGTCGGCCGGCCGCTGCTGTCGCTGACGCTGGCCGCGATCATGGACGATGTCGGCGCGCACTCCGGCGCGGTCTATCTGCTGGCGCCGGGTGAGCAGGTCCTGGAGATGGCCGTGATGGCCGGTCTGCCGCGGGCCTTCGCGGCGCCCTGGGAGCGGGTGGGGCTGAGCGCGCCGGTCCCGGTGGCGAAGGCGGTGCGCGACCGGCGGCTCGTCTGGGTCGGCGGCGAGGAGGACATGGCCCGCGACTATCCGCGGATCGCCGTGGTCCTGCCGTATCCCTTCGCGCTGGCCGCGGTGCCGGTGGCGACCGAGCGTGCCGTGTACGGGGCGATCTTCGTGACCTGGCCGGGCACGCGCCCGGCGGAACTGTCCGACCGGGAGCGTGACCATCTCACCGCGGCCTGCGGCCGGCTCGCGCTGCGCCTCGAGCGGGCCGCCGAGGAGGGCCACCCGGTGCGCCCCGAGCCGGATCTGCTCGCCCCGGCGTCGGCGGCGACCGTGGCGGGGACGCTCGGCGCGGTGGAGGCCGTGCGGATGGTGGCGCGGCTGCCGTATGGGCTGTGCGCGCTCGATCTGCACGGCCGGATCAGCTTCGCCAACGCGGCGGCGGGCGAGCTGCTCGGACTGCCGGTCAGCGCGCTGCTGGGATCGCATCTGTGGGCGTGCGTGCCATGGCTGAACGACCCGCTCTTCGAGGACCGCTACCGTGCAGCGCTGCTGGGCCAGCAGGTGACGTCGTTCGTGGCGCTGCGACCGCCGGCCGACTGGCTGTCGTTCCGGCTGTATCCCAGTACGAACGGGCTGAGCCTCAGGATCTCCCGGGCACGGTCGGCGGAGGGGACCGGCCGCACCGGGCAGCGGCCCGAGGACGGTGGCTCACGTCTGGTCACCATGGCGCACATTCTGAACCTGGCCGGCGCGCTCACCAAGGCGGTGGGCGTCCAGGACGTGGTGCAGCTGGTCGCGGACGAGATCGCGCCCGCCGTCGGAAGCCAGGCGCTGATGCTCCTGGGCTCGCAGGGCGGACGGCTGCATGTGCTGGGGCACCGCGGTTATCCGGACCCGCATGCCGTGGAGCGGTTCGACGGGATGTCGCTCACCGCGCAGTCGCCCGGGGTGCACGCGCTGTCCAGTGGGGTGCCCGCCTTCTTCGAGTCCCGTCGGCAGCTGGAGCGGCTCTATCCGGAGCAGCACCCGGCACAGGACGGCATGGAGGCCTGGGCGTATCTGCCGCTGATCGCGTCGGGCCGTCCGGTGGGGACCTGTGTCCTCGCGTACGCCGAGCCGCATCATTTCCCCGCCGACGAGCGTGCCGTGCTGACCAGCATGAGCGGGCTGATCGCGCAGGCGCTGGAGCGGGCGCGGCTGTACGACGTGAAGCACCAGCTGGCGCACGGTCTGCAGGCGGCCCTGCTGCCGCATTCGCTGCCCTCGCTGCCCGGTATCGAGGCGGCCGCCCGGTATCTGCCCGCCACCCGGGGCATGGAGATCGGCGGTGACTTCTACGACCTGGTGCCGACGCCCGGCGGGGCCGTGGCGGTCATCGGGGACGTGCAGGGCCACAACGTCACGGCGGCCGGGCTGATGGGACAGATCCGCACCGCCGTACGCGCGTACACGACCGTCGGCCAGCCGCCGGAGGAGGTCATGAGCAGCACCAACAGGCTGCTCATGGACCTGGGCAGCGAGCTCTTCGCCAGCTGCGTGTATCTGCGTCTGGACCCCGCGCACGGCCAGGCCGTGATGGCCCGGGCCGGGCATCCGCCGCCCCTGCTGAGAAGGCCCGACGGGCAGGTGCGAGTGCTCGATCTGGCCGGCGGGCCATTGCTCGGGATCGACGCGGTGGCCACGTATCCGACGACTCAGGTGTCGCTCGCGCCCGGGTCCGTACTCGCCCTCTACACCGACGGGTTGATCGAGTCCCCCGGTGCCGACATCGAGGAGGCGCTGGCCCGTCTCGCGGGGCGGCTCACCGAGATCGGCGACCAGCCGCTGGAGGAGCTGGCCGACGCGCTGGTACGGCACAGCGGGACGGAGCTGGAGCGGGTCGACGACGTGGCGCTGCTGCTTCTACGCTCCGCCTGAGACCGGTGACCAACCTGCGGGTCGGTGAGGGCTCGTCGCGCAGTTCCCCGCGCCCCGTACGCGGGGCGGTCCGGCCCCTCCTGCCCCATACGCGGGGCGGTCCGGCCCTCCCGCCGGAGAGCCGGACCGCCCCACTACGACCGCTGTGAACGTACGGCCGAAATCTGCTGTGCGTCAGCCGGTCAGGCCCGCGATCAGACCGGCTTCGTCGTCGGCATCCGCTTCTTCACCAGCACCGGCTTCCTCACCAGCACCGGCCTCTTCACCAGCGCCTGCTTCTTCACCGGCACCGGCCTCTTCACCAGCACCCGCGCCACCGGCACCGGCCTCTTCACCAGCGCCCGCGCCACCGGCACCGGCTTCCTCGCCGGCACCGGCACCGCCGTCGCCGATCGTCGCGCCGACCGCCTCCAGGGCGGTGGTGACCGGCTGGAAGAAGGTCTCGCCGCCGACGGTGCAGTCGCCGCTGCCGCCGGAGGTCAGGCCGATCGCGCTGTTCTCGTTGAACAGCGAGCCACCGCTGTCGCCGGGCTCGGCGCAGACGTCGGTCTGGATCAGACCGGTGACCGTGCCCTCGGCGTAGTTCACGGTGGCGTTGAGGGCGGTGACCGTGCCGGAGTCCTGGCCGGTGGTGCTGCCCATACGGGTGACCGGCATACCGACCTCGGCCTCCGCGGCCTGCGCGATGTCGACCTGCTCGCCGCCGAGGTTCACCGTGCTGGGCGCCTCGGTGGCCGGGTCGTCGTAGTTGACGAGCCCGAAGTCGCCCTCACCGGGGAACGTGGCCGTCTGAGCGTCGACCGTGCCGATCGGCGCACCGCCCTCCTCCTCCGACCACTCGGCGGCCGCGACAGCACAGTGACCTGCGGTCAGGAACGCGGGGTTGCCCTCGGAGTTGGTGACGTTGAAGCCCAGCGAGCAACGCGAACCGCCACCGAAGATGGCGTCGCCGCCCGCGGCGAACGTCTTGAACTCACCGGCGGACCTCTTGACGGAGGCCATGTCCGAGCCGAGCGACTTGACCGTCGACTCCACCTGCTCCCAGTTCGAGCCCTTGACCGTGCTGTCGGCGGTGACCTGGATCTTGTTGGTCCTCGGGTCGACGGACCAGGCCGTACCGGGGATGGTCGCCTCGGACTTCAAGGTCTGCTCGGCGGCCTTGAGTTCGGACATGCTGTTGTCGACTTCGCGGACGACCGCGCCCGCCTGCTCGGCCCCGACGATGACGTTGTTGTTGTCGCCCACGACGTTGATGATGAGCTGCTGCTTGTCCTTGTCGTAGTACGAGCCGGCGAACGCCTCACCGAGCAGCGCCTCCAGCTCCGAGGACAGGTCGGACGCCTGCGCGGCATTGACCGTCTTCGGGGCCGCGGCGGCATCGGTTCCTTCGTCCTGGGACGCCATCGCGTTGGGCAGTATCAGTGCCGCCGCTCCGAGCGCCGCCACGCTGCCCGCTGCTATTACGGCCTTGCGCTTTGGTGTTCGCTTGTGACTCAACTTCTTGACCTCCTGTGGGGACGGGGTCCGCGCTACCGCTAGGCAGCTGATGGCGGCGCCTGGATGCCGACTGGTACGGATGCGGCGTGTGGGGTGTTCAACTCCCTTGGCAAACTTCGCCGTTCACTCGCCCTCCGCTACCGCGAAGTAACAGCGCGTTCGCCTCAGAGAGCGGAATCCCAGCTTCAGGAAATCTGCACACCGATTACGCAGCCGGGTCACGGCCGGTGGCGAATCTGCACAGCGGTCCGGCGGCTGCCGCCTCATTGGTTCGGGAGTGCCCGTTTCGCCAGTACGCCCGCAAGGGCATCGGAGCGATCACACCGGGGATCGTGTGAAGAAGTCGCCACTGAGCCGTGCGCAGGTGTGCACGGTTGGGCTTCCGCCGGCCGCAAATGCCCTGATCACATGGGCCGTTGATTGGAAGCGCGGCGCGGCAGCGTGCTTTGATCCATCGCACCGCAGGGTCACCCCATGGTTCCCGGCAACGGGTGCCTGAGCTTGCGGACGCGGCCGACCATCTGTCCCCCAGAGGGGGCCGCTCCCCCCTTGTGAATATCAATAGGAAGGGAAGTTCCATCATGAACTCCACCCCCCAGGTCGAGACCGTCGAGATCTCGGACGCCGACCTCGACACCGTCTCCGGCGGCCTGTCCGTCAACGCCCTGGGCACCGTCACCGGCGCGCTGGACTCCGTTGCCCCGGTCTCGGGCATCGTGGACACCGCCGTCGGCACCGTCGAGGGTACGACCGGCCTCAACACCGCCCCGGTCACCGGCCTGGTCGCCGGTCTCTGATCGCATCAGCGTGCCGTGAGTCCCGGAACCGTTCGCCGGTTCCGGGGCTTCCGGATGCCGTGAACCAAGCGGCCGTACGGCAGCCGTTCACCGAGCCCGTACGAACTGAGCCCGTACGAACTGAGCCCGTACGTCCTGTCGTCCGCAGGTGAGGGAAAGTTCCCCCGTGCAGTTCCGCCAACAGGCCCTCGCCAAGCTCCAGTCACCGGAGGAGCTCGACCTTCCGGTGCGCTTCGCCCGCCCGCAGGGCTGGCTCGTGCTGTCCGTGACGGTCGTCGTGATGGCCGCCGCCTCCGTCTGGGCCGTCACGGGATCTGTCGCCTCCACGGTGACCGCGCCCGCCATCCTCACGCACGGGCAGGGCAGTTACGTTCTGCAGAGCCCCGTCTCCGGCCAGGTCACCGCGGTCCTCGCCGAGCAGGGCGAGCGGCTCGCCGCCGACGCCCCCGTACTCAAGGTCCGTACGGCGAAGGGTGAGACGGTCGTGCGCACCGTCGCCGCGGGCCGGGTCAACGCCCTCGCCGCCACGATGGGCGCCATCATCCAGACCGGCGCGAACGTCGCCTCCGTCGAGAAGGTCGCAGGCGCCAAGGACCCGCTGTTCGCGACGGTGTACGTGCCCGCAGAGAACGCCGCCACGATTCCGGACGACGCGGCCGTGGACCTCACCGTCCAGTCGGTGCCCACCCAGGAGTACGGCGTGCTGCGCGGCCGGGTGAAGAAGGTCGACCGGAACGCACAGACGCCGCAGCAGATCACCGCTTTCCTCGGCGACAGCCAGCTGGCCGAGCAGTTCACCAAGGACGGCCGGCCGGTGGCCGTGCTCGTCCGGCTCGACCGTTCGTCCGGCACGAAGTCCGGCTACAAGTGGTCGTCTGCGGAGGGCCCGCCGTTCCGGCTCGACTCCATGACCATGGCCTCCGGCTCGATCCGTATGGCCGACGAGCGCCCGATCGATTGGCTGCTGCCGTGACCGCCCCCCAGGAGACCGGCACCGGCACCGATCGGCCCGAACTCCCGCCGCCCGTACGGGGACGACGCCGCGCCGCGCCGCCGAAGCGCACCGTCCCCAAGGGCCGCCGCAAGACGGTCCGCACGCCCACCGTCCTCCAGATGGAGGCCGTGGAGTGCGGCGCCGCCTCCCTCGCCATGGTGCTCGGCCACTACGGGCGGCACATCCCGCTCGAAGAACTGCGCATCGCCTGCGGTGTCTCGCGGGACGGCTCGCGGGCCAGCAACCTGCTGAAGGCGGCGCGCAGTTACGGCCTCACCGCCAAGGGCATGCAGATGGACACGGCGGCGCTGGCCGAGGTGCGCGCCCCGGCGATCCTCTTCTGGGAGTTCAACCACTACGTCGTCTACGACGGCATGGGGCGCCGCTTCGGCCGGCGCGGGGTGCACATCAACGACCCCGGCAAGGGCCGCCGTTTCATCCCCATGGAGGACTTCGACACCAGCTTCACCGGTGTCGTCCTGGTCATGGAGCCGGGTCCCGACTTCGAGAAGGGCGGCCGCAAACCGGGTGTCCTGGGCGCCATGCCGGCCCGGCTGCGCGGGACTTCGGGCACCATGCCGGCCGCAGTGCTGGCAAGTCTGCTGCTGGTGGCGGTCGGGGCCGCGGTCCCCGCGCTCAGCCGTACGTACATCGACATGTTCCTGATCGGCGGGCAGACCTCGCTGCTCACCGTGCTGTTCGCCTCGATGGGCGCGACCGTGCTGCTCACGGTCGTGCTGACCTGGTTGCAGCAGGCGAACCTGCTGCGCGGGCGCATCATCTCCTCGACGCTGAGCAGCGCGAAGTTCCTGCGGCATCTGCTGCGGCTGCCCGTAACGTTCTTCTCCCAGCGCAGTCCGGCCGACCTGGTGCAGCGGCTCCAGTCGAACGACGCGGTGGCCGAGACGCTGGCCCGGGATCTCGCGGCGGCGGGAGTGGACGCGGTCGTGGTGGTGCTGTACGCGGTCCTGCTCTACACCTACGACCCGCAGCTCACAGCCGTGGGCATCGGGGTCGCGCTGCTCAACCTGGTGGCGATGCGGGTGGTGATCCGGCTGCGGGCGACGCGTACCGCCAAGCTGCGCGCGGACAGCGCACGGCTCACCAACACGGCGTACACCGGGCTGCAGTTGATCGAGACGATGAAGGCGACCGGCGGTGAGGACGGCTACTTCCGCAAGTGGGCCGGGCAGCACGCCACCACGCTCGAGGAGCAGCAGCGGCTCGGGGTGCCGAGCGCCTGGCTGGGCGTGGTCGCGCCGACGCTGGCGACGCTCAACAGCGCGCTGATCCTGTGGATCGGCGGGATGCGGGCCGTGGAGGGCCACATCTCCGTCGGTCTGCTCGTGGCGTTCCAGGCGCTGGTGACCCGCTTCACCGCGCCGATCACCCGCCTCAACGGCGTCGCGGGCCGTATCCAGGACTTCGCCGCCGACGTGGCCCGCCTCAAGGACGTCGAGAACTTCGCGGCGGACCCCCTCTACTCACGTCCGGGCGCGGGCGACAGCACCCGCCGGCTGCACGGCCATGTGGAGCTGGAGAACATCACGTTCGGCTACAGCCCGCTCGACAAGCCGCTGCTGTCCGGTTTCTCGCTGACGGTCGGGCCGGGTCAGCAGGTGGCGCTCGTCGGCGGTTCCGGCAGCGGCAAGTCGACCGTGTCCAGGCTGATTTCGGGTCTCTACGCTCCCTGGGAGGGCGTGATCCGGATCGACGGACAGCGGCTGGAGGACATCCCCCGTGGCGCGCTCGCGGCCTCCGTGTCCTTCGTCGACCAGGACGTCTTCCTCTTCGAGGGCACGGTCCGCGACAACATCGCGCTGTGGGACCCCTCGGTCCCCGACGACGCCGTGGTCGCGGCGCTCCAGGACGCGGCGGTGTACGACGTCGTCATGCGTCGCCCCGGCGGTATCCACAGCAAGGTCGAGCAGGACGGCCGCAACTTCTCCGGCGGCCAGCGCCAACGCCTGGAGATCGCACGGGCGTTGGTGCGCAGGCCCAGCATCCTCGTCCTCGACGAGGTGACCAGCGCCCTGGACGCGGAGACAGAGCAGATCGTGATGGACAACCTGCGCAAGCGCGGCTGCGCCTGCGTGGTGATCGCGCACCGGCTCAGCACCGTGCGCGACAGCGACGAGATCGTGGTCCTCCAGCACGGCACGATCGTGGAGCGCGGGCGTCACGAGGCCCTGGTGGCGGCCGGCGGCCCGTACGCCGAGCTGGTCAGGGAGCGCTGAGATGACCTCCGTACCCGACCAGCACCAACAGCCGGTCACCGAGGGCGACTACGTGCTCGCCGCGCTCGGCGGCATGGGCACTCCGGTCGACGGCTCCGGCCTCACCCGCCTGGACCTCGAAGGCCCGCACGTGCTGTGGCTCGTCGCCTCCGGAGCCATGGACCTCTTCGCGGTCGACGCGATCCAGCAGGGCCACTGGCACCACCTCGGCCGCCTCGAAGCGGGCACACTGCTGCTCGGCCCGGTCGCGGGACCGCAGCACAGCCTGGTCGGCAGGCCCCTGCGCGAGTGCGTACTGCGCCGTATCGAAATGCGCGAGCTGTACCAGCCGCCGCAGACCGAGACATGGACGTACGACCCGTACGGCAACCCCGTGCTCGTACCCCCGGCCACCAGCCCTCTGGAGTACGCCCTCTCCCTGGGTGTCGGCCGGGGCCTGGCCATCCTCTTCGAGGCGCCCCTGGCGACCGAGCGGGGCGCGGCCCTGACCGACGACGACATCCTGTGGATGCAGGTGCCGCCGGGCAGTGTGCAGTACGGGTCGGTGTACGGCGCCGAGGCCGCGGCCGATCTGCTGGTGGACCCGGCGATGTGGCAGGCCATGGTCGACCAGCAGTACCGGCTGCTCGCCACCCTCGACCGCTGGATCGAGCAGCTGGAACGCACCCATGAGGACCGTACGGCCGAGGGCATCAAGGCCGGTGAGGAGGTCCGCGCCCGGGCCGACCGCACCCTGATCGCCTCCATCTCCAAGCGCTCGGGATCGACCGGGCCGGCGGCGGACGCCGACGCCACCTACGCCGCCTGCAAGCTCGTCGCCCGCGCTGCCGGGCTCGCGCTCGCGGACCCCGCGCAGAGCGGCACGGAGAGCGACCGACTCGACCCCGTCGAGCGGATCGCGCTCGCCTCCCGCATCCGCACCCGGGCCGTACGCCTGGACGGGCGCTGGTGGCGCGACAACATCGGTCCGCTGGTCGGCCACCGGGCCGCGTCCGGCGCTCCGGTCGCTCTGCTGTGGCGGCGCGGCGGCTATGTGGCCGTGCACCCGAGCGGTCGTGAGACACCGGTCGAGAAGGCCAACGCGGCGGAGTTCGAGCCGCGCGCCGTCATGTTCTACCGGCCGCTGCCGGAACGCCGGATGGGCCCGCTCGGTCTGCTGCGGTTCAGCCTCCGCGGCACCGGCGGCGATCTGCGCAACCTCGCGCTCAGCGGACTTGTCACGGTGGCGCTGGGCGCGCTGGTGCCGATCGCGACCGGGCAGGTGCTCGGGGTCTATGTGCCGAAGGCCCAGGAGAACCTGATCGTGCAGTTCTGCCTGGCGATCATGATCGCCAGTGTGGTGTCGGCAGCGTTCATGCTGATGCAGAACCTCACCATCCTGCGGATGGAGGGACGTATCGAGGCCACGCTCCAACCCGCCGTGTGGGACCGGCTGCTCAGGCTGCCCACGAAGTTCTTCACCGCGCGCTCGACCGGCGAACTGGCCAGCGCCGCCATGGGCATCAGCTCGATGCGCCGCATGATGGCGGGCATCGGCCCGGTCGT
This sequence comes from Streptomyces vastus, assembly GCF_039532825.1. Lineage (NCBI taxonomy): Bacteria > Bacillati > Actinomycetota > Actinomycetes > Kitasatosporales > Streptomycetaceae > Streptomyces > Streptomyces vastus. The sequence goes on from NZ_BAAASJ010000125.1 coordinate 225,982, forward strand.
CGTCCAGGCGGGCACGGTCGCCCTCATGAACCTCGTCCTGCTGCTCGTGTACAGCGTCCCGATGGCGCTGGCCGCGATCGGCATGCTCGTCGTGATCGCCGCGGTGTTCCTCGGGCTCGGACTGTGGCAGGTGCGCTGGCAGCGCCGCCTCGTCGTGCTGAGCAACAAGCTCAACAACCAGGCCTTCCAGACGCTGCGGGGCCTGCCCAAGCTGCGGGTCGCGGCGGCCGAGAACTACGCGTACGCGGCATGGGCGAGCGAGTTTGCGCGGAGCCGTGAGCTGCAGCAGCGGGTCGGGCGGATCAAGAACCTCAACACGGTGCTGGGCGCGGTGTATCTGCCGCTCAGCTCGCTGATCATCTTCATGCTGCTGGCGGGACCGGCACGCGGCTCGATGTCGGCCGGCGCCTTTCTGACCTTCACCACCTCGATGACCATGCTGCTGACCTCGGTGACCCAGCTGACCGGTGCGTTCGTCTCGGCGGTCGCCGCGCTGCCGATGTTCGAGGAGATCAAACCGGTCCTCGACGCGACGCCCGAGGTCCGCGTGGCGAGCACCCGCCCGGCCGCGCTGTCCGGCGCCATCGAGGCGAAGAAGCTGTCCTTCCGGTACACCGACGACGGCCCGCTCGTCCTCGACGACGTGTCCTTCGCGATCCGGTCGGGCGAGTTCGTGGCGATCGTCGGCCCCAGCGGCTGCGGCAAATCCACCCTGCTGCGGCTGCTCATCGGCTTCGACAAACCCGTCTCGGGAAACGTCCTGTACGACGGTCAGGACCTGGCCGCACTCGACCAGTCGGCCGTACGCCGCCAGTGCGGTGTCGTACTCCAGCACGCGCAGCCGTTCACCGGCTCGATCCTGGACTGCATCTGCGGCACCGAGCCGTACACGCCCGAAGAGGCCATGGCCGCCGCCGAGATGGCGGGACTCGCCGAGGACATCAAGCGCATGCCGATGGGCCTGCACACCATCGTCTCCGGCAGCGGCGCGGTCTCGGGCGGCCAGCGCCAGCGGCTGATGATCGCCCAGGCACTGATCCGCCGGCCGCGCATCCTCTTCTTCGACGAGGCGACCAGCGCCCTCGACAACGAGACGCAGCGCCGGGTCATCGAGAGCACCCACGCGCTCAACGCCACGCGTGTCGTGATCGCACACCGGCTGTCGACCGTGCTGGACGCGGACCGCGTCATCGTCATGTCGGAGGGCCGCGTGGTGCAGCAGGGCCCGCCCGCGCAACTCCTCGCCGATACGAGCGGGCGGCTGCATGAGCTGGTACGACGCCAGATGGCGTGAGCGACGCCGAAGTCCCGTACGAGCGCTGCGGGCTCCGGCACTGGGCCCCGTTCCCCTCGGGCGGTCGGGCGCCGGCGCGCCCCGGAGTCACTGGCCGTGCGCGTACCGGCGAGCCAGGGTGCGCAGGGCGGCCCTGCTGTTCTGACCGGTGCGGTCGCGAAGACTCGCCAGGTGCTTTTCGACGGTGCGTGGCGAGAGGAAGAGCTGCTCGGCGATCTCCTGGTTGCCGAGCCCTTGGCCGAGCAGGCGCAGCACCTCGTACTCCCGGGCGGTCACACCCGTCCGCCGCAGCTCCTGCGGAATCGTGTCGTGGCCCTGCCGGCGCCGTGGCACGGGAGAGCCCGCTTCCCGCAGCAGGGCGCGGCAGGCTGCCGACATCCGTGTCGTGCCCCGGTCGTGGAAGAAGTGCTCGGCGGTGCGCAGCCACTCGACGGGCCTCCCCCAGCTGTCGGTGAGCGCCGCCTGAGCGCCCAGGCGCAGGCACAAGTGGCGGGCCAGGGGTATGACGTCGGTCCCGGCCAGGGCCTCCTCGGCCGCCTTGGCGGCCTCGGCGGCCCGGCCTTCGCGGCCCAGGAGCACGGCCCGGGACCAGCCGACGAAGGGCCGGTCCCAGTGGGCCTCGGTGAGCCGGCCGGCGACGGCCCCGTCCAGCTCCGCCCAGCCGGCCGCGCCCCGTACGGTACGCAGGAGCAGGTACGGACCCAGGAAACCGGTGACCCCCCGGGTGCTGGGCAGTGCCCGCATGACTTTGTCCGCCTCGGTGAACTCGGCCATCGCCCGGTCGTGTTCCTCCCTCAGCAGGGAGCAGACGCCCCGGGCCCAGCCCCACACGGAGGTGTCGGCGTAGCCCCAGACCGCTCCGGCGCTCCCTCCGGCCAGTGCGTTCCCCAGGATGTGCAGCGCGGCCTGGAGTTTGTCCCGCTCCCCACGGACGGCGGCGATGATGGCGTCCATTCCGGCACCGAGCAGCTCCACTTCGTCCAGCCGTAGTCTGCGAGCCGTCGCCCGGAGCCGCCGGGCGGAATCCGCGGCCGCGGCCAGGTCGTCGCGCAGCACATGGGCGAGCGTCAGATGCATGTCGGCCCAGGCCGTCATCAGCACCGCGCCGGTCTCGTCGGCCGCCTTCCGCGCCGCCAGCAGCCGCTCGGTCCCGGTGAACCGGACCCGGTCGAGCGCGCCGAGTTCCAGCAGGCCGCGAATCCGCCAGACCGGCAGCGCGTGGGTCTCGGCCGTGGCCACCAGACGCTCGAACACCTTCTCCGCCTCGGCCAGGTCCAGGGGCCTGAGGCAGTACCCGAGCATGTTCAGCGCCTTGCAGCTCACCTCAGGCAGACCGACCGCCTCGGCGGTCGCCACGGCCCCTTCGGCCAGGGCCCTGGCGCTCTCCAGCCGGTCCGGGCGCTGCGAGTTGAGCACCAGGTGCGCGGCGACCGCGTCCAGGGCGGCGCGGGACGCCGGGTCGGGCTCGGCACCGAGCAGCTCCCGCGCCCGCCGGACAGCGGTCAGGCCCTCCTCCCAGCGCTGGACGGTGGCCGCGGCCCCGGCCTGCGTCAGGAAACCCGCGGCACGCCGGGCGGGCGGCGCGCCCCACGCGGTCAGAATGCGGTCCAGCCGGTCGCCGAGCTCCGGGACGCGCTGGACGTCGCCCGTGAGGACGAGTGTCCGCAGCAGCTCCTCCAGCAGCCGGGCCACGGCCTCGGGCGGGGCGTCCGTGGCGTCGGCGGTCAGCTCCAGGCCCCGGTCGAGGAGTTCCGCCGCGGTCAGCAGGGCGCCCCGCTGAACCGCCTGCCGGCCGGCCCGGGTGAGCAGTACGGCCGCCCGCGCCCGCTGCCCGCCGGCGACACACAGCTCCGCGGCCAGGCGGTACAGGTCGTCGCCCGAGTCACCGCCGATCAGACCGTGGATCTGCCCGGGCCGGCCTGCGCCTCCGGCCCCCTGCTCCGACGCGTCGTCGGACTCGGTCGCGTGGCTCGCGTGGGCGGACTCGATGGCGTCGGCGGCGGCGAGACAGAGCGCCGCCCGTTCCGCGGGCAGCAGCCGGTGGGCGATGGCATCGGCGGTCAGGGCGTGGCGGAAAATGTGCCAGCCTGGCTCCTCCGCGGTGGGGCCGTGGGTGGTGCCGTCGGCGACCAGGTGGGCGCGTGCCGCATGCCGCAGCTGGCGGAGCGCCGTCGTCCGGTCCAGCCCGGCGACACGGGCGGCGATGTCCACGGGGAAGCGCCTGCCAAGCACAGCTGCCGCTTCCAGGAGCGCGACTCCGGGCGGTTCCAGGTGGTCCACGCGCTGGAGGACGGCGGCGGCGACCGTCGCGGGTACTCCGGCGTTCAGCGCGCCGCACACCGTCCAGCCGGCCCCCTGCCGCTGGACGAGGTTGCCGCTGTCGACCATGGCTCGCAGCAGTTCCTCCACGACGAAGGGGACGCCGTCGGAGACGGCGTGCAGGTGGTCCAGTACGGCAGCCGGTACCTTGTCGGCATCGTCGTGGCCCAGACAGCGGGCGGCCAGTTCCGCCGTGTGGGCGGGCCCGAGGCGGGCCAGGCGCAGTGTGCGGGCCGCACGGCGGGATGCCGCGGCCTCGGCGAGGTCGAGGGCGGGTCCCGGTCCACCGCGCAGGGTGGCCAGCAGGACGGCCCGCTGGCCGGGAAGGTTGTCCGTGAGGTAGTCGACGATGGTTAGTGTGTCGGCGTCCGCGTCGTGCAGGTCCTCCAGCACCAGAACGCAGCCACGGGTGCGTCCGAGAACACCCAGGAGCCGCAGCACCGCCTCCGCGTAGCCCACCAGTGGCGCACCGTCCTGCGGCGCCAGCCCGCACAGCCGCGACAGCAGCGGCTCGTAGGGGCCCAAGTCCGCATCCGCGGGCGCCTCTTCACCGCGAAGTCCGGAGAACACGGCCTCCGCAAGCGGGCGCAGTGGCATCGCGCGCCCGGCGGATGCGGCCCGCCCGCGCAGCACCCGTAACCCGGTGCGTACGGCTGTGGCTGCGGCCTCCTCGACGAGGCGCGACTTGCCGATGCCCGGCTCGCCCAGCACGAACACCGACGAGCCCCGCCCTTCGCCCGCCGACCGGCCTGCCTCGGTCAGAAGGTCCAGCTCCGGTCCTCTGCCGACCAGCGTCGGTGACGACAACGACGACACTCAGGCCCCCTGTGCCCTCTTCCGGGATGCCCCGGCCGCCCCCTCGAATACTCCTTCGAGTTCATACAGCGTAGTACCCACGAGTCACAGGGGCCGCACAACTACATGGGGGCGCCTCCCCCATGTCCGCGGCCGAGGCGCACGACACGATCTTCTCCAGCAGGTAGGGGGGACAGGGCATGTCCGGGGGACATGCCCTGCTGCTGTTCTTTCTTCGATGGGGGGTTCCCAATGCCTTCAAGGTCTTCGGTTCTGGTCACCGCCGGGCTTCTCGGTGTGGTCCTGTGCGGATGCTCGTCGCTCACCGGAAGCTCGGAAGTGGGTGCCGGCACATCGCAGTCGAAGGGTTCGGCAGCGGACGGGCCGGAGGTGCCGGATTCCGTCCTGGACCTGGAGCGGGTGTGCACGGACGGGCTCGGCTTCTCGGGGATGCCCGCCTACGACAGTACGAAGAAGACCGTGCACCCGGCGATGCTCATGAACAACCCCGGCGACAACTGGTCGCAGTTCGAGCCGCCCGCCGGAGACTTCCCCAAGGGCTGGTTCCTCGGCTACTCGGACAAGCCGGCCGCCGCCGAACTGGTCGTCTGCCTCGAGCGCACCAAGGCGACCCCGACGGGCAAGGTGTGCGACATGGAGACCGATGACGACAAGCCGCTGAAGATACGCACGTACAACACCTCGTACCAGCTGAAGGTCGTCGAGGCGCGGACGGGCGAGGCACTGCACGAGTACAACGGTGAGGCCAAGTCCGACGAGTGCCCGGTGTACATCCTCACCTCGGAGGGTGAGGACAAGGACAAGTACTACAACGAGGTGCGGCCCAAGGACTACCGCAAGCGCGTCCAGCCCTTCATCGCGCCGTAAGCCGTCCCGCCCCCACCCTCCCCTGGAGGACAGCGTGCCCGCCACGACCACCACCGTCGATCTCACCGAGTTCAGCGCCGCCCTCGGCGGCTCCCGTCAGCTCAGAGGCCATCTCACCCGGCCCACCGGGCCGGGCCCCTGGCCCGGTGTCGTCGTGATCCATGAGGCCCTGGGCGTCAACGATGTGATGCACCGTCAGGCGGAACGACTGGCGAGAGCCGGGTACCTCGTCGTCATGCCCGACCTGTTCACCGACGGAGGGGCCGTACGCTGCCTGGTGCCGACCTTCAGGGCCGCCCTGTCCGGACGTGGCCGAGCCTTCCATGACATCGAGGCGGCCCGTACCCACCTCGCCCGGGATCCCGACTGCACCGGGCGGATCGGCGTCATCGGCTTCTGCATGGGCGGTTCCTTCGCCCTCCTCACCGTGGGCGGCGGCGACTACGACGCCGCGTCCGTCAACTACGGCCGCCTTCCGAAGCATCTCGAACGGGCGCTCACCGGTTCCTGCCCCGTAGTCGCGAGTTACGGAGCCCGCGACCGGACACTGAAGAGCGCGGCCTCCGATCTGGAGGCGGCGCTCGACCGGCTCGGCATCGTTCACGACGTCAAGGAGTATCCGGAGGCCGGGCACTCCTTCCTCAACGACGCCGAGGTCGGTCCACGCGCGCTGCGTCCGCTGATGCGTGTCGCCGGAATCAGGCCGCACCCGGAGTCCGCCGTCGACGCCTGGCAACGCATCGACGGCTTCTTCGCCACGCACCTCAAGGCGGAAAGCCGGGAGGGCTGATCGAGCGAGGTGGCGTCGAAGGGGCGACAGCCCCTGGGGAGGGGACGGGCAGGGGCGGCGGGGAGAGTTCGTGGCGATCGTCGGCCCGACCCGAGCGGCTGGTGACCGCCCAGGCGCTGATCCGCCGGCCGCGCATCCTCTTCTTCGACGAGGCGACCAGCGCCCTCGACAACGAGACGCAGCGCCGCGTCATCGAGAGCACCCACGCCCTCAACGCCACACGTGTCGTGATCGCACACCGGCTGTCGACCGTGTTGGACGCGGACCGTGTCATCGTCATGTCGGAGGGCCGCGTGGTGCAGCAGGGCCCGCCCGCGCAGCTGCTCGCCGATACGAGCGGGCGGCTGCACGAGCTGGTGCGACGCCAGATGCAGTGACGGCATCTGCCGGGCCGGTAGGTGGTCGGTATGTTCGGGACATGGAGTCGGTACGCGCGGTTCTGATCGACATCGACGGTGTGCTCACCGTCTCGTGGGAGCCACTGCCCGGCGCGGTCGAGGCGCTGCGGCGGATCCGGGAGTCGGGCCTCGGCGTCGCCCTGGTCACCAACACGACGTCCCGTACGCGCGCGTCGATCGCCGAGACCCTGGCGGGAGCGGGCTTCCCGGTGGACGCCCAGGACATCCTGACCGCGCCCGCCGCCACCGCCGCGTTCGTCGCCGACCGGTATCCCGGCGCGCGGTGCTCCCTGCTCAACAGCGGCGACATCCGCGAGGACCTCGTCGGCGTGACGCTCCTCGACGAGGCCGGCATGGACGCGGGCAGGGGCACCGTCCCGGATGTCGTCATCGTGGGCGGCGCGGGCCCGGAGTTCGACTACGCCTCGCTGAACCGGGCCTTCGGCTATCTCCAGCGGGGTGCCCGGCTGGTCGCCATGCACCGCAACCTGTACTGGCGTACCGACCAGGGGCTCCAACTCGACACCGGCGCCTTCCTGACCGGCCTGGAGCAGGCCGCCCGCACGGAGGCCGAGATCACCGGCAAGCCCACGCCCGCGTTCTTCGAGGCGGCGCTGGCACGGGTGGGGGCCGCGCCGGGCCAGGCACTGATGATCGGCGACGACATCGAGTCCGACGTACTCGCCGCCCAGCGCGTCGGGATCACCGGCGTCCTCGTCAAAACCGGCAAGTACCTGCCCGAGACGCACAAGGCGGCGTGCGGCAGACCCGACCACGTCCTGGACTCGGTCGCGGACCTTCCCGCCCTGCTGGACTCCGTCGCCCGGCGGTAGCCGACAGGCTCAGCTCGCGTCGTCCATGCCGGGGACCGATGCGCCCGAGGGGACTCCGGCCCCGACGTAGCCGCGGTAGAGCTCGTGCCACGGCGCGGTGTCACCAGCGTGCGGGCCCTCGAACCGCTCGCCACGAGCCCATGCGTCGAGGGCCATGAGGCACACCTCCCAGCCGGCGCCGTTACGGGCAGCCGTGTTCTCCTCCACCAGCACGTTGGTGAGCGTGAAGCGGGTGCGCTTCTCGTCCAACTCCTCGAGGTCGAAGTGGAGTTCGTCGCCTTCCCAGCTGAAGGAAAGGTGCCGGGGTGCGTCGACGGCGAGCACCCGGCCCGTCGAGTCCACCGTGTTCGGGTCGTCGCTGAACTTGATCGTGCCGGCGACGCGCAGTTCGATCTCGGCGCGACACGGGAACCAGTGGGCCAGTTCGTCCGTGTCGGTCACGAACTGCCAGACGCGGTCGATGGGGTGGTCGTAGGTGCGGGTGAACCGGACGGCCGGGCGGCCGTCGTCCAGGGTCAGGTAGGTGCCGGTGAGTTCGGCGGACATGGTGGCTCAGTCCTTCGAGTCGGGGGCTCGGTTGTCCTCGTCCGACGACTCCCCCCTAGTCGCCGCTGTCGCCGCCGTCTCGTCCAGGCGGCGCCCGAGCGCGTCGAGGCTGTCGTTCCACAGCTTGCGGTACGGCGCCAGCCAGGCGTCCAGTTCCGCGATCGGCGCCGGGTCAAGGGCGTAGACCCGGCGCTGCGCGTCCTGCCGTACGCGCACCAGGCCCGCCTCGCGCAACACCTTCAAGTGCTTCGACGTACTGGGCTGACTCAGACCGCAGGCGTCGGCGATCTCACCGACGGGCCGCGGACGCTCCAGGAGCAGACCGACGATGACCCGCCGGTGCGGGTCGGCGAGTGCGGTCCACAGGGAGGCATCGGACATGGATTCAATATGCCTCCACAGTTATATGCCAGTCAAGGCATACATGGTCCAGAGTGGATGGCCCGAGATCGAAACAGCATGCGGGGCCACAACGGCCATCCCTGTCACACCCGTTGACTTCCCCCTCGCACGGCTCTACGTTCAGCGCGCCCGATCGTTCGGATTGCCGATCCACGTTCGACATATCGACCATCCTTTCCAGAAAATGGAGCCTGACGTGAACAGACCCTCGGACGCGAGCGACCCCTCCCGCCGGCTCTTCCTCGGCATGGCCGCCGCCGTCCCGGTGGCCATGACCGGCGCTCTCAGCCTCGGCGCCGGAAGCGCGAGCGCGGCGACCGGGCCGTCGTACGTGATGGGCTACTTCACCGAGTCGACCAACCTCGGCGCAGGCACCGACTACGGCCTCCACCTCGCCGTCAGCACCGACGGCCTCCAGTGGCTGCCGCTGAACCAGAACAATCCGGTGGCGACCCCCACCCAGGGCGCCCTCGGCCTGCGCGACCCGTTCATCATGCGCAAGCAGGACGGCACCTTCGTCGTCCTGGCGACCGACCTCCAGGGCACCGACTGGAACCGCACCAGCGTCAACATCCACGTCTGGGACTCCGCCGACCTGCGCACCTTCACCGGCTACCGGCTGCTGAAGCTGCACGACATGACCAACACCCACAGCTGGGCGCCGGAGGCGTACTGGGACGCCTCACGCGGCCGCTACGGGATCCTCTACTCCTCGGTGAACAGCAGCGGTCACAACGTGATCATGGTCAGCTACACGACCGACTTCCGGACGACGGCCAACCCGCAGGTGTTCTTCGACCCCGGGTATGACGTCATCGACGGCAACCTGGCCGTGGGCGTGAACGGCGTCAACTACCTCTACTACAAGGAGAACCAGACACTGGTGGGGGCACGGTCCACCTCCCTCGACCCCGGCAGCTTCACCAAGTTCAGTACGCCGGTCGCACACGGCGGCACAGAGGCGCCGATCCTGGTCAAGTCCCACACGTCCAGCACCTGGTACCTGTGGGGCGACACCTACACGCCCAACGGCGTCTTCTACGCCTGGCAGACGAGCAACCTGGCCTCCGGCACGTGGACCCCCGTCGACCAGCGGCTCTACACGCAGCCCCTCAACTCGAAGCACGGGACGATCGCGGCGATCACGGGAGCCGAGTACGACAACCTCGTCGCGCGCTACGGGGCGCCGGCCTGGAACCGGCTCAAGTCGTACAACTATCCGGCCCGTTACGTCCGGCACAGCGGCTACGTCGGCAGGATCGACCCGTACCCGATCGACCCGTACGCCGACTCCCAGTGGAAGCTGGTGCCGGGCCTGGCGGACTCGGCGGGGGTCTCCTTCCAGTCCGTCAGCCACCCCACCCGCTACCTGCGGCACTACAGCTACAACCTGCGCCTTGACGTGAACGACGGCACGACGGCGTTCGCGCAGGACGCGACGTTCCACCGGACCGCCGGCCTGGCCGACTCCACCTGGGCGTCGTTCCGCTCGCACAACTTCCCGACGCGCTACATCAGGCACTCCGGATACGTCCTGCGGATCGATCCCGTCTCGACGGCGAGCGAACGGGCCGACGCGACCTTCCAGGTCGGCTACTGACGCTTGGCGTTCGACTTGGCGTGACGTGGCAGCAGGGCGACGGACGCGACGGGGATCGCAACGAGGACCAGCCAGGGCACGGCGGGTGGCAGCCCCACATCGAGCAGTGAGCCGGTGCCCGCGCTGCCGATCAGGACGATCAGGCCGGATACGGACGACAGGGCACCCATGTAGAGGCCGAGGCGGCCGTCCTCGGCGAGATCCGGCACCCAGGCGCGGGCGGCGGGCACGACGAGCATCTGGCCGAGCGTGAGCAGCACGACGAAGCCCGCCGCGGGCAGCAGCCCGGCGTTGCCCGTCCACCCGGCGGGCCGCGCCGCGGCCACCACCGCGAACCCGGCGGCGATCAGCAACAACCCCGCGGCCATGGACCGGCGCAGGTCGAGCCGGTCCCCGGCCCAGCGGGTGAGGGGCAGCTGGGCGGTCACGACAAGCAGCGAGGACAGCGCGAACAGCCACGCCAGCGGCGCCTGCGAGCCCGCCGCCCGCGCCACCTCGTCGGGGAGGATCAGGTACAGCTGGTTGTACGCCAGCAGGTAGGCGCCGTACGCACAACACAGCGCCAGGAAGCGGCGGTTGCGCACCAGCACGCGGGCTCCGCCCTTGACCGCCACGCGCTGCCGCCCCGGGATGTGCTGGGGCAGCAGCCGGAGATGCCCGGCCAGGACGAGGACGAAGACGCCCGCCCCCGCGAGGCACGCCACCCGGAAGTCCACCGCGAGCAGCAGCGCACCGAGGAACGGCCCGACGAACGCCCCGGCCTGCCCGGCCACGGTGAACAGCGCGAGCACGCCCGTACGGGGGCCGCCGCCCGCCTCCTCCCACACCACGGCCTGGCGGGCGACCTCCGACTCGACGGCCGGGGAGAACAACGCGGCGGCGAAACCGATCAGCAGAACGGCCCCGATGACCGCCCAGGTCCGGTCCGCGTACCCGAGCCAGGCGAACCCGGCGATGCGCAGGGCGCAGCCGGCGAGCACGACGGGCCGTACGCCGTAGCGGTCGGCGAGCGCGCCGCCCACCACGAACAGGCCCTGCTGGCTGAAGGTCCTCAGGCCCAGGACGAGTCCGACCATCCAGCCCGCCATGCCGATCGCGGTGCCCAGGTGTTCGGCGAGGAAGGGCAGGACGGCGTAGAAGCCGATGTTGAAGGCGAGTTGGGTGAGGATCAGCAGGCGCAGCAACGGGTTCAGCCGGCTCCAGGTGCGCAGGCGCGAAGCACCGGCGGCGGCACCGGTCTTCGGGTCCGCCGCCTTGGCCTGCTCGGTCGGCTGCCGGGTCATCGGGACTCCTTGGTTGCGGTGGTGGCGGGCTGCTGTGCGGCGGGCGCGGATCGGGGGACGGCGAGGGTGGTCGGCGGCTGTGCGGCGATGGGCTTCGCGAAACGTCGGCGGCGGCGTCGCGGTCCCCAGGGCCACCGCACCCCTCCCCCGGCCGTCACCGCCACCGCCCCCAGCAGGGCGAGCACGGCGGCGGGGGCGAGGACGGCCCACGGGGCGCGTTCGACGTACGGCTGGTTCTCGGCGAGGAGCAACCCCCATTCGGGGGACGGTGGTTGGGCTCCCAGACCGAGGAAGCCGAGGGCCGCGAGGGCGAGGGCCACGCCCGGCAGGCGCAGGAGTGCGTGGCGTACGACCGGGGGCAGGACGGCGGGGAGGAGTTCGTGGCGGAGGAGGTGGGACGGGCCCGCGCCGAGCCCTCGGGTCGCCGTCAAGTGGGTGGTGGCGCGCTCCTGTTGGAGCAGTGCCGAGGTGTGGGCTGCCAGCGGCGCCCAGGCGACGGCGGTCACGGCGAGGGCCGGCGTCCAGCGCCCGCTCCCCGCGACCGAGGCGACCAGGAGTCCCGCGAGGACCGGCGGTACGGCGTTGACCGTGTCGAGCAGCGGTCCGGAGAAGCGCGGCAGCAGCCCCAGTACGACCCCCACCGCCAGCGCCGCCGCGCTCACCGCGATGGCCAGTGCCAGCGTGTCCAGCGCGCCGTGCCCGACCCGGGCCAGCACATCGCGGCCGAGCGCGTCCGTGCCGAACGGGTGGGCCCAGGAAGGCGATTGGAGCCGTGCGGTGGTGTCCAGCTCCAGCGGGTCCCGGGCCAGACCGAGCGCGATGACGGCGAGCAGCAGCGCGCCGTAGAGGAGGGGAAGTGTCGTGGGACGCGGCTGCGTCGGGCGGTGCAGCGAGGAGAGCGCGCCGTCGCGCAGGGCCGGTCCGACGAGCAGCCGTGCCGTGAGCCGGGCGAGGCCTCCGGCTGCCGCGGCGAGCAGGACCAGGGCGAGCGTTCCGGCCTGGAGTACGGGCAGGTCCTGCGCCACCGCGGCCTGCAGGCTCAGCCGTCCGAGCCCGGGGATGTCGAAGATCTGCTCCACGGCGACCGCACCGCCGGTCAGACCGACGACGAACAGGCCGACGTTCGGCAGCAGTCCGGGCACACAGCGGCGCAGCGCCTGCCGTGCGAGGCTCCGGCCGCGTACTCCGCGGGCGGCGGCCGCCAGCGCCCAGGGTTCGGCGAAGGCCCCCGGCAGCATGTCGTCGAGCAGCAGGCCGAGCAGCGCGCCCGCGGGCAGGCCCAGCGACAGCGCGGGCAGCACCATCCACCGGGGCCCGTACCAGCCGAGCGCGGGCAGCCAGCCGAGTTGTACGCCGACGACGGCGGCCAGCACGGAAGCGGTCAAGAAGTCGGGCAGCGTGGACAGGAACGCCGAGCCGGTACCTCCGGACGGACGCCCGGCGAGTTCTCGGCGCGCCCCGAGCCTCAGCGTCCGCGCACACACGGCACCCGCCGTGACCGCCGCGACGGCCAGCGCCCCGGCCATCAGCAGCAGCGAGACTCCGAGCGCCTGCAGGACCGCCGGCGTGACCTCCGCTCCGGAGATCCAGGACCGGCCCGCGTCACCGCGCAGCAGGCCGCCGAGCCAACTCCCGAGCAGCCGCAACGGGCCCGTGTCCAGGCCGAGTTGGGAGCGAACCGCCTCCAGCGCCTCGGGCGTGGGGTCGCGTTCCGCGGACCGCGCCTTGAGCACGGTGAGCGCCGGGTCGGTGCGCGACAGCCACGGCAGCAGCCCGACCCCGCACAGCAGCGCACCGACGAGTACGGCGCGCCACAGCGGTACTGGGCCCCGTACGACAGTCACGTCAGCGCCGTGTCCCGACCCCGACGAGAGCGCGCTCGTACGGGTCGAGCTGCACACCGCTCACCTCGGCGCCCACTCCGGTGATGATCCGCTGATGGACGAGCGGCACCATCGCGTCCGTGCCGAGGACCGCCGCCTCCGCGGCCATCGACGCGTCCTGCCGCTCGGCGGTGTCGGTGATCGACTCCGCCGTGGCGACGGCCTTGTCGACCGTCTTGTCGCACAGCATGGCCGGGTTGTAACTGCCGTCGCAGGTGTAGTCGCTGGCGAGGATGGAGACGGGGTCGCCGGTGTCGAGCATGGTGTTGCGGGCGGAGACGACCGCGTCGAACTTCCCTGCCAGGGCGTCGCTTTCGAGCCGGGAGTACTCGCGCACCTCCAACTCGACCTTGAATCCGGCCCGTTCGAGCTGCTGCTTGAGCACCTGGGCGGCCTCGGGCAGTTCGGGCCGGTTGTCGTACGTCGCCATGGTGACCGAATTCCCGTCGGCGCCCCCGGCCTTGGCCCGGCCGGAGGGCTTCACGCGCTTGTCGGCCGCCCAGGTGAGAGCGGGCCCGTAAATGCCGGCGCCGGGATCGGCGTATCCCTCGTACACGCCCTTGGCAAAGGCGGATGTGTCGATCGCCTCGCGTGCGGCGGCCCGGACCTTCGGGTCCTTGAAGGGGCCGGACTTGGTGTTGAGCAGCAGGCTCGTGGTGCGCGTGGTGGCTGTGTCGCGGCGGGTCGCCTTGTCCAGCGAGGCGGCCTGCGAGACCGGGACGGCCTCGGCGACGTCGGTCTCGCCGGTGCGCAGCGCGTTCGTACGGGCCGTGCCGTCGGCGATGTACTTCGCGTCGATCCCGGAGGCCTGCGCCCGGCCGCCCCAGTAGTCGTCGAAGCGGTTCAGGGTGGCCGCGGTGGTGCCGGTGACCTTGGTGAGCTCGAAGGGGCCGGTGGCGGTGCCGACCGGACTGACGGCGTCCTTCTTCGCGTACGCCCTGGCCGAGAGCACGGCCAGGCCAGGGCTCGACAGACGCAGTGGCAGTACGGGATCCGGGTCGGCGGTGGTCACTCGTACCCGTGCGCCGTCCGCGGCCTCGGCGGTCAGCTCGACCCCGGACAGCGCGGCGGTCACGGGCTTCGCCCGGGTGGCGTGGGTGAGGGAGGCGGCGACGGCCTTCGGGGTGACCTCGGTGCCGTCCTGGAAGGCGGCCTCGCGCAGGGTGAACAGCCAGCTCCGGTCGTTCTCTCGGCTCCACGACTCGGCGAGCGCGGGGATCGCCGTGCCGTTGGCGTCGAGGCGGGTCAGCCCTTCCGTGACGCCGAGGCGGCTGAGGAGGGTGGCGTCGGCGCCGTACGGGGAGTAGTTCTCGGCGGGCGGGAAGGCGAGCGCGACCCGCAGCCGGGAGCCGTCCGAGGTGTCGGACGCGTCCCCGCCCCCGGAAGCGAAGCAGCCGGTGAGCACAGGAGTGAGCAGCAGGCCGGCGAGGAACCGGCGGCGAGACGGAGAGCGCATGATCGCTTTCTTGGTGGGGCTTCGTGGAGCTTCGTGGGGGATGCCGGTGAGTGCGAAGGGCGGGTCCGTCAGAGCAGCGGGACCTCGAAATGCATGACGCTCTTGCCGCCGCCGGGTTCCGCGCGCTCGTCCAGCAGCGCCTTGCCGCGCGACCGCCAGAACGCCTCGGCGCCCGGCACCGACGGGTCCGTGTGCAGATATACGGCGCGGTAACTGCCGTCCTTCGCCGCGAAGTTCAGCAGCTCGTCCACCAACTGCCGGGCCAGGCCCCGCCGTCGGTGCCCGGGACGTACGTACACGCGGCGCAGCTGGGCGGTCTCTCCCGAGGGGTAACGCTCTGCGAGATGGCGTGGGTTGGGGGGATGGTCGGGTCCTCGGGAGTCGAGCGCGCCGGTCGCGACGACCGTGCCGTCCCGCTCGTCGACCGCGACGAGCAGGGTGTGCCGGGCGGGTGCGACATAGGCGTGCTCGAGGTCGACGATGTCGCGATGCCAGCGCGGTACGTACCCGGTGCCGAAGTCGCGGTAGACGGTGTCGAGCATGACGGACCGCGCGCCGTCCAGGTCGTCGGGGGTGGCCGTTCTTATGCAGTAGTCACGCACCTGCACATCATATGCATTAAGCTCCTGGCCTCCCGCTGGGGGCACGATCCGCGGGCCGCCTGTAACGTGACCCTCAAGGTCAAACCTGACCCTTAAAGTCAATGGTCACGCCCGAGATTCATCAGTTTGAGTGAGATTGGATCTTACGGTCGGCGTGGCGGGGATGGCTCCCGGCCCACCGGGGTAACTGCCTGGATCAAGTGCGCCCTCCCCTGCACGAGGTGGAGCCGACATGCCGCCGGAAGCCGATGACCGAGCCGCCGCACTGCCCGAGGGCAGTGCGGTGTACTACTCCGGTCTCCCCCCGGTGAATGCGTACGCCCACAGCCGGGTGAGCGGTTCGTTCACCGTGGTCGTGGTGCGGGGCGAGATCGACATGGCGGCGGTCGACGACCTGACCGAGCACCTGGACGCCGCGACCTCCCGTCCCGTGCCGCAGGTCCTGGTGGACCTGCGGTTCGTCGACTTCCTCGACTGCTCGGGGCTGCGGGTGCTGTGCCGGGCCGAGCGCCGCGCGAAGGAGCGCGGCGGCACCCTGCGGCTCGTCTCCGATCAACCCCGCATCCACCGGCTCCTGCGCGTCTCGGGGCTCCTCAGCCGCTTCCCGCCGCTCGCGGAACTTCCTCCTGAGTGCCGTCCGGAAAGCGGACCAGGACCTTGCCCTCAGGAGTGACCCGGGCGTCCGCCCGTGCCCCCAACTGCCTTGGATCGCAGGGAAGTTCGGGATCCGCGCTGAGGACAACGAGAGTGACGAGGAGGTGGGTGCGGCCCGGGTGAGCGGGCAGCCGGAGGCAAGGCGTGGCCGAGTACTCGCCATAGGCGTTGGCGCCCCGGGCCTGAACAACCGCGCCTTCGGCCGCCTCCCAGCCGTGCAGCGCGACGATCGCGCTCGTCAGCCCGTCCCCCGGCCGTCGCGCCAGCGCCCAGCCGTCCCCCGAGGCCTCCTCCAGCGGCCCGCTGTCGTCGGCCACGGCCCACCCCCCTTCGCGTACGACCGCGCCGTGCGCCCCTTCGACGCGATGGACCCGTATCTCCCAGGGACCGTGCACCACACTGGTCGTCTCGATGCGGTGCCCCTCGTCGGTGTCCGGGCGGACGGCGCGGTGCCAGGACGCCGCATGCCGTCCGCTCACGCCCAGGGGATGGATCCGGCCCCGCCGGGAGGCCGCCGTGCCGTCGGCCGTGAGGAGCGCGATGTGGTTGTCGGGGCCGACAGTGAGATCGTCCGGCGGGGTGTCGGGGGCCGCCGCGCTCGCGTACGCGAGCTTCGCGTAGTGCGGGCTGTCGTCGGCCTCGGCCGGAGGCGGCGGCAGGCGGTCGCTGCCGTGGTTGACCAGCCGTACGATGCCGTCGGCCGCCGTCGAGTGCAGCAGCCAGCCGGGGGCGGGCAGCGCCAGCATCGCGTCGGCGGTGTCCACCGGGCCGGGCTCCTCGGGTGCCGTCCACACGGGATGGCCGGCGGGCAGCAGCAGCCCGAGGAACGCCTTGCTCGCCCAGTACGGCGATGCGGGCCCGGAGTACCGCTGGGTGACCGGGAGAAAGGGCCGGTACCAGCCCAGGCTCAACAGCCCCCGCTCGTCCGGCACTTGGCGCTCGGCGAAGTGCTTCAGCGCGCCGGAGGCGAGGCGCCGGGTGCGGCCCGGCGGCAGCGGGGTGGCGTCCGCGAGCGCTCCGGCCCACAGCGGGGCGACCGTCGCGAAGCGGTACGTCAGCGAGCGGCCCTGATGGACGGGCGCGCCGTCGGAGCCGAAGAAGTACTGGTACACGCCGAGGAATTCACGCAGCCGGGAACGGTGGGCGGTGACCAGGGCCGGGTCCGCGCGCGGCCCGGCCATCCGGGCCCACAGGACCGGATACAGGTGCAGGGCCCAGGCGTTGTAGTAGTCGAACTTGCGGCCGTCCCCGTCGGTGTACCAGCCGCCGCCCCGGTACCAGTCCTCCAGGCGCGCGAGCCCTCCGTCGATGTCGGCCCGGCTGTGCGGGGCGCCCACGGAGGCGAGGAACTCCTCCGTGATGACCTGGAAGAGCCGCCAGTTGGAGTCGTTCGCCCGGGCTCCGACGAAGCCGCCGAGCCAGTCGGCCACGCGCTGGCGTACCGGGTCGTCGAGCTTGTCCCAGATCCAGGGGCGGCTCTCGTGCAGGGCGATCGCGATGGATGCGGCCTCGACCATCGGCTGCGCCCGGTCGGTGATGGGCGGCCAGCGGTCGGCACCGTCCGGGTCGGTGCCCGCGGCGAGCCCGGCCGCGTACCGCTCGATCAGGGCCTCGGAGACCTGTCCGCCGGAGCCGGCGATGCGGAAGGCGGCGAGCAGGAAAGAGCGCGCGTACCCCTCGAGGCCGTCCGACCATTCGCCGGAGTGGCTGGCCCGGCCGGGCAGCCGGTAGTGCGCCAACTCCCTTGACGCGTACGGCAGCAGACCGTCCAGCAGGCGGTCGGCGATCGCCTCCCAGTGCGCGCGGGTCCAGCCGGTGACGGGCGAGCCGACGAGGTCGAGGGAGGGCAGCTGTGGAAGGTGGGGAAGGTGCGTCGGGTCGGGAAGCGACACATGCGGCGCGGTCATACGGGGGCGGATCCTCCGTCACTTGGGGGCGCGCCCCGGCGGGGGCGGCGAAACGCTGTCGCGTACGACGATGTGGGTGCCGAGCAGATGGTGGGCGCCCGCGGCGTGCTCGGGGTCGCGCAGGGCGATGCGCACGGCGGCCCGGCCCAGTTCCTCGGCGGGGGTGCGCACGGTGGTGAGCGGTGGGCTGAAGTCCTCGGCGAGCGGGATGTCGTTGTAGCCGACGACGGAGATGTCGTCGGGCACCCGCAGCCCGGCGTCGGCGATGGCCCGCAGGGCACCGGCGGCGACCATGTCGTCCCCGGCGAACACGGCGGTGAACTCCCCTGTGTCGCCTGTGCTCTTGAGGAGTTCGGTCATCGCACGATGGCCCGCCGCCCGGCCGAGACCGCAGTCGACGACATGCGCGGCCTCGGGTGGCAGTCCGTGCTCGGCGAGCGCGGCGCGGTATCCGGCGACGCGCGCGTCGAGGGCCGTGTTGCCGGGCAGCCCGCCCAGGAAGGCGATGCGGCGATGGCCCGCGGAGAGCAGATGGCCGGTGATGGCACGGGCCCCGGCCTCGTTGTCGAACTCGACGACCAGCGCGGGGATGTCGGGGTCGGGCGCGGGCCGCCCGCACAGCACGAGCCGCGCTCCGGACGAGTCGAGGGCGTGCGCGTAATGCGCCACCCGCTCCCGGTAGGCGTCGTCCTCGACGACCCCGCCGACCAAGATCACCAGCCGGGCACCCTCCTCGCGCATGAGCTGCACGAAGTCCATCTCCCGCTGCGGATCCCCCGCCGTGGCGCCGAACACGCAGACCCAGCCGCGCTCGGCCGCCTCCGCCTCGACTCCCTCGGCGACCTGCGCGTAGAAGGGGCTGGTGACCTGGCGCAGCACGACGGCGACCATCTTACGGCCGCCGCCGACCAGGGCACGGGCGTGCGCGTTGGCGACATAGTCGAGCGCACGCGCCGCGCGCATCACCCTGGTGCGGGTGGCCGACGGGACCGGGTAGTTGCCGCTGAGCACCCGCGAGACGGTGGCCACGGACACGCCCGCCCGCTCGGCCACCTCGCGGATCGTGACCCGCCCCTTTGCCGCCATGTCGTTCCCCGTTCCTCTGGTTCACTTCGCCCGTGACCTGCCGGTCCCTGCCACCTGCCGCCTCATGTGTTGGCGGCGTAGTCCTCGGCGAATTCCTCGGCCATTCTGTCGCCACCTCGCTGACGCCATGTCCTGACCGCCGCGTCCCACTCGGACAGCGGCGTGCGTCCGGCGATGATGCCGGTGGCGGTGTCCTTGAGGAGCGTTTCGAGGGTGGTGCCCTGGGAGGTGAACGTCCGGGACTGGAGTCCGTACGAGGCATTGCGGATGGCGTGCGGGACGGTCTTCACCTGCCAGGCGTGCAGGGCCTTCACCGCGTCGGGCATGCCGGGCACGAACAGCACCTGGGGTCCTTCGGCCAGGTATTTCAGCGGCAGGTTGGTGTTGTTCTCGACCTGGCCGAGGTCGTTGGGCTCGGGCGAGCCGTCCTTGGCCCGGGTGAAGTGGGTGCCTTCCAGGCCGTAGTGGACGAGTTCCCACTCCTTGCTGCCGAACGGCGCCGCGAGATAGTCGAGTACGCGCAGCAACAGCTGGATACGCTCCTTCTTCGCCTTCTTGAGGATGGTGTAGCCGAACGAGCGGCGTGCCCCGACGATGCCCCCCGGCGCCCCGCCCACGCTGTACGGAAAAGCCGGCGCCGGTGTGAACTCCCGGCCTTTCTCGAGGAACTTGGGGAGGTAGCCGCCGAAACCGTCCTGTATGGAGCCGACCGTCCCGTTGTAGTAGAGGTCGATCATCTCGGGCTGTGCGCTCGAGGTCGCGTCGGGGTGGTAGGAGCCCGCCTTGCGCAGCCGGAGCTGGAAGTCGAGCATCTGCTTGTAGCGCTCGTCGGCCGCGGACGGGAGGAACGTACCGTCCTTCTTCACCGACCATCCCCGTGCGTGGACGCCGTGCGCCGCGGAGTGGAAACCGTCGCCGAACACGGATCCTTCCGCCGCCCCCAGGGCGTACTTCTTCCCGCCCGTGCCCCTCTTGGCGACCGCCGCGAAGTCCTGGTCCGTCCAGCCTTCCTTCATCCCGGCGGCCCCGAAGGACTCCTGGTTGAGCCAGAGCGTGGAGCCGGGCAGCGGGCGTTCCAGGGGGATGCCGTGGATGCGGCCGCCGATGCGGCCCATGTCGCGCCAGGCGTGGGTGGGGATGTTCGCCAGGTTCGGGTAGTCGGCGACCGCTTCTCCGGAGAGGAACGGTGTGAGGTCCTCGGCGCGACGCTGCACGAACTGGGCCTCGCGCGGCAGCACGAACCCGGAGAAGATGTTGATGATGTCCGGGAGTTCACCCGGGTCGCCGGCCATCACCGTGGCCATCTTCTTCTGGTAGTCGGGCTGCGAGATGATCGTGTACTCGATCTTCACGCCGAGGGCCTTCTCCACCGCCTGCCAGAACCGGTTCTCCCCGCGCCCCTTCGGGGGCACGCCGAAGCTGATAGTCATCACCTTGACCGTGGAGCCGTCCCCGGGGGTGCGGGAGACCGACTTCGCCAGGTCGGACGGGTAAGAGGTGTAGCCGGGCTGGACTCCTTCCGCGGTCGGCGCGAGGTCTGGCTTGGGCCCTGTGAAGGCCTTGAACGTGGGCCAGGGCGCCAGCTTCTTGCCCGCGTTGGAGACCCCGTCATCGCCGGACTCCGTGGAGCAGGCGGTCAGGGCGGCCGGAGCGGCGAGGGCGAGACTGCCCACGGCGGCGGTGCGCATCAGGGCACGGCGGGACAGCGGGGTACCGGACATGTGTGTTCTCTCCCAGCTCTTGACGACTGGCTCTGGACGGCTGAGCGGCCTTGGTGAAGTGCGGTGCGGTATCGCGTCCCTTCAGGGGCGCGGGGCTGTATCGATTTGCGGCTCCGCCGCGCGGGCGCGACCAGCCCCCACCGGCCCGCAGCCTCATGACTGCACTTCCAGCGGTGGTTAGCTTTTGATGGCGCCTGTGAGCACGCCCTTGGTGAAGTACTTCTGCAGGAAGGGGTAGACGAGCAGAATCGGCACGGTGGCGATCACCAGCACCGCCATCTGCACGGTCTGCGGGGCGTTGACGGTGCCCTCGCTCGTGGCGGTGTCGGTGAGGTCCGTACCGGCCACCACATAGGTACGCAGCACCTGTTGGAGCGGCCAGTGGTCGCTCTCCAGGTAGAGGGAGGCGTAGAACCAGGAGTTCCAGTACGCCACCGCGTAGAACAGGCCGACGACCGCGAGTGCCGCCTTCGACAGCGGAAGCACGACCGACCACAGCACGCGCCAGTCCCCCGCCCCGTCGAGGCGTGCGGCCTCGTACAGCTCCTCGGGGATGCCCTGGAAGAAGCCGCGCAGGACGACCAGGTTGAAGACGTTCACCAGCACCGGCAGCACCAGTGAGGAGTACGAGTCGAGCAGGCCGAGCTCCTTGACCACCAGGAAGCTGGGGATCATGCCCGGCGGGAAGAGGAAGGTGAACAGCACCAGCAGCAGAACGGGTTTGCCGCCGAAGACGCCGGGGCGGGACAGGGCGTAGGCGAGGGTCACCGTGCAGGCGAGGCTGAGCAGGGTGCCGACGACGGTCACTCCCGCGCTCACGCCGAGGGCGTGGGTGACGATGCCGCCGTCGAGGATGTCCTGGTAGGCCTTGAGTGTCGGCTCCTGCGGCCACAGCACCCAGCCGCCGCCCTCGACCACCTCGCGCTGCGAGGCCAGCGAGGTCGAGACGATGACCAGGAAGGGCACGCAGACCAGCAGGACGACGGCTGCGAGGGCCACCGTCTTGGCGGCCTGGGTGAGCGGCTTCGGCTTCTCCATCCAGCCGGGCCGGACGTGGGCGCTCACTTGTAGACCCCCTGTTCGCCGAGGCGGTGGGCGACCTTGTTGGCCGCGTAGACGAGGAGGGCTCCGATGACGCCCTTGAACAGGCCCGCCGCCGCGGCGAATCCGTAGTCACCGCCGACGATGCCCTGGTAGTAGACGAAGGTGTCGATGATCTCGGCCGCTTCGGGGCCGACCGCGTCGCGCTGCAGCAGCATCTGCTCGAAGCCGACGGAGAGGATGTCGCCGAGCCGCATGATGAGCAGCAGGACGATCACCGGGCGGATCGCGGGCAGCGTGACGTGCCAGAAACGCCGCCAGGGTCCGGCGCCGTCGATGGCGGCGGCCTCGTACTGCTGCTCGTCGACCTGGGAGAGCGCGGCGAGGAAGATGATCGTGCCCCAGCCGGCGTCCTTCCAGATGACCTGGGCGACGGTGAGCGGCTTGAAGGCGTCCGGGTTGCCGATGATGTCGACGGTGCTCAGACCGGCGTCGCCGAGGTAGCTGTTCACCAGGCCGGTGTCGCCGAGGACTTGCTGGAACAGGGCGACGACGATCACCCATGAGATGAAGTGCGGCAGATACGCCACGGACTGCACGAAACGGCGGACCGTGCTCCAGGTGAGGGTGTGCAGGAGCAGGGCGAGCGCGAGCGGGACGGGGAAGTAGAAGGCGATCTGCAGGACCGCGATCCAGAGGGTGTTGAGGACAGCGTCCCAGAACGCGTTGTCCTGGAACATCCGCTGGAAGTTCTCCAGGCCGACCCAGGGACTGCCCCAGATGCCGTCGAACGGCACGTAGTCCTTGAACGCGATGACGTTGCCCACCAGCGCGCCGTAGTGGAAGACAAGGAAGTACACGAGCCCGGGCAGCATCAGCAGGAACAAGGTCCGGCTTCTGCGGGCGTGTAAGCCTTTTCGCTTCGTACGCGCATCAGGCGGACGACGGCGAGAAGGGCTCACCGTCTCCTTGCCCGTGCGCTCCCGCAACACCGCGGCCACGGAGCCTCCTCACCTCTGGCTGTCGGGGTGCGGAGAAATTAAAACGTTTCCAACGCGGGGTCAACACTTCCGACACAGCTGACTGTTGGGACTTGGAACGGCTTGCGCTCCGACCTGCGTTGATCCCTGAAAACGTTTTTAGGCCGTGGATGCCGGGGGCCGGCAGGACGGCCCCACTCCGTCCCTGCCGACCCCCGGGTGAGATCGTGTGACGTCCGCGACAGGGCCGCACTCCCCAGCTACGAGCCCCGGTCGAGGTTCGCGGGCGGCACGCGATCCCGGTCTCTCAGAACGCGAAGACGGCTCTCCCCTGGGAGCTGTTCTTCACGCACTCGTTCGCGAAGGTGCGCTCGTAGGAGACGCGGCGGCCCTGCCAGACGCCGTCGACAGTGACGACCACGGGTCGGTACTCGCGGGTGCACATGCCCTCGCCCCTGCCCGCCAGGGTGTCGAAGTCCCCGCCGGACGCGCGCAGCTCGGCGCAGGCGCGGGCAGCATCCGGGTGCGTGCCCGATGCGGCGGGCGCGCAGGTCAGGGTGACCGCGCGGTCCGGGGCGGCAGTGATCGCGCTCTCACCCCGGCCCACGGTGAGCACGAGGGCCGAGGGGGCGTAGAGGGTGGACGGGGCGGGCTCGGGGGCGGCGTGGGCGGCTCCGGCGAGGGGGCCGCAGACGGCGGTGGCCGTCAGGGTGAGGGTCGCTGCCCAGCGCGCGGTGTTCGGCATTGTGTGCATCCTTCCGCTTGGGTGGCGTTCCGGATCGTTTGCGTTCCGGAACATTCGGGTGCCGGTTCCTGTGTGCCGGACCGGCGAGCGCGAGTCTGCCGAGTCCGCGGCGGAAACACACGTCCGCCCCATGCGTTTCAGTAACGTTGTGTGTTGAATCAGTGGCGTGAAGTGACGGAACTTGGGCGCGCCGAGCCTGTAACTGAGCGGGTGCCGCGGCGCGGAAGACGCGCTCTGGCCGGATTCGCACCGCTCAGCAATAGGCCAGAAACATTCCGCTTCCGGCAGAAGCGGAACTCTTGCCTTCACTGTGCGGCGGAGTAAGGCTCATTACATGATTACAACGGAGCAGCACGAGAAACTGCGCGGCTGGTTCGTCGGACGGCTGCCCGACGATCTTTTCGAGAGCCTCAGTGAGGTGACGGTCGACCGCGAGGAGATCACCGTCATCGGCCGCATAGCCGAGCCCCGGCTCGCCGAGGGCTCCTCGGACGCCGAGAAGGGGGCGGCCGTCAAGTCCCGTATCCAGGAGTTCCGGGAGCGCACTCGCGACGACCGGGTCGCGGTGGCCCGCGAGGCCGAGCACCGCTTCCGCAAGAAGGTCTCGTGGGGCGTGGAGTGCGGGGGCGAGCGCGCCCTGTTCACCCATGTCGCCGCCCCCGTCATGACCCGGCTGCGGCAGCCCCAGCGGCAGGTTCTGGACACCCTGATCGCCGCCGGGGTCGCCCGAAGCCGCAGCGACGCACTCGCCTGGTGCGTACGCCTCGTCGAACGCCACGCGGACGACTGGCTCACAGAACTGAGGGACTCCCTGGAACACGTCCGGCGAGTCCGGGCACAGGGACCGGACGCCGAGAGCACCGAGGACGGCGAAGCCGAGCCGGAGGACACGCAGACCGACGAACAGACCGAGAACTGAACCGAGTTGGCCGGGCGACCAGAGGCGCCCGGCCGGGCGGAGCCCTCAGTCCGGGTCGCTCACCGGTTCCGCCACCGACAAGGACTCCGGGCTCGGCGAGGACGCGCTGCCGTCCGTGCGCCAGCGCTGCGCGTCCGTCCTGTCGCGGATCTTGACGACCACGTCCGAGTCCGGGTCCTTGGCGGCGGGGGCGACCGCGAGGTCCTCCTGCCAGCGCGGCAGCAACTCCCCCTGGACCGTGAGGTCGTAGCGGACGTCGTCGCCCCGCTTGGAGCCCGCGGAGGCGCAGCTGCCGAGGACGACCACGCCGGCATCCACCTGGGAGTCCACGCACAGGTCGGGGTTCGCGACGCTGCGCAGCAGCCCGTCCTCCTCGTAGGACCACTCCTGGGTCCCGGCGGAGGAGCACGCCGACAGCTTGAGCGAGGCACCGGACTGCGCCTTGCCCCCCTTGATGTCCAGGCAGAGATCCACGGCGACATTGCGCAGCCGGGTCTGCACGGGAGGCGTGGGCACTGCCGGCGGCGGGGACGTCGACCCTGCGGGCGGCGCCTGGGGACCGGGAGTGGCGCTCTGCCCGGGTCCTGGAGTGCCGGAGGCGGAGGTGTCACCGCCGTCGTCCTGCGGCCACAAGGTGGTGATCAGTACGGTCGCCAGCAGCGCCCCGGAGAGCACGCCCGCCCCGGTGAGCAGGGCCTTGGAGTTCCCCGGGCCCTGAGCGGCCCTTCGGCCCCCGCTGGGGAACTGGGGCAGCACGCGCCCGCGATGACGGCCGCCGCCCTGCCGTCTGCTGCCGGAACGGCTCGGCCGCGTTCCGGACTGGCCCCGTCCCGGACGGGAGTCGAGATAGCGGCGGGCGCCCCAGCCGAGCACCGATTCGGCGAGCAGCACACCAAGACCGCCCTGACCGCTCTCGAAATGGCTGAGCTGCTCGGCCGCGTAACGGCAGAAGCGGCACTCCAGCAGATGCTGCTGGACATCGGGGAGCAAGGTGCCGCCGCGCCGAATCGGGACGTCCAGGAGACGGTTGTAGTAGCGGCAATCCTTGTTCGGCGCGAGTTCTCGGTGGGCACGTACGCAGCCCTGGCGGAATTGCTCCCGTGCCTGGTCCAGAGCGGCCGATGCGGTGTCGGGATCCATACCCAACAGACCAGCTGGTACGGATATGTGCTCTGCCTCGACCTCGGTGTGCCACAGCACGCACTGGGCGAGTCCCGGGAGGGCCTGGAAAGAACGTTCGGCAAGCTTGCGATTTTCCGGCGTCATCGACTTCGTGGCGCGCATACCACGGCCTCCGGCGGGTTTCCGGAGTTCCGGCAGAACGCCGGATATGCGGTCCGCGGCGGACCAGGCCCGGACCGTGTCCCGCACGGTCACCAGCAGGTGGGGGCGCAGCGCGGCGGCGGACTCGGCGCGTTTGAGGCGGTCGAGGGCCTGCTGAAAGGCGGCCGCGGTGACCATGGAGGCGACGCTCGCCGAGGTGGCCAGGCAGATGACCGCGTAGTCGTACGCCGGCTGCCAGTGCCGCGCCATCAACAGCGCGACGGACTGAGCGAGTTCGCCCTCCGGCTGCGCCCGCAGGAGAGCGGCGAGGCTCTCGTCCGACTCCCCGGGAGCGGTGGCACCCCCGGGGGTGGGAACGACGGCGAGGCCGGGGCGCGGGGGATATGTGGGACGAGGGGGGTGGGGGGTGTGCACTGAGCGGGGTCCTTCCAAGGCACAAGGTGGCACACAGAAGTTCTGACCGCCGAAAAGGTGCTCCTGTTGGTGCATACCTTTCTGGCTTGGTGCATGGAAAGTGGCCGGAGCGTAGCCCGGTCGAGCCGTCGGCCGACCGCCTTTTGAGCAAAACCGGCAGAACTAAAACTCGAGCATCGAATCAGACCCGGCCATTAACCATGTACGAGGAAGTTCAGCCTTGCACAAATCCCTCACAGCCAACAAGCCACTCGCGCTACTTGCGCAACATCCGACCTCTGAAGGAAAGTCAGGCTCGCCCCGGCCAACTCGCCCCGCCCGCACAGGCTTTTGAAAATCAGGTGCAACTTCAGATCTGCCAGGAACGCAGCCGGTCGGCCGCGCCGAAGACGTCCGCCTTGCCGGACATCAGGTCGCGCGCGAGGTCGACAAGGGCACCGTAGGGCGGGTCGATGCCGACGCCGCTGACGAACATGTACGAGACCGCCGTCGCGCAGGCGAAGCGGGCGTTGGCGGACGGCAGCGGCTTGAGCATGGCCAGGGTGTGCAGCAGCGCGGCGGCGCGCCAGGCCGGGTCCGAGTCCACGCCGAGCCGCGGCGGGTCCACGCGGTGCCGGGCCACGGCTGCCACGAGGGCGGAGAAGTCGTTCACCGTGGGCTGGTCGGGCAGGACCTCTTCGTGGCGCTGGAGAAGCCACGGCACGTCGATATGAATGACTGGGGCGGCCATGACTCAGGCGGCCCGCCCCTCGCCCGTACCGGGTGGTTCGTCGTCGGGAAAAGCAGCGGCGAACTCATCGGCGTGCGCCGCGAAGAACCGGCGGAACACGTCCGCACCCTCCTGCAACGCGCGGTGCCGCACGATGTCGGCCGCCGCCGCCTCGCGCACCAGGGCCTTCATCGACGTACCGCGCTCCTTGGCGATCTGCCGCAGATCCTCGAGCTCGCGCTCGCTGAATTCCACGTTGAGAGCTGGCATGTCCCTCACGGTACCGCGCAGGTACTTACTCGTAAATAGCCCCAGGTCAAATGCTACGCAGAGCGGTACCGAGCAGGTGTGGGCGACGGCACTCCCCGGCTCGTACGAGCTGAGACGTACGTCACTCTCCCCCGCCGGATGTCACACTCCGGGCCCCCCTGGCCCTCGCAGTAGTGAGGCGCGCTACGGGAGGCACAGGCATGTCCAGAAGTCCGGCACCGCATCCGGCAACGCAGGCGCGGCCCGACGAGGCCCTGAACACGGCGACCCGTCTGTTCATGGACCATCGCGAGCTGCTGTTCGCGATCGTCTACAACATGCTCGGCAGTGTCGCCGACACCGAGGACGTACTGCAGGAGACCTGGCTGTCCTGGTCCGGCAGCCGCAGCCGGTCGCCGCACAAGGAGATCGGCAACCCGCGCGCGTATCTCGTCCGCATCGCGGTGAACCACGCGCTGAAGCGGCGGGCCGTGATCAGCCGGCGACGCGAGACGTACGTCGGTCCTTGGCTGCCCGAGCCGCTCGTCACCCAGGCCACGGACGAGCCGCCCCCGGACGCAGCCGACCCCGCACTGCGCGCCGAGTCCGTGTCGCTGGCGATGCTGGTGGTGCTGGAGTCGCTGTCCCCGCTGGAGCGCGCGGTGTTCGTCCTGGGCGAGGTGTTCGGCTACGCCCACACCGAGATCGCCGGCGTCCTGGACCGCAGTCCCGCCGCCGTGCGCCAGCTCGCGCACCGGGCCCGGCAGCATGTGCACGCCCGGCGCCCGCTGTACGAGGCGCATCCGCGGGTGCGCAGGGAGGCGACCGAGCGGTTCGTGCAGGCCGCGCTCGGCGGTGACATCGGTGCGCTGATGGAGATCCTCGCGCCGGACGTCACGGTGTGGTCGGACGGCGGCGGCAAGAGGCGCGCGGCGCTCAGGCCGGTGCGGGGCAGGGACAAGGCCGTGCGGCTCCTCACGGCGCAGGCGGGGCGGGGCGGGGCGGGACTGGACATCACATACCGGCGCGTCAACGGTGACGACTCCGTGGTGGTCTTCGACGGCACGTCTCCGTTCGCCGTGATGGTCATGGACCTCACACCGGAGGGCGACCGGGTCAGCGGCGTCTACATCGTCTCCAACCCCGACAAGCTCACGCACGTACGCAAGGACGACGCCGTATGACCACGTACGAGAAGGCACCCTCGCGCCGGTCCGCAGCCGACGAGGCGTCCTCGGGGCAGCGTGTGGCCGACTGGGTCGACGGCCGTCTGGGCATCCACGGCCTCGGCAGGAAGTATCTGCGCAAGGTGTTCCCGGACCACTGGTCGTTCCTGCTCGGGGAGATCTGTCTGTGGAGCTTCGTCGTTCTGATCCTCACGGGCGTCTATCTGACGCTGTTCTTCCATCCGTCGATGAACGAGGTGACGTACCACGGCAGTTACGTCCCGCTGAAGGGTGTGCGGATGTCGGAGGCGTACGCCTCGACGCTGGACATCAGCTTCGACGTACGGGGCGGACTGCTGATCCGGCAGATCCATCACTGGGCCGCGCTGATCTTTGTCGCCGGGATGCTGATGCACATGATGCGGCACTTCTTCACGGGCTCGTTCCGCAAACCCCGTGAGATCAACTGGCTGTTCGGCTGGACGCTGCTGTTCCTCGGCCTGTTCGAGGGGCTCTTCGGCTACTCGCTGCCGGACGATCTGCTGTCCGGGACCGGGCTGCGGTTTCTGGACGGCGCGATCCTGTCCGTGCCGGTCATCGGGACGTATCTGTCGTTCTTCCTGTTCGGCGGCGAGTTCCCCGGAGACGACATCGTCGCCCGCCTTTACTCCCTGCACATCCTGGTGGTCCCGGGCATCATGGCGGCTCTGGTGGTGGCCCATCTGATCCTGGTCTTCTACCACAAGCACACCCAGTTCCCGGGGCCCGGAAAAACCGAACGGAACGTCGTGGGGGCGCCGTTCATGCCCGTGTACATGGCGAAGGCGGGCGGGTTCTTCTTCCTGGTGTTCGGGGTGATCACGCTGATCGCGGCCATCGCGACGATCAACCCCGTCTGGGCGTACGGGCCTTACCGCGCCGACCAGGTGTCCACGGGAGCCCAGCCGGACTGGTATCTGGGCTTCGCGGAGGGTCTGGTGCGCATCATGCCGGGCTGGGAGATCAATATGGCGGGCCATACGCTGGTCCTCGGCGTGCTGATCCCGATCGTCGTCTTCCCCCTCCTCCTCGTCTTCATCGGTGTCTATCCGTTCCTGGAATCCTGGATCACCGGCGACAAACGCGAGCACCATCTGCTGGACCGCCCGCGCAACCGGCCGGTCCGTACCTCCATCGGCACGGCCTGGATCAGCGTCTACCTGATCCTGCTCGGGGCCGGCGGCAACGACATCGTGGCCACCCGTTTCCATCTGTCGATCAACACGGTCACCTGGGCGGCCCGGATCGCGCTGTTCGTCGTCCCCGTCCTGGTCTTCATCGCGACCCGGCGCATCTGTCTGGGGCTGCAACGCCGGGACCGCGACCTGGTGTTGCACGGTCGTGAGACCGGCGTCATCAAGCGCCTGCCGCACGGCGAGTTCGTCGAGGTGCACCAGCCGCTCTCCCCCGCCGAGTTGCACACGCTGACCCAGCACGAGCAGCCCCGGCCGCTCGAGACGGGCCCGGCACACGACGCGAACGGCGTGCCGAACCCGAACGGCTCGAAGGGGCGGCTGCGGGCTCTCCTGTCCCGCGGTCTGTACGGCGACGGTTCCCAGGTGGCGAAGCCGACGGCCGAGGAGTACCGCGAGGCTCATCCGGAGGAGGGGGCCGAGGTGGTCGAGGAGCACCGGGAAGCCCGCGCGGTCAGCGAGGCGGGACCTCCAGGCGGCTGATCCGCTGGGCTCCCTGGGCCTCGCACGGATGGCGGCTCGTCATGGTGAGCCGGATCCGGCTGCCGCGTATCGCGTCGAAGGTGATCGCCGTCGGCGTTGTCGGACGCGGAAGCCCGGGCGTAGGCGCCGGTGGGGTCGGTGACGCCGGACGGGTTGACGAGCGCGAAGCGCCGGCCGTCACGGAGCGGAATGGAACGCCGCTCTCCGACGGCGGCGCGGGGCCCGGGTGCGGTCTGTACGTCGGTGGCTTCGGCGAGGACCACCGCAGTCGCCGTGCCTGCGATCAGTACCGACCTGCACGTCACCGTCATGACGTGCCTTTCCCTTCATCATGGGATCAGAAAGGCTCACAACTGTTCGCGGTCAAAAAGGCTTTGACGGTCTGACACTCTGGACCGTCAAGACTCCGGCAGGCCTCTGCTGTCCGTCACGTCACATCGGCCGGAAACCCTCCCGGTGACGGACGGGCCCAGGGGCGGCGGTCGGTGCCGGGGTGCCCCAGGCGGTGTGCGGACCACCGGCACGGACTAGGCTGGGACCCAAGTGACGCATCTGATCACTGTCAGTGTCCGCTATGGAGTGTGGCGACGATGAGGAGCCACGACGACACACCCCCCGACGGTCCGGACTACCCCTTCGACGAGACCGCCACGGCACGCGCCGTCCTCGACGGGGACGGGATCATCGTCGAGTGGAACGAGGGTGCCCGGCGCCTGCTCGGCCATGCCCCGGCCGATGTCCTCGGCCGGCCCGGCGCGGATCTGCTGGCCCCGGGCGCCGAGGCCGGGCGCCCCGAGCCGACGAGCAACCGCTGGAGCGGGGAACTCGCGCTGCGCCATCAGGACGGGAGCCCCCGGGACGTGTGGGTGCTCGCGCACCGGCGACGGCCCGAGCGCGGCGACCGCAGCGACTGGCTCCTCGTGGCACCCCTCGGCGGTACGGACCCGCTGCCCGACGGCCATCCCCTGACGACCGCGCTCCTGGAACAGTTCCCCTGTGCCACGGCGATCTACGACGAGCGGCTGCGGCTGCGCCGGTTCAACGAGGCGATGGCCGACACGATGGGCCTCCCGGAGGAGCGGATCCGCGGGCTCCGGCTCCCCGAGATCGCCGGCAAGCCGCAGAGCGAGGACCTCGAGCGGCATCTGATCCGGGTGCTGTTGTCCGGGCAGCCCGAGGATGTGCAGACGTACATGCAGGTGGGCGACGTCCGGGAGCCGCACGCCTGGCTGGCGCGGATCGCGCCGCTCATGGACTCCGAGGGCAGGGTGTGCGGCGTCTGTCTGACCGCGCACGACTTCACCGAGCAGTACCTGGCCCGTGAACGTCTCCAACTCGTCAACGAGGCGAGTATCCGCATCGGCTCCACCCTCGACGTCAGACGCACGGCCCAGGAGCTGGCCGACGTGTGCGTGCCCGCGCTCGCCGACTTCGTCAGCGTCGACCTGATGGATCCGGATGACCAGGGCGGCGATCCCGGACGGCTGTCCACCCCCGTCAACCTGCGCCGTGCCGCGCACCGGTCGGTGAACCCGGGCAACCCGGAGGCGGTGGTCAAGCCGGGCCAGGTCGATGTCTACCCGGCATCGTCGCCGCAGGCCGACTCCCTGCTGGCGGGCCGGCCCATCGTGGCTTCGGACCTAGCGTCCACGCTGTCGGAATGGCTCGCCTGGGACCGGCCGCGCTTCGAGCGCGTCAAGGAGTACGGCATCCACTCGACGATGTCGGTCCCGATGCAGGCCCGCGGCGCTCCCCTCGGCGTCGTGGTCTTCACCCGGTTCCGGCGGACCGAGCCCTTCACGCCCGACGACGTCCTGCTGGCCGAGGAGGTCACGGCCAGGGCGGCCGTCTGCATCGACAACGCCCGCCGCTATTCCCGCGAACGCGCGACCGCGCTCGCCCTGCAGCGCAGCCTGCTGCCCCGGACGCTGCCGCGCACGGCCGCCATGGAAGCGGCCTCCCGCTATCTGCCCGCGGCCCGGGCCGGGGTCGGTGGCGACTGGTTCGACGTGATCCCGCTGTCGGGCATGCGGGCCGCCATGGTCGTCGGGGACGTCGTCGGCCACGGCATCCAGGCCTCGGCCACGATGGGGCGGCTACGGACCGCCGTCCGCACGCTCGCCGACATCGACCTGGCTCCCGACGAGCTGCTGACCCACCTCGACGACCTGGTCCTCAGGCTGTCCACCGAGGCGGGCAGCGACGGCACGACGGGTGAGGTCGGCGCCACCTGCCTGTACGCGGTGTACGACCCGGTCAGCCGCCGCTGCACCCTCGCACGGGCCGGGCATCCGCCTCCGGTCATGCTGCCGCCGGACGGCCCGCCGAGGGAGATCCACGTACCGCCGGGGCCCCCGCTCGGCCTCGGTGGGCTGCCGTTCGAGTCGACCGAGCTCACGCTCGCCGAGGGGACCGTGCTCGCCCTCTACACCGACGGTCTGATCGAGAGCCGCGAGCGGGACATCGACGTCAGTCACCGGATGCTGTGCCAGGCGCTGGCCCGCCCGTCGAGCTCCCTGGACGACACCTGCCACCATGTCCTCCAGTCGCTGCTCCCCCCGAGGGGCGTCGCCGACGACGTGGCCCTGCTTCTCGCCCGCACGCGCGGACTTCCGGCCTCCCAGGTCGCGACCTGGGACATCCCGGCCGACCCCGCCCTCGTCGCCCCGATCCGCAAGCAGGTCGTCCAGCAACTGGACACCTGGGACCTGGACGAGGCGGCGTTCACGACGGAACTCGTGGTGAGTGAACTCGTCACCAACGCCATCCGGTACGGCGAGCGCCCCATCCGGCTGCGCCTCATCCATGATGCCGGCACGCTGATCTGCGAGGTGTCGGACGCCAGCCACACGGCACCGCATCTGCGGCGCGCCAAGATCTTCGACGAGGGCGGTCGCGGACTGCTCCTGGTCGCCCAGCTCACCCAGCGGTGGGGCAGCCGGCACACGCCCGAGGGAAAGACGATCTGGGCGGAACTGACGCTGGACGAGGACTGACATCCTCCGGCGGCGCCTTTCGCGTCATCGCCGGCCTCCGAACCCGCCGCCTTCGGACCAGCCGCCGCCTCCGTACCCGTCGCCGTGCCCGTCGTCCCAGCAGTGGTAGCCGTAGCACGGTCGGCCGGGGTCGGGCGTGAGGGTAGCCGGAGGCCCAGCCGGGGACGCATCCGACGGCGTGGGCTTCGGCGTGGAGGACGGTGTGCGGGTCGGGGTGGGCCGGGCGCTGGGCGTCGGCTCCGGCGAGTCGCCGTCCGTGTACGCGTTGATCCACTCCATTTTGAGCGAGTCCACCGAGGTGTCGAACTGCCAGCGCTGGGATTCGCTGTCGTCCCGGGTTTTGAGGACGAGGTCCGTCTTGCCTTCTGGCGCGGCGGGCGTCAGGGCCAGTTCCTCACGTGCGAGCGGCACCAGGCTGTCGTCGAGTGTGAGGTCGTACCGCACGTTTTTGGTGTCCTGCTTGGTCCGGCCCTCGCACTTGCCCAGCCGGACCGAGGAGGCGAGGCACAGCTCGGGGGCGTCGAGGCTGCGGAGCAGGCCGTCGCTCTCGTACGACCACTGCTGCCGGGCGGAGGAGGTGCAGGTGGTGAGTACGGCCTCCGCGTCCTCGACCGCCTTGTCGCCGACGATGCCGACGCACAGATCGTTTCCGGCATTGCGCAGCCGGCCGCGCGTGGTGCCGGACGGCGAGTCGTCCGCACCGCCCGAGCCGGCTCTGGAGGGCCCGGCATCGGGCGCCCTGGAACCGGGTGTCTTGGACGCCGTCCCGGTTCCGGCGTCGGAGGGGGGCTGTGTGTCGTCCCCGTCGCCGGCCCACAGGACGAGCGACACGGTGACGCTTGCGGTGACGGCGAGTACGGCCAGGGCGAGGAGGGTTCTCCGGCCGCGCGAGCGTCTTCTCGGCTCCGGGGGGCAGGGCGGCTCCGTGGGAGGAACGCCGAGGTGCGCGGAGAAGTCGTCGGGGTATGCGGGGGCGCCTTCCTCCTGGTGGAGGGCGACGTCCGCCGGGGTGGTGGTCCAGGATTCGCCCGAGGTCACCGCCACGACCGGGCCGGGCGGCGTCTCCTCCACGATCGGGCCCGTGGGCGGCTTCGCCGTGACCGGGCCCGTGGGGGCCTCCGCCACGACGGGACCCGCCTGCGCTTCCTCGAACCGGGCACGGCGGCCGGGCCGGGAGTCGAGATAGGGCCGTGCCCCCCAGCCGAGCACCGCCTCGGCCAGCAGCACCGGCAGCCGACCGCCGGACTGGTCCAACTGGTCGGCCGCGTACCGGCAGTACCCGCACTTGTTCATGTGCCGCAGCAGATCGCGGCAGGTCTGGGTGTTGCTGCGCCGGACCGAGGCCTCCAGCAGTCGGTTGTAGCGGCGGCACTCCTCCCGGGGGGCGAGTGCGCTGTGCGCCTCGAGGGTGCCCGCGCGTAACAGCTCACGTGCCCTCTCCAGCTGCGCGGGAGCGTCGGCAGCGGTCAGGCCGAGCAGTCCGGCCGGTATCGCGAGGTCCTCCGCCTCGACTTCCGCGTGCCACAGAATGCAGCGGGCGGACTCCGACAACTCCTGAAATGCGCGGGACACCAGGCGCCGGTTCTCCGGCGGTAGAAGCCGTACCGAGGCGCGGCCCCCGTCCTCGGAGCCGGAGTGGAGATCGGGGTGAAGCTGTGTGCGCCGGTGGTCCGCGTCCCATTCCGCCGCGACAGCGCGCACGGTGACGAGCAGCCGCGGCAGCCACGCCACGGTCTCTCCCGTCCGTCGCCCGGATTCCCCGAACAGTCGTGTGAATGCGGCGGTGGTGAGCATTCCTGCGTACTGCGTACTGCTGGTGCACAGTCGCGCGTACGAGTGGACTGCTGCCCAGTGCCGCGCCAGCAGTTGCTCGTCCGTCGCGCCGTTCACGTGCACTTTCCTCCAAGGAATTTACCGAAATCAGTCCACACCGGTCGGTATGGAATTGCCGCAGACCACCAAACGCACCCTCGCACAGCACACCGTCCCGGTACAAGCGAAATCCCTCAATGCCCGTTCCTGCCCGATTAGTTGGACAAGGCAAAGTGTCAACGAGACTTCTTCGCAAGGTGATTCGAATTTCACTTCTTGAAGTGACCTTGAGTATGTGCCGATTTGCCGTCCAGGAAGGCGTCCAGGAAGGGCAGACGACGGATCAGACATCGAATGAACCGTCGGTTCCGCTACGAGCTCGGAGTCCCGCCCGATATGCGCCGGGAGGCGTCCCGTAGCGCTGCCGGAAGACGCGGTTGAAGTGGAACGGGCTGCTGAAGCCGGAGGCCGCCGCGACGCGTTCCGCCGGCAGATCGGTTGCCTCCAGGAGCCGGGCGGCGTGCAGCAGCCGCGCGGCGAGCAGGGCCCGCATCGGGGACTGGCCCAGCTGCTGGCTGAAGAGGTGCGCGAACCGGGAGGGCGACAGCGAGACGCCCGCGGCCAGCGACTCCACGGTGTGCGGCGCGCCCGGGTCCGCCGCGATCAGCGCCTCGGCCCGGCGGATCCGCGCGTCGATGCCGGAGCGCTGCGGCTCCGGGCGCGCGGTGGCGGCCGTGAGCAGCACGATCGACTCCAGGGAGCTGAGGGTCAGCTCGCGGGCCGCGGCTCCATGGGCGACGGCGATCTGACCGGCCTCGGGGCTGCCGCCCGGCACGGCGATCCGGCCGGGTGGTGCACCCTGACCCGTCCACCGCGCGTCGGCCAGCATCCGCAGGAAAGCCGACTCCACGCGTTCGTGCACACCGACCGGGACCGCCGTCACGGCGTACAGCCGGTCCCCGTGTGCGTACGGCCGCAGCCAGCCCGCCCACGACGGCTTCGCCTGGCAGTGCACCCACCAGAACGCCCAGTGCCGGGCGCCCGGCGCGACCGCGTACCGGTGCGGAACGTCCGGTCCGAGCACCACCAGGTCCCCCGCGCCCGCCCGTGTTTCGACGGCGCCCTGGCTCAGCCGTCCCATCCCGCCCGTGGTCCATGTGAACAGCCAACTGTCCGCGCCACGCGGGCGGTTGACGCTGTAGCCAGGCCGCTCGTCGAAGCGGCCGACGGTGACCAGGCCTGGTGGCGGGGCAGGGGCAGCAGGCTCGGGCAATCCCTCAGCGTTCACGGGCATCCTCCCGTACGACGCGGCCGCCTAGCGTGGAGTGGACGGAGCCCCCGCCGGAAAGGTGAACGCATGACAGTCACGGACATCGGCGCCTTCCATGAGCCCATCCTGCCCGAGGCCGGCCGCCGCCAGTTCGAGGAGGACGGCTTCACCGTGCTGCGCGGGCTGTTCGGCCGGGACGAGATCGCCGAGCTGAACTCGGAGTTCATGACCCTGCACGCCGCTGGTCCGGTGCCCGGTCACTTCGAGCCGCGCCTGTCGGAGACCCTGGGGCCGGCCGATCCGCTGCACCGCTACCCCCGCGTGATGCATCCGCACCGCATCAACGACCTGGCGCTGCGTTTCCTTCTCGAACCGCGGCTGCGCGGCGTCCTGGAGAACCTCTTCGGCGAGGAGGTGCTGGCCGCGCAGAGCATGTTCTACTTCAAGCCGCCGGGCGCCCGGGGCCAGGCCCTGCACCAGGACAACTTCTATCTCCGTGTCGAGCCTGGCACGTGTGCCGCCGCGTGGATCGCCTGCGATGTGATCGACCGGGAGAACGGCGGCCTGGAGGTCGTTCCCGGCACGCACAAGATGGATCTGTTCTGCCCGGAGGAGGCGGACGAGGGGCTGTCGTTCGCGCGGGAGTACGTACGGCCGCCGGCCGGGCTCGCCGCCGTGCCGGTCGACATGTCGCCGGGTGACGTTCTGTTCTTCAACGGCACGCTGGTCCACGGCTCGCAGCCGAATCGCTCCGCTGACCGGTTCCGCCGGTCGTTCATCGCCCACTACGTGGGGCGGTCGGCCGAACGCATCGGGAGCCACTACCGCACGCTGACGATGAACGGGGATCCCGTGCCGCTGCGGGAGAGTGAGGGCGCGGGGCCGTGCGGGACGGAGTTCACTCCGGCGGGGCCCCACTAGGCGCTCCGCTGGGAGGGCGGTTTCTAATCTGCGGGTTGGTGTCACAGCCCCGCGCCCCTTGGGTGGGTGGGTGGTGGGTGCGGGGCCGTGGGCCGGTGCGTCAGCCCGTCGCAGGCCGGGCATACGGCCCGGTGTCGGTACACGGTGCGGGGTGACCTGAGACAGAACCTGAGCGACGGGCATACGACGCACCGCCCCACGTCCCCTCCCGCCGGTGGGAGAGCTGCGGGTAGTCGGGGGTACGGGCTTCCCGGGATGAGCGCGTTTAGGGGCGCGGGCGCTCGGGGCGCCGGGAGTCGCAGGCTTTGGTTTTTTAGGGGCGCGGGGCTGTGACATTAGCGGCTCCGCCGCGGGGCGCGACCAGCCACAACGCACCCGCAGCCGCGACACGCAGTGTCACCCCCACCCCCTTGGCGGGGGGCCTGGGGGCGCAGCCCCCAGTTTCGGGAAGGGGCGGGGCTGGGGAAAAGAAACCCTCCCCCACACCGGTGGGCGTCAGTAACGCAGTAGGCGAGCCTCGGCGAGGCCCAGGACGCCGTCCTGCCAGGTCAGCCCCCGCAGGTCGGCCACGACGACGGAGGCGTCGGTGTCCAGGCCCCGCGGGCCGACGCCAATGACGCACGCCCCCGCCGCAGCCCCCGCCCTCGCACCCGCGACGCTGTCCTCGAAGACGACGGCGCCCGCGGGGTCGACCCCGAGCTTCTCGGCC
Source organism: Streptomyces vastus (assembly GCF_039532825.1). NCBI lineage: Bacteria > Bacillati > Actinomycetota > Actinomycetes > Kitasatosporales > Streptomycetaceae > Streptomyces > Streptomyces vastus. The sequence goes on from NZ_BAAASJ010000125.1 coordinate 263,369, forward strand.
GCCGCACGATAGCCGTCCGGGGCCGGTTTGCCGTGGGTGACGTCGTCCGCGGTGATGAGCACCGGCGGCACCGGCAGACCCGCAGCGGCGAGGCGGGCCCGCGCGAGGGCGGTGACGCCGGAGGTGACGACGGCCCAACTCCCTTGCGGCAGAGCCGTGAGGAGGTCGAGCGCGCCGGGCAGCGCGGTCGTGAGGGCGGCAGCCTCGATCTCCAAGCGGTCGATCTCGGCGAGCGCTGCGGCCCTCTCGGCCGGATCGTCGACGAGCAGCGCGACGGTGTCGGCGGAGCGCCGCCCGTGCACCATCGCGGTGACCTCCTCGGCCGGCAGTCCGCGCTCCCGGGCCCACCGGCTCCATGCCTGGTCGACGCCCGCGTCGGAGTCGACCAGGACGCCGTCGTTGTCGAAGAGGAGGCCTTGGCAGGGGATCTTCATGCGGGGTCCTTCAGCTGACGGGACGGTTGCGGTAGCGGCCGACGAGTTCGCGCGCGGCGACCTGCATACGGGCGGGCGGCAGGCCACGCGCGATCAGGGTCAGATCGTCGACCACCATGTCGCCGATGGTCCAGAACGCCTCCGGGATGCCGCCCGCGCGGTGACCCGAGAGCACCAGTCCTTCCAGGCCGCGAGCGGGGTCGTCGGCGGCGACGGGTTCCTCGGGCCAGACGTCGATGCCCGCCAGCAGCCGGCCTACGGCGACCCGCGCGAGCAGCGCCGGGAAGTCGACGACGGGCGCCCGGCTGACGAGCACGAGCCGGGCATCGTCCGGCAGCAGGTCCAGTTCGCGCTCGCCGAGCAGATGGCGGCTCTCGTCGGTGACGGTGGCCAGCACGAACACGAACCGGCTGCGGCTCAGGGTCTCGTCCAGCGTGGCGGGCACGAGGCCCTGCTCGCGCAGGACGGCGGGCGGCAGCCAGGGGTCGTACACCCGGAGCGTGGGGCGGAAGGCCGCCAGCAGCGGGTGGAGGGCACGGCCGAGTTGGCCGAAGCCGATCAGGCCGATGTCGGAGCCCCGCAGCAGTACGGCATCGGCGTTGCCCTCGGACACATACCGCTCCCGTCCGGCGCGGAAGGCCCGGTCCTCGCGGCTGATGCCGCGCGCCAGGTCCAGGGCGAGACCGAGTGCGTATTCGGCGACGGCCTGGGCGTACGCGGGGCCGCAGTTGAGGAGGTGGATGCCACGCTCGAAACAGGAGTCGTAGTCGACGTGCGGATAGAAGTTGCCCTCGACGTTGAGCACGGCCTTCAACTTCCCTGCCCGGGCGAGCCGTTCGGCCGGCAGCTTGGGCTGCCCGACGACGGCGAAGGCGTCGGGCAGGGCCTGGTCGAGGGCTGCTTCGGAATCCGGTTCGATGACGGTGAAGCGGTCGTGCAGCCGCGTCAGCGCGTCCGGCGTGAAGATACGGTCGATGGGGTGCGGGGCGGCACGCAGGATCACAAGCGGCTTGTCCGGGGTGCTCACGGCTCTCCTTGGCGTCCGTTCGATGGGGTCCCTCCACTCGAGCGGAGCCGAGAGTGGGGGGAGGCGTCGACCTCAGGAAACGGTAACCGGGCCCGCGGTGGACCGCTGCCGTGCGAACTTGACGTGGGCGTCAGCCCCCGGCTTTGATCCTGACGTGCCGAGGTTCGCAGGACTCCCGATGGACCGAACGGGCATGCCCGTCAAGCGCGTTGCCGTTGCCCTGGCCGCTCTCGTGGCGCTGGCCGCCTGTACGTCCGGGGCCGGCGAGAACGGCGAGAACGGCGAGAACGAAGACGGCAGTGCCGCGCCGCCGAAGCCCGGGGCCGTTCGACTGCCGCCCCGGAACGCCGGCTTCGACTACCAGATCGGCGGCGCCTATCCCCCGCCGGCCGGCGTCCGTGTCGTCGCCCGCGATCGCGCGGAGAAGCCGGCTCCGAGCCTCTACAACATCTGTTACGTCAACGCCTTCCAGGCCCAGCCGGACGCACGGGACGACTGGCCCGCCGACCTGCTGCTGCACGACAGGGCGGGCAAGGTCGTGATGGACGGCGACTGGGACGAGGCACTGCTCGACATCGGCACGCCGGCGAAACGGGAGCGTATCGCCGCCCGGATCAACCAGTGGGTCGACGACTGCGCGGCCAAGGGGTACGACGCCGTCGAGCCGGACAACTACGACAGCTACACCCGTTCCCGCGGCCTGCTGACCGCCGACGACGCCATGTCCTTCGTCAAGCTGCTCTCGGCGCACGCCCACGCCCGTGGTCTGGCCGTCGCGCAGAAGAACGCCGTGGAGCTGGCAGGCTTCAAGTCCCGTACGGGACTGGACTTCGCGGTGGCGGAGGAGTGCGGTGCGTACGACGAGTGCGGTGCGTACGCGGAGGCCTTCGACGACCGGGTCGTGGTGATCGAGTACACCGACAGCGGCCTGGAGAAGGCGCGTTCGGGCTTCGGTGACCGGCTGAGCATCGTGCGCCGGGATGTGCAGGTGTCGACGCCGGGCGACGCAGGTTACGTCCGCGAGTGAGTCAGCAGCTCCAGACCCTGCTCCCAACGGAACCCGTCGCCCTGCTCACCGAACCGGACGCCCATCCCGCGCAGCCTCGTGAGGCTCTCCTGGTATGCGGGGTGGGCGGTCAGCGCCTCGCCCACGCTGGGCAGTACCGCGATCGGCACGCCGAGGCCGTATGCCTCGCAGAGGGTGCCGAGGGCGAGGGTGTCGGCTATGCCCGCGGCCCATTTGTTGATGGTGTTGAACGTCGCGGGCGCCACGAGGACGGCGTCCGGGTCCGGAAAGGGGCGCGGGTCGCCCGGCGACCGCCAGGCGGACCGGATGATCCGGCCGGTCTGCTCCTGGACCGACGCGGTGTCGAAGAAGCCGATTGCCGGCGGCGTCGCGATGACTCCGACGTCCCAGCCCTGCTCCTGCACCAGGCTGATCAACTCGCCGACGTCCTCGGCGACTTGGGCAGCGCAGACGATGACGTAGAGGAAGGGTTTCCGGGCCTGTTCGGTCACCTGGAAACCGTACTCAACGGACCGGGGATCCGGCGCTCGGCTGATCAACGTCTGATCAACATCACTGATTGACGGAGACCGTGTCACGTTGCAGACTCAATCCAACATTCAACGAAGAAGTGTTCACCAGGCGGACAAGCGGCTGAGCCCAGACGTGGCATGGTCGTCTTGCCTCGCACGACGGGAAGAGCCCCATGACCCTGCATCGTGACCTGCTGATCGGCGGCAAGGACGTGCCCGCCGCCTCCGGCCGCACCGCTGAGGACGTGAATCCGTACAGCTCCGAGGTGTACGCCACGGTCGCCGCGGCCGGCGTCGAGGATGTCACGCGGGCCGTGGACGCCGCGGATGCCGCGTTCGCCGACTGGGCCGCGACCAGCCCGGTGGTCCGGCGCAAGATCCTTCTCGACGCGGCCGATCTGCTGGAGTCGCGCGTCGAGGACGCCGTGCGGACGATGGCGGGCGAGGTGGGCGGGACCCGGCCCTGGGCCATGTTCAATGTCGGCCTCGCCGCGAACATGTTCCGCGAGGCCGCCGCCGCGGTGACCGCCCCGCGCGGCGAGGTCCTCAGCGCCCAGACGGAGGGCGCGCTCGGCCTCGCGGTCCGGGAGCCCGTCGGTGTCGTGGCGGCGTTCTCGCCGTGGAACGCGCCGGTCATCCTTGGCGTTCGTGCTGTCGCGGCGCCGCTCGCCGCGGGCAACACCGTGGTGCTGAAGCCGAGCGAAGACGCGCCGCTGGCCTGCGGTCTCTTCGTCGCGGACATCCTGCGGGACGCTGGTCTGCCCGACGGCGTGCTCAATGTGATCACCAACGCCCCCGAGGACGCGGCCACGGTCGCCGAGGCGTTGATCGCCGACGCGCGCGTGCGGTCCGTGAACTTCACCGGATCCACCGGGGTCGGCCGCATCATCGGCGTCCACGCGGCCCAGCACCTCAAGCCCGCGCTCCTCGAGCTCGGCGGCAAGAACTCCGTGATCGTGCTGGCGGACGCCGACGTCGACTACGCGGTCGACGCCGCCGTCTTCTCCGTGTTCATGAACTCCGGCCAGATCTGCATGTCGGCCGACCGGCTCCTGGTCCACGAGAGCCTCGCCGAAGAGTTCACGGCCAAGTTCGTCACGAAGACCGAGTCGCTCGCGGCCGGCGACCCGGCCAACGATCACACGGTGGTCGGCCCGCTGGTCACCCCGGACGCCGCCCGCCGGGTCGCGGCGCTGGTCGAGGACGCCGTCGCCAAGGGCGCCACCGTACTGACCGGCGGTATGGCTCCCGAGGGTGCCGTACACCCGGCGACCGTGCTCACCGACCTGCCGGAGAACGCCGAGCTGTACCACGGCGAGGCCTTCGGCCCGGTCGCCGTGATCAGCACGTTCGCCACGGACGACGAGGCGGTCGACTTCGCCAACGCCACCGAGCACGGGCTGACCTGCGGCATCATCACCGAGAACGGCACCCACGGGCTGAAGGTCGCCCGCCGGATCCGTACCGGCATCGTGCACGTCAACGACCAGTCCGTGGCCGATGAGCCGAACGCTCCCTTCGGCGGCTTCAAGGCCAGCGGATACGGCCGGTTCGGCGGGCGCTGGGGCATCGAGGCGTTCAGCAACACCCGCTGGGTGACACTGGCGACGCAGCACGCGCACTACCCCTTCTGAGCCGTCGTTTCGCCGGGTGCTGTGGGGAAGGCGGTGAGTGCGCCACTGCGGTGGTTCACCACACATACGACGATGGGAACGATGGCATGCCTCTTGAGGGTGAGTACGAGCCCAGCCCCACCGGGTGGGTACGCGAGCAGGTGGAGTTGATCGAGAGTTCGGGCGGGACGCAGGGGATGACGTTGATGGACACGGGAATGCCCGTGATCCTGCTGACCACCCGAGGCGCCAAGAGCGGCAAGATACGCAAGACGCCCCTCATGCGCGTGGAGCACGAGGGCACGTATGCCGCCGTCGCCTCCCTGGGCGGTGCCCCCAAGCACCCGGTCTGGTACTACAACGTCAAGGCAGACCCCCGCGTGGAACTCCAGGACGGCACGGTCCGCAAGGACATGCGGGCCCGCGAGGTGACCGGCGAGGAAAAGGCGTTGTGGTGGGAACGCGCCGTCGCGGCATACCCGCCCTACGCCGACTACCAGAAGAAGACCGACCGCGAGATCCCGGTCTTCGTCCTGGAACCGGTCGACGATTCCTAATCTCTTTGTCAAGCGGCGTTCGTGACGGGGGGTATGGATTCGTAGCACCGTCCGTCGCGCAACAGGGCCCACAGGACGTTGACCCGGCGTCGGGCGAGGGCGAGGACGGCCTGGGTGTGCCGCTTGCCTTCGGCGCGTTTGCGGTCGTAGAAGCGGCGGGATTCGTCACAGCAGCGGATGCTGATCAGCGCGGAGGTATAGAAGACGCGCTGGAGTCGCCGACTGTAACGTCTGGGTCGGTGCAGATTGCCGCTGATCTTGCCCGAGTCGCGTGGAGCCGGGGCAACGCCGGCGAACCCGGCGAGGCGGTCCGGGCTGTCGAAGGCCGTCATGTCGCCGCCGGTGGCGGCGAGGAACTCGGCGCCGAGCAGGGGGCCGATGCCGGGCATGCTCGCGATCACCTCGGCGTGTTTGTGCTCGCGAAACCGGGCCTCGATGAGCTTGTCGGTCTCGGCGATCTGCTCGTTGAGGCGCATCACCTCCTTGGCGAGCGTGTGCACGAGCTGGGCCGTCGGCTTCTCCCCGGTCACGCTGGTGTGCTGGCTCTCGGCGGCCGCCAGGGCCTTCTCGGCGAGTTGGGCAGCACCGCGGACCTTGCGGTTGCGCAGCCAGGTCTCCAGCCTCCGAGCCCCGGTCCTGCGGATGGCGGCTGGGGTCTGGTAGCCGGTCAGCAGGATCAGCGGGCCGGTATTCGTGAGGTCCAGAGCCCGGTCCAGAGCGGGAAAGATGCTGGTGAGGTGATTGTGGAGCCGGTTGATCACGCGGGTGCGGTCGTCGGCGAGGTCGCGGCGATGGCCGGTGTGGACCTTGATCTCGGCGACCAGTTCGTCACCGGGCCGCAAGGGCTGCAGGTCCCGGCGGATCCGGGCCTGGTCGGCGATGATCGCGGCATCCTTGGCGTCGGTCTTGCCTTCGCCCCGGTAGCCCTCGGAGGCGCGGCTGACGGCTCGGCCGGGGATGTAAAGCGTGTGCTGTCCGTGGTTGAGCAGCAGATCGATCATCAGGGCGGCGCCGCCGTCGGCCAGGTCGATGCCCCAGGTGACCTCATCGCCCAGGGCGAGGACGTCGGCCAGGAGCTTCAGCAACTCCGTCTCGTCGTTGGCCACTCGCCGCGACAGCAGCCGCTTGCCGGTGTCGTCGATCACCACGCAGTGGTGATGGGTCCTGCCGGCATCGATGCCGGCCCAGATCGCTGTCACGCGCTCTCCACGGGTCGCTTGCTTACCTGCACCACAGACGACCTCGCTGGCGAGTCCCTACTCAGCGATCGGATCGCAATTCCTAATCAGCAGCCGAGTCGTCGGGGGGTGTCGGGCGGCGAATCGTAGGAAGCCACGGACGGCAGACCACTGAAAGCCACACCCGACACCCCTGGGTGAGCCAACCCTACGAATGGCTCGCTCATCCCGATCAACAAGGTAGGGACCACTGATCCCGTAGCCACGGTGCTCGGCAGGCCCGGCCGGTTCCTCCGAATCCGGTAGGCATGAAGCGGCGTGCGCCGGGCAGACGAGTCTCAGGCCCCGCCGCGCTCCCCCGTCGCGGCGGGGTCGCCCCCTGTCTGGGCGGGGGCAACCCCGCAGGTCAGCTGCCGTGTGGCTGGCGGCGGGCGGTTCGTTTCGCGGTCAGTGCGTCCGTGATGTCGAGGAAGATCTGGTCGGCTTCCGGGATCGCGTAGGACACGGTGCGCTTGATGCGTTCGGCGACCAGCTCGACCTCTTCGCTGTCCAGACCGGGAGTCAGGTCGATCCGGGCGGCCACCAGAGTCGAGTCCAGGCCCAGCTTCATCGTCAGCAGGGACTCCACGGAGTCGATCTCCGGCTGCGCCTGAAGCAGGTAACGGATACGGCGGCTCTGCTCGGGGTCCGCGGCCCGGCCGATCAGCTGGTCGCGGGCGTCGCGGCCCAGGCGGTACGCCACGTACACGAGCAGCGCCCCGATGGCGCACGAGGCCAGTGCTTCCCAGACGACCTGGCCGGTGGCCATGTGGAGCGCCATTCCGGCGATCGCGAGGGTCACGCCGAGCACGGCGGTCCCGTCCTCGGCGACGACCGTCCGCAGCGCCGGATCACGGGCCCCGGCGACACCGCCCTGGATGCGCACCTGGTGCAGGGCCCGCAACAGGGAGATCCCCTCGGAGACGAGGGCGACCCCGAGGACGACGAGCCCCGCCACATAGCCGTCGTACGACTCCGCCGCTCTCCCGCGCAGCGCCTCGAAAGCCTGGAAGAAGGAGAAGCAGCCGCCCATCACGAAGATGCCGACGGCTGCCAGAAGCGACCAGAAGAAGCGTTCCTTGCCGTAGCCGAAGGGATGGCGGCTGTCGGCGGGACGCCGGCTGCGGCGCAGGGCAGCGAGGAGGAACACCTCGTTCACGCTGTCGGCCACGGAGTGCGCCGCCTCCGAGAGCAGCGCGGGTGAGCCCGCGATCAGGCCGCCGACCGTCTTGGCCACGGCGATCATGACATTCGCAGCCAGCGCCACCAGCACGGTGACACGGGTTCTGCGGTCCGACACGGTCAAGGGCTTACGGCTCACTTCGGCCGATTGCCCCAGTCGCGCGCACTCACACGAGGTGAGCGGCGAAATCGGGGAACTCCTGTCACCAGGGCGGGTCCGGGCGCCCCTCAGACAGAACGGACAGAACAGAACGGGCAGGACAGGCAGGACGGGCAGGATCAGGAGACGGGAGCCATGAGCGACACAGACGGCAACACCGAGTACGGCAGGAAGTCGTTCAAGCGGTCCAAGAGCCACTTCACGGACCGCATCACGGCGGACGGCCGGGACGGCTGGCCGGTCGAGGCCGGACGGTACCGGCTGGTCGCCAGCCGGGCCTGCCCCTGGGCGAGCCGCGCGGTGATCTCGCGGCGGCTGCTGGGTCTGGAGGACGCCCTGCCGCTGGCCATCGCCGACCCCATCCAGGACGACCGCAGCTGGCGCTTCACGCTGGACCCGGACGGCCGCGACCCCGTACTCGGCATCCGCTTCCTCAGCGAGGCGTACGACGCACGCGAGACGGACTACCCGGGCGGCGTCAGCGTCCCCGCGATCGTGGACGTACCCAGTGGCCGCCTGGTCACCAACGATTACCAGCAGATCACCCTGGACCTGGCCACCGAGTGGACGGCCCTGCACCGGGACGGGGCGCCGGACCTCTATCCGGCCCGGCTGCGCGACGAGATCGACGAGATCATGGAGGAGGTGTACGAGGACGTCAACAACGGGGTGTACCGGGCCGGCTTCGCCACCTGCCAGGAGGAGTACGAGACGGCCTGTGAACGGCTCTTCCGGCGACTGGAGCTGCTGTCGGCACGGCTCGCCGACCGGCGCTATCTGGTCGGCGACACGATCACGGAGGCGGACATCCGGCTGTTCACCACGCTGGTCCGGTTCGACGCCGTCTGCCACGGCCACTTCAAGTGCAACCGCTGGAAGTTGACGGAGGATGAGGTGCTGTGGGCGTACGTCCGCGATCTCTACCAGACGCCCGGCTTCGGCGACACCGTCGACTTCGACCACATCAAGCGCCACTACTACAAGGTCCACACGGGCATCAACCCGACCCGCATCGTGCCGCTGGGCCCCGACCTGTCCGGCTGGCTGACGCCGCACCGCCGTGAGGAGCTCGGTGGCCGCCCGTTCGGCGACGGGACGCCGCCGGGGCCGGTGCCCGAGGGTGAGCGGGTCCCGGCAGCGGGGCGGCCCTGACCCGCGCGTACAGGAACACCGACAACGACAAATAGACAAAGGCATAAGGACATAAGGAGTCAGCGATGCCGAAGAAGCAGAAGAAGATGAAGCTGCCCCTCGCCTACAAGCCCCTCGGCTTTCTGCTCGGCTGGACCAGCGGAACCCTCGCCAGCCTGGTCTTCCAGAGGACGTGGAAGGCAATCCGGCACGAGGACGACGCGCCCGACGCACTGGACAAGGACCGCAGTTGGGGCGAGATCCTGCTGGCCGCGGCCGTCCAGGGGGCCATCTTCGCCGTCGTCCGCAGCGCCGTGGACCGTTCGGGTGCCGCGTTCGTCGAGCGCAAGACCGGAGTGTGGCCGTCCGGCGAAGAGGGAGGGCGGGACTGAACTCCCTTACGGTCGCGTAAGGTTGGCTTCCGGAACGGCGGCCGGAAGGCAGGAGAGCGAGCTGTGAGCACCAGCCAGCCAGAAGTGGGCGACATTGTCGAGGACTTCGCGCTGTCCGACGAGACCGGCACGTCCCGGAAGCTCTCCGAGCTCCTGGCCGAGGGTCCCGTCGTTCTCTTCTTCTACCCGGCCGCCCTCACGCCGGGCTGCACTGCCGAGGCGTGCCACTTCCGCGATCTGGCCGCCGAGTTCGCCGCCGCCGGGGCGCGGCCGGTGGGAATCAGCGGCGATCCGGTGGACCGGCAGCAGGAGTTCGCGGGGAAGCACACGCTCGGGTTTCCGCTGCTGTCGGATCCCGACGGGGCAATCCGGGAGCGGTTCGGTGTGAAGCGCGGTTTCTCCATGGCGCCCACGAAACGGGTCACCTTCGTCATCTCCGAGGACCGGAAGGTACTCGAGGTGGTGCGCAGCGAGTTCAGGATGAGCGCACACGCGGACCGCGCCCTGGCGGTCCTGCGTTCAGCCTGACTGCGTCGCTGCGTCTCTTCGAGGTCCTCCACATGGAAGTCCAGGTGGACCTGGAGGGAGTTCTCGGGGCGCGGCCGGCTCGGCGGAGTGGCCGTCGCGCCGACGGAACGCCATGCAGGTCCCGTCGGCGGCCTTGATCTCCAGGCGGTTCGCGGTCGCGTCCCTCTGGTCGGCCTCCAGCAACGCCTTTTGAAGTTCTCTCCCGGATGAAACCGGGAGACTCTCCCCTGGATCGCTCCGGGGAGTGTGACAGGTCATGCCTGTCCAGCGACGACCCTTCCGGCCGCAGGAGCAAGTACGGGACTCGCTCGGCTTGTTGGGGACTTGGTTATCGCCCCCGACGATGAACTGAACGTACCAGGTGCGTTACGGAGTGAAGCGGCGGTGCTCCGCACCGCCAGGCACGCCGCCCCGTCGTCCACGGGTACCCCGCACTCCGGATTCAGCCGTCCAGGACCAACGGGCCGCCCGGCATGGGCATTTCGCCAAGGCCGCCGGAAGAGTAACGAAGGTCACGGAGAAGTCACGGAGGTCACGGCATAGATCATTTACGATCAGGGCAGCCTCGTAGCGAATTCGAGTCAACTTTCGTCTCGGGAAGCGCAGTTCGAGTCGGCGGGGATCGGTTCCGATCGCTCGCTCGCAGGGTGGGGGGCCCTGTGAATCGTCTCCAAGAGAGGATACGAATGCCGCAGGACGTCAAATTCGACCTCCCCTTCACCACCCCCATCAGCGAACATCTCGAGTACGCCCGGGCGCGTCATCTGCGCTGGGTCTGGGACCGTCGTCTGGTCCGCAGCAAAGAAGGTTTCGAGGAGTACCGGTCCTGGGATCTGCCCCAGGCCGCTGCCCGTACGTATCCGCACGCCTCGGCCGAGGACATGGTCGTCCTCATGAACTGGTTCTCGCTGGCCTTCCTTTTCGACGACCAGTTCGACGCCGCCAGGCCGGACCGCGCCGACCGCATAGCGGACGTCGCACGTGAGCTCATCGTCACGCCGCTGCGTCCCGCGGGGAGCACGCCCCGGGTGGACTGCCCGATCACGGTGGCCTGGGCGGAGGTCTGGGCGCACCTTTCCGAGGGCATGTCGCTGACGTGGCGTACGCGGTTCGCGGCCTCCTGGGGCCGGTTTCTCGTGGCGCACACCGAGGAGGTCGACCTGGCGGCCCGTGGCCTGGAAGGCACCCTCGGTCTTGAGGAGTACGCCGAGTTCCGCCGCCGTACGGTCGGCATTCACCACAGCATCGACGCCGGTGAGCGCAGCCGCGGCTTCGAGGTTCCGGCACAGGTGCAGGCCCATCCGCTGATGATCCGGATGCGGGATCTGGCCGCGGACACCATCGGCTTCATGAACGACATCCACTCCTTCGAGCGCGAGAAGCGCAGAGGAGACGGACACAACCTCATAGCCGTCCTGCACCGGGAGCGCCGGTGCACCTGGCAGGAGGCGGCCGACGAGGCGTTCCGGATGACCACGGACTGTCTCGACCGGTACGTCGAACTGGAGGCCCAGGTACCGCAGATGTGCGACGAGCTGGGGCTGGAGGAGGAACAGCGGGACCAGGTACGGATGGGCGTCGAGGCCATCCAGCACTGGATCAACGGCAACTACGAATGGGCGCTGACCTCGGGCCGCTACACCGCGGACAAGGAAACCCCGGCGGCTGCCGCGGAGTTGGCGGGCCGGGGGTCGGTGGACGACCTGCTCACGGTCTGACGCGGGCAACCGTTCGGCCGGCCACCCCACAGGTGGCCGGCCGAACGCGTTCCTATACGGCGAACTCGACCGGCAGGCGGTCCAGTCGTGCCTCCCACGTGGAGGCCGTCGAGGTGAGCTCTTTCGGTGCGACCGCGAGGCGCAGACCCGGCAGGCGGTGCAGGAGGACGTCGACGGCCGTTTCGATGATTGCCTGGCCGATGTTCTGCCCCGGGCACTCGTGCGGGCCGCCGCTGAAGGCGAGATGCGACTGGTTGCCGTGCACGGAGATGCCGACGTCGGGCCGGATCTCCGGGTCGACGTTGCCCGCGGTCAGTCCGAGCACCAGCAGGTCGCCCTCCTGGAGCCGGTGTCCGCCGAGTTCGAGATCGGCGGCGGCGAACCGGCCCGGCAGGACGGCCAGCGGCGGGGTGTTCCACATCACCTCCTCGACGACCGCGGAGATGTTCAGCTGGCCGCTGACCAGGCCGGCGAGCCGGGTGGTGTCGGTGAGGATCAGTTGCAGCACCCGGGCCAGCAGATTGCTGGTGGTGGTGTGCGCGGCGATCAGCACCAGCCGCAGGTGGCTGAGGATCTCGTCGTCGTCGAGTCCGGCGTGGTGTTCCATGAGCCCGGTGGTGAAGTCGGAGCCGGGCTCCACTCGCTTGCGTTCCGCGAGTTCTCCGAGGATCTGCATGATGCGGTCGTTGTGCAGAACGGCGTCCTCACCGCCCTTGAGCACCTGCGCGGAGGATTCGGCCAGCCGCCGCCCCTCTCCCTCCGCGAGTCCGTAGATCCTGGTGAGTACGAGCATCGGCAGGTACTCGGCGTACTCGGCCACGAGGTCGGCGCTGCCCGCGCCCGCGAAGGCGTCGATCTGCTTGTTCGCGAAGTGCGTGACATGGCGACGGATCCCCCGGCTCGCCACCGCCTGCAGATTGTCGGTGACGGCGCCGCGCAGCCTGCGGTGCGGTTCGCCGTCCTGGGACACGCAGTCCGGGCGCCAGCCGAGCATCGGGATCAGCGGTGAGGTGCTCTCGACGCGGCCCTCCTTCCAGTCCCGCCAGATCCGCGCGTCGCGGCTGAACTGACGGGGGTTGTCGAGCACCCGTCGGTTCTCCCGGTAGCCGAGCACCAGCCAGGCGGGGATGTCACCTTCGAGGAGTACCGGCGCGACCGGCCCGTGTTCCTTGCGCAGCCTGGCGTAGATGCCGTGCGGGTCGCCCGCCGCCTCGGGCCCGTAGAGGCGGGTGGATTCCTCTCCCCCGCCGTGCGCGACCGGGCAGCCGCGCGGGGCGTCCGGACCGTTCGAGGGCTGATCGGTCATCGAGTCTCCAGAGCGACGGCAGAAGCAGAGCGTTCCTTGAGATGACGTATCAGGGCGATGAGTACGTCACGGCTTGATCCCCGGTCGCGGGCGTCGCAGGCCACGATCGGGGTGTGCGGGGAGATATCCAGGGCGTCCCGGATCTCCTCGAACGGGTGGTCCTTGGAGTCGGGGAAGACGTTGAGGGCGATGACGAAGGGGACGTTCTGCCGCTCCATCTCCTCGATGGCCCGGAAGCTGGAGGCCAGCCGACGGGTGTCGACCAGGACGACGGCGCCGAGCGCGCCCTTGAACAGGCCGTTCCACAGGAACCAGAACCGCTCCTGCCCAGGCGTCCCGAACAGGTACAGCACCAGCTGCTCGTTGATGCCGATCTTGCCGAAGTCGAGGCTGACGGTGGTCTCCTGCTTGTCCGCCACCCCGATCAGGTTGTCGACGTCGGCGCTGGCCTGAGTCAGCGTCTCCTCGGTGGTGAGCGGCTTGATGTCGCTGACCGAGCGGACCATGGTGGTCTTTCCGGTGCCGAATCCGCCGGCGATCATCACCTTCACCGAGCGGGCGCCGGCCGGCAGGGTGCCCCCGGCCGCCTGTCGGCCGGGATGGTCAAAGCCTTTCAAGTCCACTGAGTACCTCCTCAAGGAGCGCGAGGTCGGGCCCGCGACCGGCGCCGGACGCCGGGATGGGATCACGGGCTTCGATACGGCCTGCGTCCAGCAGATCGGCCAGGAGCACCGCGAGAATGTTGAACGGCAATCCGAGGTGGGCGCCGAGTTCGGCGACCGACAGCGGATCGCGGCAGCGCCGGAGGATCTCCTCGTGTTCGTGCTGCATACCGGGGACGGTGGCGGCACGGGAGATGATGAGGGTCGCCACGTCGAGGCTCGACGCCGAACCGCCCGGTCCGCTGCGGCCGCCTGTGAGGACGTAGTAGCGCTCCAGACCGGACGGGTTCAGGGGTCGGCTGGGACCACTCATCCAGAGTGCTCCTCCAGGCGCGGAGTGGTGCCGAGGAGCTCACCCATCCTGCGGGCGAGATCCCTCATCTGATGTCCGAGCAGGCCCTGGTCGAGGCCTTCCCTGGTGAGGACTCCGAGGTACGTCTCCACGCCGGCCCGCACCACGAAGAGATGGCCACCGTCGACCTCGATCATCGCCAGGCGCAACTGCCCGGCGTACTGGGGGAACTGCCCGGCCACCGGCTGTGCCAGCGCCTGCAGTCCCGCCACCACGGCGGCGAAACGGTCCACGTCGTCGGGGTCGTCGGCGCCGTAGGAGGTGATGGCCTTTCCGTCGCTGGAGGCCACCAGGGCGAAGCGGATCTCCTTGATGCTCTCGACCAGATCGCGCAGCGCCCAGCTCACGTCGGTTCCCTGTTGCGTCATGTGGACTAGTCGCTCTCTTCAGTGCGGTGCTCGGTGGACTCGCGTCCCGCGGTGGACTCGAGTCCGGCGGTCGGCTCGTCGTCTCCGGCGGTCGGCTCGCGCCCGGCGGTGGCGAAAGCGGCCAGGCCGGTGAAGGACGCGTCCGGCGGCACGGCGTGCGAGGCCGTGTTCGCAGAGTTCTCTGACGTCGCAGCCCCGTCTTCCTCGGGCTCGACCGGCTTCGGCCGGGTGGACTCCGCTCGCTTGCGGCGCCGGGGCAGACCGCCGGGTGTGGTGTCCCCGGCTTCTTCGGCGGAGTCCGGAGCGGACTCGGGCGCGGCCACCTCGGTGCTCATCTCGGCCGGGGCGGCGACCTGAGCGGCCGGAGCCGGAGCCGTGACGGCGGCAGGCAACGGGCTGAAGTACTTGTGGGGTACCACCAGTACGACCGAGGTGCCGAGCCAGGGCGAGTCCGCGAACGTGACCCTGATGCCGTAGCGGCGGGCCAGGGCCCCCACCACGCGGAGGCCGAGATGGGCGTCCTCGGACACACCGCCGAGACCGGGGCCGGCGGCTTCGCCCTCCAGCGCCTGGAGCGCCTCCCGCTTCTTTTCCTCGTTCAGCCCCTTGCCCGAGTCCTGGATCTCGATGCCGACGCCGTTCGGCACCTCCTTGCCGGAGACGACCACGGGCTCGGTGGGCGGCGAGTAGCGCGCCGCGTTGTCCAGGAGGTGGGCGAAGACCAGCGTGAGGTGGTCCACCAGGCCGCCGTCGACGCCGAGTTCGGGCAGATGCCGGACCTGGATACGGTCGAAGTCCTTGATCCGGCCGATGCCGCCGCGGACCACGCTGAGCAGCCGCTGCGGTTCCTGCCACTGCCGGCCGGGCCGGTCCGAGCCGCCGAGTACGCCGATGCTCGCGGCCAGACAGTCGGCGGGGCCGATCTCCTGGTCGAGCTCCATCAGGCCCTGGGCCACGGCGGGCAGCCTGCCGTGCTCGCCCTGCAACTCGTGCAGACGTCCGCGCAGCTTGCTGGTGAGCACGTGGATACGGCTGCCGATGCTGATGACCGCGTGCTCGGCCGCGGTGGAGCGGTTGAACTCCTCCTCCACGCCGATCAGCGCGGTCCTGAGCACCTTGCGCAACTCGGCCCGCAGGTCGGGGCTGACCTCCGCGCACTGGTTGACGGTGGGCAGCACGTCGTCGATGGCCTCACCGCTGCGCAGCCGCTTCAGCGCGTCCGGCAGCTGGGTGTCCGCGAGCAGAGCTACGGCGGCCTGCTGCCGGTCCAGCTGCACCTGCCAGGCCTGGGCCTGCTCGGCGATCCGCGCCTCGTACACCCGGGCCTGCTCGGCCAGCTGCGCGTCGTGGGCCGAGCGCTCGGCGGCGTACTTCCGCTCCAGGCCGACCACATGCTGCTGCCACTGCTGGGAGTGCTCGGCCTGCGCGTTCCTGAACTCACCCGCACTGCTGCGCAGTCGCCGCTGTGAGCGGACAAGTAAACGTACGCAGAAGGCACTTGCCGTCGTCGCCAGCGCCCCGGCGACGATCGCGGGTATTCGGTTCTGATCGGTTCCCGCGACGGCGGCGGCCACGGTCCCGGCGCACAGGGCCAGAGGCAGCAGCCACCAGCTGTACCAGGAGACCGGAGCCCGCGCCGCCGGTGGCGGAGTGGCAAGTTCCATCTGCATCCTTCGAAGCAACATGGTCGAACAGGGGGGCGGGAGAAGCTCGGGGACGCACTCGTCGTGCGGCGGTCAACCGCGCAACGGGCATGCGTGGACAGCGAGCGACAACGGAGTGCTGCCGCGCCAACTCGCCGCGCCACAAGGAACCTTATCGGGTCTGATCTGATGAGGATCAACCTCACGACCCACATCCATAAGGCTTTCACCATGCTCCGACCTGGGACGTTCGAGTCGACAAATCCCTTTACTCGCCACTCCGCCCCCCTCTCGACGGTGTGACACGAGCGCGCGGATACGCCATGGGACACATGGGCATGCATTTCATGATCGCCCCCAAGCCCCCTGGTTGACCTTGAGGAGATGTACCGATGAGCGGAATGTCAGGTACTTCCGCGGCGGCTCCCACCGCGCCCGGTCGCCTGCCCTTGATCGGGCACGGACACCAACTGGCCAGACGTCCCCTGGAGTTCATGGACTCGCTGCGCAGTCAGGGCAGCGTCGTCAAGATCCTGATAGGACCTACCGCTGCCTATGTGGTCACCGATCCGGCCGTCACCCGCCGGGTGCTGGTGACGGAGGTCGACGCGTTCGCCAAGGGCGGCAAGATCATCGACGCGCTGCGGGTGTTCTTCGGCGACGGGCTCGCCACGATCGCCGACGGCGACCTGCACCTGAAGCACCGGCGGCTGATGCAGCCCATGTTCAACAAGGCACACATCGCCACCCGGGGCGACGTCATGATCGGGCACGTACGGGCCGCGACCGATGCGTGGGCGGAGGGGGTCGCGCGGGACACGTACGAGGACATGAACGATCTGACGCTGTCGACCTTCCTCGTGGCACTCTTCGGTTCGGGACTGCCGGGTCACGTCGAGGCGGAGTTCCAGAGCCTCATGCCGGCGATCATGCGCGGCACGATCCGGCAGACCATCCTGCCGGGCTGGGTGACGAAGCTGCCGCTGCCCGCGAACCGCGCGCACGAGCGGCGGGTCGCGCGCCTGCGGGCGCTCATCGACCAGGCCATCGACCATCACCGCGCCCAACTGGCCGCGGAGCCGGACACGTCGGCCGGGCCAGCCGCCGGCTGTCCCGCACACGCGGGCGGCTCGACGGACAGCCCGGCAGGCGGCTCAACAGGCAGCTCGACGGGCAACTCGCCCGAAGGCGGCCTCTTCTCCACCCTCCTCACCGCCGACGACCCCGAGACGGGCCCCCTCTCACGCCAGCAGCTCCAGGACGAGGCGATCACACTCCTCACCGGGGCCATCGAGACCACGGGGACGACACTCGCCTGGACCCTGTACGAGATCAGCCGGAACGCGGAGATCGAGCGGCGGCTGCACGACGAGCTCGACACCGTGTGCGGCGACCGGCCACTGCGCCAGGAGGACCTGAGCTCACTGCCGTACATGCGCAGCGTCCTCAAGGAAGCCATGCGCATGTACGGCCCCGCCTGGCTCGTCACACGCACCACCACACGTCAGGTCGTCCTCGACGGACACCCGATCCCCGAGGGTGCGGATGTCGTCTACAGCCCGTACGTCCACCAGCACGACCCCGACGTCTACGCCGCCCCCAAGGCCTTCGACCCGGACCGCTGGGAGCCGGAGCGCGCCAAGAGCATCAACCGCGCCTCGTTCCTCGCCTTCGGCGACGGCCGCCGTAAGTGCATCGGCGAGGAGTTCGCCTGGACCGAACTCCTCATCGTCCTGGCCACCGTCGTCCAGCGCTGGCGCCTGACCCTGACATCGGCTCCCCCACGCCCGCAGGCCATCGTCACAGTCAAGCCGGACAAGCTCTCGATGACACCGCAGCCGAGGGTGCCGAGGACGACGGAGGAGAAGGCGGAGCAACCCGTCTGACGGCGCGTGTAGCGCGTATACAGCGTGCTTACGCCCCTCTCATGAGGCGCTCCCGGCGCTCGGGGTCACCGACTCCGAGGCCGGGGGCGGGCGCCAGGGAGAGGACGCCGACCTTGCCCAGGTGGTCGTTGCTCTGAACGAGGCGGGCGGCCTCCGCCGTGGCGGTGAGGGGGTAGGTCTCGGTGAGCGCGGGGGTGAGGTGGCCGAGGTCCAGGAGGCGGCCGACCGCGGCCTGTTCCTGCAGGTTGGAGCCGTGGCTGCCGATGACGCGCTTGAGCCGCATCCAGAGGTAGCGGTTGTCGAACTCGTGCTGATAGCCGGTGCTGGACCCGCAGGTCACGACCGCGCCACCACGCCGTACGACGAAGACGGAGACACCGAAGGTGGCCCGGCCGACGTGCTCGAAGACGATATGCGGATCCTCGCCCGTCGCGGCCCGGATCAGCTTCCCGAGCCGCTTGCCGACCACGGTGGGATCGGCCGGTGCCTCGCTGCTGGTGAGCCCGATCTCCTCCCGGTTGATCACCACATGACAGCCCAGCCGGCGGGCGTACTCCGCCTTCCGCTCACTGCTGACGACGCCGACGGCAATCCCGCCGCCGTTACGGACGAGTTGGACGGCATACGCCCCGAGCCCGCCGGCCGCTCCCCAGATCAGCACCACATCGCCCTGCGTCATCCGGGCGCCCCGGTCACTGACCAGCATGCGGTACGCCGTGCCCGCGCACAGCGGATTCGAGGCCGCTTCTTCCCAGCTCAAGTGGGCTGGTTTGGGGAGGAGTTGGCTGGTGCGGGCCACGCAGTAGTGGGCGAGCCCGCCGTAGTTGGTCTCGAAGCCCCACGCCAGCATGCCCGAGCCCAGCATGCCGTCGGCGTGGGTCGCCGGATCCTCCTCGTCCACGTACACGGGGCTCACCACGACCCGGTCGCCGACCTGCCAGCGGCGTACGCCCGATCCGGTGCGCACGACGACCCCGGACGCGTCCGAGCCGATCACGTGGAACGGCTGGTCGTGCCGGGCCGCCCAGCGGTCCTGGCGGCCGAAGTGCTTCAGGAAGGTGAAGGTCGGGATGGGTTCGAACATCGCCGACCAGACGGTGTTGTAGTTGATGCCGCTCGCCATGACGGCCACCAGCACCTCGTTCGGGGCGAGTTCGGGCATCGGTACGGAGCCGATGTGGATGGACTTGCGGACGTCCTTGTCCGCGACTCCGGTGAAGCTGTCCACGTCCTCCGCCCGCAGATGGGCGGCGGTGTAGTGACCGGGCAGGGGAAGCTGTTCCAGTTCGGCACGGGCGGCTCCCGCCACCACGGCCTGGGCCAGCGCGTCCATGTTTCCTCCTTGGTGGGGCCTTGAGAGGTCAGCTCAGGCCGAGGCCCGCTGCGAGCGTCGGCCACGAGGCCTTGAACTCCTGCCGCCAGTTCGGCCAGTTGTGCACTCCGCCGTTGTAGAAGTGCACCTGTGCCGGGATGTTCAGAGCCTCCAACTGCCTTGCGAATCGGTGCGCTTGGGACCAAAGGACGCCTTCGAGCACCGCACCTTCGAGGTTGCCGAAGTCATTGCTGGGCAGTCCGCTGCCCTGGGAGACGTACAGCCTGGTGCCCTTGAGGTGGCGTGCCTGTGCGTAGGGGTTGTGCCGGGTCCAGTTGTCGCGCTGGAGCAGCGGGCTGCCCCACAGGGTCAGGGGCGGCAGCTGTTCGCGGGCGACGATCGCGTTGAGGACGGTGGGCATGCCGAGGGCGGTGGTGTCGAGGATCCCGCTGTACGAGGCTGCCGCCCCGAAGGTGCCGGGGTGCCGTGCGGCGAAGGCGAGGGCGCCGTAGCCGCCGGTGGAGACGCCGGCGACGGCACGCTTGGTGCCGGCTCTGAACCTCTGCGCCAACAGCCCCATCAGTTCGTCGACTTGGAACGTCTCGTAGTCCGGCGCGTCGGCGCTGCCGTAGTTCCACCAGTCGGTGGGGATACCGGTGGGGCCCGAGGCCGGCATCACCGTGAGGACGTCCTTGTCCGCCATGAAGTCGGCGACGTCCGTCTCGCGGGTCCAGGAGGTGTAGTCGTCGTGGGCGCCCTGGAGGAGGTAGAGGACGGGCCAGGTGCGGTCCGGCTGCGCGGCGTAACGCGTCGGAAGGATCACGCGTACGGGCACAGTGGCGCCGACCGCCGGGGAGTCGACCATGAGGTCCACGGTGCGGGCGTCCAGCCAGTTCTCCCCCACGATGGCGGCGCCGTCCGCGTCTGCCACGGTCGCCGCCGTGGGTGCCGCGGACGACTGCGGGGCTAGCGCAACTCCCGTGCCGATCAGGGATGTTGTGAGGGCTATGGCGAGGGCGCAGCGGCGCTGCAGACGCGGTTTCGGACGCGGCATGGGTGAAGTCCCTTCAGGAGTCCTTCAGAAGTCCCGCAGATCGCGTGTCAGCAGTCCGGCGAGTACGTCGACGACCGGTGGGTCGAGCAGTGACAGGTGGTGGCCGGGCAGCGGGACGACGGTGAGGTCGGTGCAGTGGGCGTCCCAGCCGAGCGCCTGGTCGTCGCGTTCGTAGCGGGGGTCGCGAACCGTGTGCGGGGCGGGCTCGCTCGCGCGGTAGAGGAGGGTGCGGCCGGTGTGGAGCCCGGGTGTGTGGCGTTCGCCGCTGCGCAGGTCCAGATACGAGGTGCGCTGGTGCTCCAGTACGGAGTCCGGCAGCTCGACGGTGTCGCTCAGCACCTTGAGGACGAGGTCGATCCTGTCCATGTCGTCGAGTCCGGCGAGTTCGTCGTACGGGAGGTCGAGGCGGGTGCCGTAGGTGCGTTCCACGTACGCGGCGAAGTCCTGGAAGTGGCGCAGGGCCCGCTCGGTGGCGGTGAGCCGGGTCGGCAGCGGCAGTACCGAGTCGATCAGGACGAGGGCGGTGACGGTGCCGTGCGGGGACAGGAGCCGGGCTGTCTCCTGGGCGACGAGACCGCCGTACGACCAACCGCCCACCGCCCAGGGCCCGTTGGGGCGCGCCTCGCGTACGCGCCGGGCGAACTCCGCTGCCCGGCCCGGCACGTCGTCGGGGTCCGGCAGCCGGTCGAAGCCGTGGACCGGGCGGTCGCCGTCGAGGCGTGCGGCCAACCGGGCGTAGACGTCAGCGGATCCGCCGGCGGCGTGGGCCAGGAAGAGGGGGGTTTGCCGGCCCGTGGCGGGGAAAGCACGGAGGTGATCGGAGGCGACGGATCGCGCTCGTACCGGGAGGGCCGGGTGCGCCAAGTCCGTGTCGCCCCCGAACAGTTGGGCGACCCTCCGCAGAGTCCCCTGTTTCAGCAGCACTCCGGGCTCGACCTCGACATCGAACTCCCGCTGCACGACGGCCCGGATGCGCACGGCCGTGAGCGAGTCCAGGCCGAAGTCGGTCAG
Source organism: Streptomyces vastus (assembly GCF_039532825.1). Lineage (NCBI taxonomy): Bacteria > Bacillati > Actinomycetota > Actinomycetes > Kitasatosporales > Streptomycetaceae > Streptomyces > Streptomyces vastus. Next base: position 284,461 of record NZ_BAAASJ010000125.1, read on the forward strand.
CGGCGTGTCGGGATCGATGTGTTCGGGGCTGTACCCCATCACTCCGGCCACGCACAGCCGCAGCCGTTCGACGGGGCTCATGGCGCGGTCGGTGGACCCGGCCTGGGGCTCGGCCGGGCCCACCGCCGTCTCCTCCCCCACCCAGAACCTGCGGTGCCGCCAGCGCGGCGCCGGTACGTCCACGATGCGCCCCTCGGGGTGCAGGCGTTCGCGCGGCCGGGCTGTCCGTACACCGTGCACGAGGAGGGTGGCGAGTGAGGTGCGGAAGGTGAGCGCGTCGTCGGTGTCGCGGCGCAGGGTGGGGACGACCAGGGAGTCCTCGGCGCCCGTCGCGCGCAGGGTTTCCGTCAGGGGGTGCAACTGCGTTGCGTGCGGGGCGACTTCGACGAAGACGCGGTGTCCGTCCTCGGCCGCCGCGCGTACGGCCTGGGTGAAGCGGACGGGGTTGCGCAGATTGGCCGCCCAGTACGCCGTGTCGGCGGGCGCGGCCTCGCGCGGGTCGTCGAGCACAGTCGAGTAGCGGCGGCAGCGGGAGGCTTCTGCGGAGTGCGGAATCTCGCCCAGCTCGCGGGTGAACTCCCCCAGGAGCGGCTCCACTTCGGGCGAGTGACCGGCTCCGGACACGCCCAGGGCGCGGGCGAAGCCGCCGTCGCCGTTCACCCGGACGACCAGGGCGGCGACGTCCTCGGCCGAGCCGGTGACCACACACTGCACCGGCGAGGCGTGTACGGCGACATCGAGTGTGCGCAACTCTCTTGCCAGTACGGGGATTTGGGTAGCCGGGAGGTCCACGACGGCCATGGCTCCGCCGGTGAGCCGGTCCAGCAGCCGGGAGCGTACGGCGATGATGCGGGCACCGGTGGCCTCGTCGAGGGCTCCGGAGACGACGGCCGCGGCGATCTCGCCCAGGGAATGGCCGATGACGGCGGCGGGTTCGAGGCCGTACGAGCGCCACAGTTCGGCGAGGGCGACCTGGATACCGTAGAGCACGGGCATGACGGTGGCGGGGGTCGACAGGTCGGCGTCGGGGCGGAGCCCGGCGCGCAGGGAGACACCCGCATGGTCGCGCAGCAGTGGCTCCAGGCGGTCGACGGTTGCGGCGAACTGCCCTTCCGTGGCAAGGAGTTTGCTGCCCATGCCGCGCCACTGGGAGCCGTAGCCGGAGAAGACCCAGACCGGTCCGGGGCCGGCCGCTGTCCCCTCCCCGGTGATCAGGTGCGGGGAGGGGGCGCCGGTGGCGAGGCGGGTGAGTGCGGTGACGGTCTCCGGGCGGTCGCGGGTGACGAGGGCCGCGCGGTGCCGGCCGCGTCCCATGCGGCCGGCGAGGGTGCGGGCGAGGTCGGCGTCGCGTACGCGTCGGCTGCCGGGGGTGTTCAGCCAGGCCGCGAGCTCAGCCGCGTACGACCGCACCCTTTCTTTGGTGGGCCCGTCGAGCAACAGGAGCCGGGGACGCTCCGGCGCGCTGCTCGCCCGACGGGCCGGTCTGTGTTCGGGTTCGGCGAGGACGACATGGGCGTTCGTGCCGCCGAAGCCGAAGGCCGAGACGCCCGCCGTCGCCGTGCCCGAGTAGCGGGGCCAGGGTTCCGGGGCGGTGACCACGCGCAGGCCGAGTGCGTCGAGGTCGGCGTGCGGGCCCTGGCGGGTGAAGTGGAGCTGGCCGGGGATCTCGCCGTGGTGCAGCGCCAGCACGGTCTTGATCAGGCCCGCGATGCCCGCCGCGGCCTCCAGGTGTCCGAGGTTCGTCTTGGCGGAGCCGATCAGCAGCGGCTGGTCCGCGGGACGGCCCCGCCCGAGTACGGCACCGAGGGCGCTCGCCTCGATGGGGTCGCCGAGGGCGGTGCCGGTGCCGTGCGCCTCGACGTAGTCGACGGTCATGGGGTCGCGGTGCGCTTGGTGGGCTTCGGCGAGGAGGGCGCGTTGGGCTTCGGCGTTGGGGGCGGTCAGCCCGTTGGAGCGGCCGTCGGAGTTGACGGCTGTCGCGTGGATGACCGCAAGGACCCGGTCGCCGTCGCGTTCGGCGTCGGCGAGGCGTTTCAGTACGACCACGCCGCAGCCCTCGCCGCGTACGATCCCGTCGGCCTCCGCGTCGAACGCCTTGCACCGGCCGTCCGGGGCGAGGGCGCCCGCGCGCTGGAGGCCGAGGGTCACGGCGGGGCTCAGCAGCAGGTTCACCCCGGCGGCGAGCGCGGTGTCGGTCTCGCCGCTGACCAGGCTCCGTACCGCGTGATGCACCGCGACCAGCGATGACGAGCATGCGGTGTCGACGGACATGCTGGGCCCGCGCAGGTCGAGGGCGTACGACAGGCGGCCCGCGGCGATACTCAGGGAGGCGCCGGTGGCGGTCCAGGCGTCCACGGCGCCGGGGTCGGCGGTGGTGAGATGGGCGTATTCGTTGCCGCTGATGCCGACGAAGACGCCGGTGCGGGTGCCGGCGAGCGCGGGCGCAGGCAGGGCCGCGTGGTCCAGGGCCTCGCGAGCGACTTCGAGGAGCATGCGGTGCTGGGGGTCCATGGCGACGGCCTCGTGACCGGCGATCCCGAAGAACTCGGCGTCGAACCCGGCGATCTCGTCGATGCCACCGAGAAAGGCCCCGTGCGGACTCACGTCGTCCGGCAACCGTGCCGGGTGGCGCACGAAGGGCTCCCACCGTCCGTACGGAACCGTGCCCACGGCATCCCGCCCCTCGGCGAGAAGCCGCCAGTACGCCTCCGGCGAGCGGACCCCGCCGGGGAGCCGGCAGCCGAGGCCGACGACGGCGACGGGGGACGGGGCTCCGCGGCCGTCCGCGACACGGGGGGCGTGGGCGCCAACACCGGGCGTGGGGCAGGCGATTGGGGCATCTGGTGCGCGGCCGCCGGCTTCCCCGCTCGGCACTGGGCTGCCGACAGGCGTCGCGCCTGCCGCATGACCGTCGGCCGCTACGCCCGCCATCCGGCCGTCCGCTTCCGCGAGCGGTGCCCTGACCGCCGGAGCCAGGGCGCCGTCGGCGATGCGCGGGGTGTGAGCCGCCGTGCCGGGCCCGTGGCCGTTGGCCGGTACGCCCTGCGCGCGGCCGTCCGCTGCCGGTGCGTCCGCCGCCCAGCCGCCGACAAGCGCAAGCGGCACGTCGCCTGGCTGCGGGCCGCCCTGCGCCGGCGGGGGCGCGGACTGCGCCTCGCCGGCGCCGGCCACCGGACCCGCGTCCTCCGTCAGTCGCGTCACCACCGCGTCGATCGTCGGGGCGTCCCACAGGAACGTGTTCGGGAGGCGGCGGCCGGACAGTTCGCTCAGGGCGGCTGTCAGGGCTACCGCGTCGCGGGAGGTGAGGCCGGTTTCGGCGAGGGGCAGGTCGTCGGGGAGGTCGGAGGGGGCGAGGCCGTACCACGTGTGGAGCCGTTCCGTCACCAGGGCGCGGATCGCCGTACGGGAGGCGGTCATCGGGTGCCGAACCCTCCTTCCAGGAACCGGCTCCGGGCCGCCGTCCGGGAGACCTTTCCGCTGCTGGTGCGGGGCACGGAGCCGGGCGGGACGAGAAGCAGGGTGCCCAGGCGCAGGCCGTGGCGGGTGGAGACGGTGGCGCGTGCGGTGCGTTCGGCCGCGCGGGCGTCCTCGGCCGTCGGTTCGGTGTCGCGGCGGTGTTCCGCGATCACGACGAGTTCCTCGCCCGTGCCTTCCGGCCGGGTGACGCCGAATGCGACGAGGCGGTCGCGGCGGACCAGGGAGACGGCCGTCTGTACGGTCTGCTCGATGTCCTGGGGATAGTGGTTGCGCCCGTCCACGATGATCACGTCCTTGTGCCGCCCGGTGACGAGGAGCCGCCCCTCATACAGGGCGCCGAGATCGCCGGTGCGCAGCCAGTCGCCCGTCGCGCCGAAGCCGAACGTCTCGGCGGAGAGTTCGGCACGCTTCCAGTAGCCGAGCCCGACGTTCGGCCCGCGCACCTGGATCTCGCCGACCCGCCCTTCCGGGAGTACCGCACCGTCCGCGCCGGCGATCCGCACCTCCTGCCCGACGGGCGTCCCGCAGGAGACGAGCACGGCGGCCGTCGCCGCATCCGGCGCCTCCTCGACGCGTCCCTCCGCGAGGGCGTCGGCGTCGCAGACCATGGCCGAGGGCGCCGCGTCCGACGCGTCCGCGGTCACGAAGACCGTGGCCTCCGCCAGTCCGTACGCCGGGCAGTGCGCCGCGGGGTCGAGTCCGGCGGGCGCGAACCTGGTGCGGAAGCGGTCCACCGTCTCCGCGCGCACCGGCTCACTGCCGTTGATGAGCACCCGTACGCGGTCCAGGTCCAGTTCGTCGGCCAGCGTCGGATCCGTGCGCGCCACGCAGTAGTCGTACGCGAAGTTCGGGGCGGCGCTGACGGTCCCCTCGTACGAGCCGAGGAGGCGCAGCCAGCGGGAGGGGTCCTGGAGGAAGTCGGCGGGGTCCATGAGGACGGACGGGAAGCCGCCGACCACGGGGGCGGCGACGCTGAGGACCAGGCCCATGTCGTGGAAGAGCGGCAGCCAGCCGACCGTCGTGGTGGTCCGCGGGTCGGCGACGAACGCGTCGATGGCCTGGCGGGCGTTGGCGACGACATTGGCGTGGCTGATCATCACGCCGGCGGGGCTGCGGGTGGAGCCAGAGGTGTACTGGAGGTAGGCGATGTCGTCGGGCTGGGGCCGCGCTTCCGGTTCGTCCGTAGCCTCGTATTCCGTGCTGGGGACCGGCAGTTGATCGACGGGGACGACCGGCACGTCCGGCAGTTCCCGGTCCCGTACGAAGGCGCGTACGGAGGGTGCCGTGGCCGAGTCGGTGAGCAGGCAGGCGGGTTCGCAGTCGGCGAGGACGCCCGCGAGTCTGCCTTCATGGCCCGGCAGCCCGGGGCCGAAGAGCGGTACGGCGATGACGCGGGCGTACAGGCAGCCGAGGAACCCGGCCGCGTAGTCGAGCCCTTGCGGCAGTACGAGGGCGGCTCGCTCGCCGGGGGACGCGATCGTGGCGAGGTGGTCGGCGACGGCTCTGGCGCGGGCGTCGAGGGCGCGCCAGCCGAGGGTGCGGTGCCGTCCCCTGGGGGCGCTGTCGGGGAAGTCGACGTGAGTGAAGGCGCGTTGCTGCGGCCGGTGCCTGGCCCAGTGCCGCAGGTGGTCCGTCATGAGGGTGGCTTCGACAGTTGGCCGGGCGGGCTGCATGGCGACTCCAACTGTGAGGGGGCGGCGCGAGTTGAGGCGGTGCACGTTGAGGCGGTGCACCAGATTCCGCCTCCTCGGGCTGAGGAGTTAGGGGACGTACTGACAGTTCGTCTGCCGCGTTCTGTCAGTTCGCTGACAAAGCGGGCTGCCGATTCCATGCCGTGGGCCAGAGCCAGTGCGAGGCCGCTCCGCCGAGAATCCGGGCGACGGCTGCCCTGGCCGGCGGAAGGAGCGACCCTTGGGACGTACACGGCTGTTCGCGTTGTTTGCCCTTCTCACGCTGACCGGGTTCATCACGACGCTCGACAACACGGTCATCAACGTGGCCCTGCCGACGGTGCAGCACGAACTCGGGTTGAGCGTCACGGACTTGGAGTGGGTGGCCAGCAGTTACGTGCTCAGTTTCGGCGCGCTGCTGCTGCCCGGCGGGCGGCTGACCGATCTGTTCGGGCGCCGCTCCGTGCTGACGGTCGGGGTCGTGGTCTTCACGGCGGCGTCGGCGGCCGCGGCCGCCGCGGACAGCGGTGGCACGCTGATCGCGGCCCGTACGGTGCAGGGGGTCGGGGCCGCGCTGGTGATCCCGGCGTCGCTTGCCGTAGTCGCCGCCGATCTGCCCGCGCGACGGCAGTCGATGGCTGTCGGCCTGTGGACGGCGGCACTGGCCGTGGCGCTGGCGCTGGGGCCCGTGGTCGGCGGCTTCGTCACCCAGAAGTGGAGCTGGGGCTGGGTGTTCGCGCTGAACATACCCTTCGGGATCATCGCCCTGCTGCTGGTGCCCGCCGTGCCCGCCAAGGCGAAAGGGCGGCCCGGGGCCGAGCCCCGGCGCGGCGGGCTCGATCTGCCGGGTGTGCTGTTCTCCGTCCTCGCGCTCTATCTGCTGACGTACGGGCTGGTGCGGGGCACAGAGCACGGGTTCGGCACCGCGCCCGTACCGCTGTGCCTGGGTGTTTCAGCCGTCGCCGCCTGCGCGTTCCTCCTCGCGGAGACCCGGACCGGCCGGCCGCTCCTCGAACTCGGGCTGCTGCGCGACCGGTTCCTCACGGGCGGGGTGCTCGCCCAGGTGCTGTGGGGCATCGGCGTGAACGGCGTCTTCTTCTTCACCGCCCTCTACCTCCAGCAGGTGCTCGGCTTCTCCCCGACCAAGGCAGGGCTGGCCTTCCTGCCGCTGGCCGGTGCGCTGCTGCTCTGCACTCCGCTGGCCGAGCGGGCGGCTCGCGTACTGGGCGCCCATGTGTCGATCGCGGCGGGGCTCGGCGTGGTGGCGGCCGGTCTGCTGTACGTCTCGGGGACAGGCGCACACGCCGGCTACTGGGATCTCCAGCCGGGCCTGCTGATGATCGGCGCGGGGTCGGCGCTCACCACTCCGCTGACGGTCCGCTGCCTCGCCCAGGTCCCGGATGCGCGGACGGGGATGGCGACCGGTCTGGTGAGCGCGGCGCGCGAAGTCTCCGGGGTGTTCGGGGTGGTACTGGTCGGCGTCGTCCTCACCCGACGCGAGCGCTCCGAACTCCGGTCGGGCACCGATCCGCGCAGCGCGTTCCTGGAGGGCTACGACCTCGGGCTGCGGCTCGCGGCGTGCTGTGTGCTGGCAGGCGCGTTCGTCACGCTGACGACGCTGCGCCGCCGGGGGCGGCATCGGCGAGTACGGCAACGGTGGGTACGTCCACGCCGGGAGCCGGTGCGCGGCGGAACTCTCCCGGTCGCCGGGACGCTCACGGGGACACCCCGGAGGTGATCACATCGCGAGGAGCCGCCCCGGGCACTTCCTGGTCAGCTGTCCATGTATGATGGACGCCTGTCCAGGACTTCCTGGTTCGACCCCCTCAGAGGAGCCCCCCGTCATGCAAGCGCTCGCAAACGTGTTGGTCGGGCTCGTGGCTGCCCTGCACGCCTACATCCTGGTTCTGGAGATGTTTCTGTGGGAGCGGAAGCCGGGGCGTGGGCTGCACGGTTTCGAGCCGGAGATGGCGCGGGCCACCGCGGCGATGGCCGCCAACCAGGGCCTCTACAACGGGTTTCTCGCGGCGGGCCTCGTGTGGGGGCTGGTCGCCGGGGATCCGACGGGGTTCCGCGCGCAGGTGTTCTTCCTGGTGTGCGTGATCGTCGCGGGTGTCTATGGAGCTGTGACCGCGAACCGCCGCATCCTGTTCGCGCAGGCACTGCCCGGCACCCTCGCCCTGATCGCCGTCCTCGTCGCCCGGTGACCCCCGCCTCCGACCCCCGGGCCGAACGCACCCGGGCCAAGCTGCGCCGCACGCTCCTCGACGAGTGCGCGCGGCGCCCGCTGTCGGAGGTCACCGTCGCGGCCCTGGTGCGTGGGGCCGGAGTCGGGCGGGCCACGTTCTATCTGCACTACGCCGACCTGGAGGCACTCGCGGTCGACGCCTGCGCCGATGTCGTACGCGACGCCGTGGACGCCCTGCACGCCTGGCGCGGCCGGCCCGACCCTAGGACCGCGCCGCCCGCGCTGCTGGCGTTCTTCGAGGGCCTGCCCCCGCATGCTCCGCTCTACCGCGCCCTGTTGAGCCCGGGCGGCGGGGGCCCGCTGGGCCGCGTACTGCATCACGATCTGCGTGCCCGCAGCCAGGCCGAGCGCGAACTCGTGGGTGCGCCCGAGGCACCGCTCATCGCATCCGCCGTGGCCGCGACGTTCGCCGGAGTCCTCGCCGACTGGCTGCATGGACTCATCGAGGCCACCCCGGAGGAGATCGCACACCGGGTGTGGCGCCTGCTCGTCACCCTGAACCTCAGCCAGTAGGGCCCGCGCCGTTCACCGCCGGCGCCGGTACGGCGGAAGGGGCGCCCCATCGCGGGGCGCCCCCTGCGAAGCCGGATGCCGACGTCAGGCGAAGGTCATCACCGGCTTGATCGCCTTGCCGGCGCCCATGTCCTGTACGGCCTGCCCGATGTCCTCGAAGGCGTACTTGCTGATCAGCCGCTCCAGCGGCAGGCGGCCCTCGCGGACCAGCTTGACCAGGGCGGGTATCGCGGTCTGGGTCTCGTGGTCGCCGAGCGTCAGACCCACCACACGCTTGCCGCCGAGCATTCCGTTGACGTCCAGGGCGACCTCCGAGCCGAACGGCGGGGCGCCGACGATGACCGCCGTGCCGCGCGCGGCGAGTGCGTCCACGCCCTTGCGCAGGACGGCGACGCTGCCGGTGGTCTCCACGACCCCGTCCGCCCCGGCGCCGTCCGTGATCACCTGGATCGCCTCCAGGATGTCCCCGTCACCGGCGTTCACGGTGTGCGTGGCGCCCAACTCGCGGGCCAGTTCCAGCCGTTCGGCCACCAAGTCGACGGCGATCACCGTGGTCGCGGGTGTCATGGCGGCGGCCATCACCGCGGACAGACCGACCGCGCCGGCCCCAAGGATCACCAGCGTGTCTCCGGTCCGGGGCGCAAGGACGTTCCATACGGCGCCCACGCCGGTCTGCACGCCGCAGCCCAGCGGTGCGATGGTCTCCAGCGGTACGTCCCGGTCGACCTTGACGAGGCTGCGCTGGTCCACCAACGCCCGCTCGGCGAACGAGGACTGGCCGAAGAAGTGGCCGCCGAGCGGCTCGCCGTCGCGGCTGATGGTGCTGGTGCCGTCGGGCCGGCGCCCGCCGAGCAGGTTCAGCGGCAGCCAGGTGGCGCAGTAGGCCGGGTGTCCGTCACGGCAGTTCTTGCAGCCGCCGCAGGACGTGAAGGACATCAGTACGTGGTCGCCGGGCTCGATGCCGGTGACGTCCGAGCCGACGGCCTCGACGACGCCCGCGCCCTCGTGCCCGAGGACTCCGGGCAGCGGGAAGGGCAGACCGCCGCCGGCCACACCGAGGTCGGTGTGGCACAGACCGGCGGCGACCATCCGGACGAGCGCCTCGTTCGGGCGCGGTTCGTCGAGCTCGACGGTGGACAGCGTGAACGGCGCTCCCCCGGACTCGACCACGGCTGCACGAGTGGTGGACATACTCAACTCCTTACGATGACGAGAAGCGGGAGCGCTCAGTCGAGCGAGATGACGACGGACTTGACCTTGGTGTACGCGGCGAGCGCCTCGGGCCCGTACTCCCGGCCGAAGCCGGAGGCCTTGACCCCGCCGAAGGGGACGTTGGGGTCGAGCATCGCCCACTCGTTGACCCAGACGATGCCGGCCTCGAGACGGTCGGCGACCCGGTGTGCGCGGGCGAGGTTGCTGGTCTGGAGGCCCGAAGCCAGCCCGTACGGCGTGGAGTTGGCCATCTCGACGGCCTCGTCCTCGGAGTCGAAGGGCTGCACGGTGAGGACCGGGCCGAAGATCTCCTCCTGGACGACACGGGAGTCGTTGGCGAGGTCGGCGATGACCGTGGGCTTGTAGTAGAAGCCGCCGTTCAGGTCGAGGCGCTCACCGCCGCAGACGATGCGGGCGCCCTCCTTGCGGGCCAGTTCGACGTACTCCTCGACCTTCTTCAGGTGCTTCTCCCCCGCCATCGGGCCGATGACGGTCTCGGGCTGCCGGGGGTCGCCGATGGGCACGCCGGGCACGGCGTCGGCGAGGATGCCGACCACGGTGTCGTACAGCGGGCGGGCCACCAGCAGGCGCGGGCCGCCCATGCAGAACTGCCCCGTGTTGAAGACGAAGCCCTTGATGACGGCGCCGATGGCCTTCTCGACGTCGGCGTCCTCGAAGACGATGTGGGCCGCGTTGCCGCCGAGCTCCATCGTGACCGGCTTGAGGGCCTCACCGGCGACGCTCGCCGCGTGCCGGCCGACCGCGGTGGAACCGGTGAAGGCCACCTTGTCGATGCCGGGGTTGCGCAGCAGCGCCTCACCGGCGACCGGGCCGCTGCCGGTGACGACGTTGTAGACGCCGTCCGGCACGCCGGCCTTCTTCAGCAGACCGGCCATGTAGAGGGCGCTGAGCGGGGTCTCGTCGGCGGGCTTGTGCACCACCGTGTTGCCGGCCGCGAGCGCCGGGGCGATCTTCGAACCGGCAAGGATCAGCGGGAAGTTGAAGGGCGTGATCGCGGCGACCACCCCGAGCGGACCGCGCCGGGTGTAGGCGTGGGCGTTGAGCGGGGTGTCCCGGGTCGCGCCGTCCAGGGTCCAGGCGAGGGAGCCGTAGTACTCGTAGTCGTTGGCCGCGTTCGTCACATCGACGGCATGGCACAGCGAGATCGGCTTGCCGACGTCGAGGCTCTCCAGGTTCGCGATCTCGTCCGCGTTCTCCCGGATCAGCTCGGCGACCCGGTGCAGCACACGACCCCGCTCACGGCCGCTCAGCTTGGCCCAGCCGCTGTTCTCGAAGGCGTCGCGTGCGGCCCGTACGGCCGCGTCGACGTCGGAGGCCTCGGCCTCCGCGACCGTCGTGACCACCCGGCCCGTCGACGGGTCGATCACATCCGTACGCGCCCCGCCGGACGCCTCCCGCCAGTGGCCGCCGATGAACAGCTGCCCGGGCTCGTTCTCGAAGGTGGTCATGGCCACTCCCCAGCCTTGTTCGCCAAGATTTCAATCAACAGGATTCCTGTTGGTTCGCAGTCTCATTACAGACAGGTTTCCTGTCAATGCCTTACGCTGACCCCATGGTCGGCACCAAGGCATCCACCAAGGCACCTCCGTCGCTCCTGTACATGATCAAGCAGGTGGAACTCGTGGTGCGCTCCCATCTGGACGAGCTGCTGCGACCTGCGGGTATCACCGCGTTGCAGTACACCTCGCTCACCGTCCTGGAGCGGCACGACGGTCTGTCCGCGGCGCAGCTCGCGCGCGACTCGTTCGTCACCGCACAGTCCGTGGCCGATGTGGTCCGGGCCCTGGAGAACCGCGGCCTGGTACGCCGCGAGCGCAACCCCCGCAACCGCCGGGAACTCCTCATCCTTCTCACCGAGTCTGGCCGCGATCTGCTCGCCCGGCACGCCGAACCCGTGAGAGAACTCGAGGAGCGCATGGTCCGCGATCTCACCGCGCACCAGACCGACCAGTTCCGGCTGACACTGTCGAAGGCGTGGCAGGCGCTGTCGTAGCGGCGCGGCCGATCCGGCGAGGCGGCACGGCCGTACGGAAGTGGGCCGGTAACCGTTGGCCATCGAACCCCGCAAATCCAAGACATATGTCAATCGAACATGCTGGAATCACGCCATCAGGGTCGAATTCCAGAGAGTGCTCAGGGTGCTCCAGGGCGGGGAACGGTGAGGTGATGTCCGCATGCGCAACGGAACCGAGACCCTCACCCCGCATCTGCACGTCCACCGGGACCGCGGGTACACCGTGCTGGAGTTCCACGGCGAGATCGACATCATCGCGGCGCTGGAGACCGTCCCGTTCCTGGACGCGGCGACGGGGCGTCCAGGAGCGCAGGTCGTGCTCGATCTGCGGCACATCGAGTTCTTCGACTGCTCGGGACTGCGCTTACTCCACCGGGCCCGGCTCCGGGTCCTGGACCGCGGCGGGCGGCTGCGGCTGGTCTGCACCCATCCGCTGACCCTGCGCATCCTCCAGGTGACCGGGCTCGCGGCGCACCTGCCCGCGCTGTCGACCCTGGAAGAGGCACTGGAGCAGCCCGACGCCACCTCCGGCTCCGTATGACCTGCCACTGACCCGCCCCGGAGGCGCGCGGGCCCCGGAGGCCACCCGGGGGCTACTTCACGATCTTGGTTACCTGACCGGCGCCGACGGTCCTACCGCCCTCACGGATGGCGAACTTCAGCCCCTCCTCCATGGCGACAGGCTGGATCAGCTCGACGTTCATGGTGGTGTTGTCGCCGGGCATGACCATCTCGGTGCCCTGCGGCAGGGTCACCACACCGGTCACATCCGTCGTGCGGAAGTAGAACTGCGGACGGTAGTTGTTGAAGAACGGCGTGTGCCTTCCTCCCTCGTCCTTGGACAGGATGTACGACCGCGCCTCGAACTCGGTGTGCGGAGTCACCGAGCCCGGCTTGATGATGACCTGGCCGCGCTCCACGTCCTCGCGCTTCACACCGCGCAGCAGCAGGCCGCAGTTCTCCCCTGCCCGGCCCTCGTCGAGGAGCTTGCGGAACATCTCGATGCCGGTGACCGTGGTGGTGGTCTTCTCCGGCTTGATGCCGATGATGTCGACGGTCTCGTTGACCTTGAGGACGCCGCGCTCGATACGGCCGGTGACGACCGTACCGCGGCCCGTGATGGTGAAGACGTCCTCGATCGGCATCAGGAACGGCTGGTCGATGTCGCGTACCGGCTCGGGGATGAACTCGTCGACGGCCCTGAGGAGTTCGAGGACCGACTGGCCCCACCGCTCGTCGCCCTCGAGGGCCTTGAGCGCGGAGACGCGGACGACCGGGACGTCGTCGCCCGGGAACTCGTACTCGGTGAGCAGCTCGCGCACCTCCAGTTCGACGAGTTCGAGGATCTCCTCGTCGTCCACCATGTCGGCCTTGTTCAGGGCGACGACGATGTACGGCACGCCGACCTGACGCGCGAGCAGGACGTGCTCCTTGGTCTGCGGCATCGGGCCGTCCGTGGCGGCGACGACGAGGATCGCCCCGTCCATCTGCGCCGCGCCCGTGATCATGTTCTTGATGTAGTCCGCGTGACCCGGGCAGTCGACGTGCGCGTAGTGCCGGTTCTCCGTCTGGTATTCGACATGCGCGATAGAGATCGTGATGCCGCGCTGACGTTCCTCGGGCGCCTTGTCGATCTGTTCGAACGGCGTGTACGGGTTCAGGTCGGGGAACCTGTCGTGCAGCACCTTCGTCACGGCTGCCGTAAGGGTCGTCTTACCGTGGTCGATATGACCGATGGTCCCAATGTTCACATGCGGTTTGGTCCGCTCGAACTTCGCCTTGGACACTGCAGGCCCTCCTGATCACCTGGGTGACGCCGAGCGCGCTTGGCTTGGTCCTGTCGCCGTGTTTCTCAGTGTTGTGCGGTCCTGTTTGCTATGCGGTCCTGTTTTCAGAGTACGCGGGTAGGGCGGGCCGCACCGAGCGGCGGCTGCGGGGATCGCACCAGGGCCCCGGTCACCAGCTCACCGGCAGTCGCAGCGGGCTGCGGGTCATCTGGCCCTCTCGCCAGGTGATCGTTTCCGTGGTGAAGGCGGCGGTCAGCCGGGGGAAGCGGGCGGCGAGGTGGTGCAGGGCGAGTTCGAGTTCGAGGCGGGCGAGCCATGCGCCGAGGCAGTGGTGAGGGCCCGCGCCGAAAGCCACGCTGGGGGTCGGGAGCGGGGCCGAGAGGTCCGGCATGCCCGGCGGGTAGACCTGGGGGTCGCGGTTGGCGACGTTCGTCTGGAGGGCGACCACGCTGCCGGCCGGGATCGTCACTCCGCCGACCTCCGCGTCCTCGACGGCCCGCCGGATCAGTCCGGGCAGGACGCGTCCCTCGGAGAGCGGAACGGTGCGCAGGAGCTGTTCCGCCGCGGTGGCCGCCGCCTCCTCGTCTTTCGCGAGGCCCAGCCAGTCGGCGCGGCCGTCGGTGAGGAGATAGACGACCGCGTTGCCGAGGGCGGTCATGGTCGTCTCGTGTCCGGCGACGACCAACCCGCAGACCAGGGAAGTCAGTTGCAGGTCGTCGACACCGGGGGTCGCATCCCCGGCCGCCACCAGCTCGCTGACCAGGTCCTCCCCCGGCGCGGCCCGCCGCTCGGCGATGAGCTGCGCGGAGAACGCGCCGAACTCCAGTAGCGCGCGCTCGACTTCCTCCGCGGTGTGCGCGCCGCCGGACAGCGCGTGGTCCGCCCAGTGGCGTATGCGCTCGCTGTCCAGGTGCTCGAGGCCCATGAGGCGGCAGATCACCGACACGGGCAGCGGCCGGGTGAACCCCTCGACGATGTCGGCGGGTTGGGGCTGCTCGGCGAACCGGTCGAGCAGCGTGGTGACCGTACCGGCCACCCAGGGCCGCCAGCGCGCGATCGCCCGCGGGGTGAACGCCCGCTGCACGGTCCGGCGCAGCCGCTGATGGCCAGGACCGTCCTGGTTGAGCAGCCCGTTCGGGCTGTCGAGCAGGTTCGGCACGACGAGCAGGCGTGGCGGATCGTCGCCGTACAGGGAACTGCGGTTGAAACGCGGGTCCATGAGCACCTGGCGTACGTCGGCATGCCTGCTGACGAGCCAGACGGGTGTGCCGGTGGCGAGCGTGCTGCGACGGGGCGGCCCGGCCTCCGGTAGGGGCATGCGGTGCATGGGGACGAGGGGCCGGGAGGTGCTGTGTGAGGTCATCCGGGTCTCCTGGCGCGCCGGTGGGAGACCGTCCACGCTAGTGCGCCGTGAATGCCCCGTCTCGGTCGCATTCGGCCAAGGGAGCGGTCCACGCCCCGTAAGGGGCGCGGGGCTGTGACCTGTGCGGCTCCGCCGCGGGCGCGACCAGCCACGACGCACCCGCGGCTTCGAACCGCACTTCCAGCGGAGCGCTCGGTGCGCCGTCAATGCGCCCGTCTCGGTCGCATTGAGCCAAGGAAGCGGTCCGGCAATGGACTTGATGGGTATTCAACAAGCGGGAAGGAGGTCGTTCGACATGACGACGTCCCTGAAGCGCATGCCCGGATGGGCAAAGCTACTGAGCGCGGTACTCCTGGTACTGGTGGTGCTCTTCGCCGGGCTGCGGCTGAGTCTGCTGCCCGGCCTGGGCGATGTGTTCCGCGAGGACACCCACGACCGGTCGGGGCCCACGCTCCTCAAGTCGATCCAGGACATCAGCCGTTACGACGCCGCCTCCGGCAACTTCCAGGTGGTGGTGGATCTGGAGAAGGACGCCCGTTTCCTGCCCGACGCGCTCCGCGGCACCCGCACCCTGTACGTGGGCGCCGGCACCGTGGACGCCTATGTGGACCTCGGAAAGGTCGGCGAGAACGACGTGACGGTCAACGAGGACCGCACGTCCGCCACGCTCAAACTCCCACACGCCGCGCTGGGCAAGCCCGCCCTCGACCCCGACCATTCGTACGCCGTGTCCAAGCAGCGCGGTCTCCTCGACCGGCTCGGCGACATCTTCTCGGACAACCCGAATGACGAACGCGCCGTGCAGCGGCTCGCCGCCCGGCACATCGGTGACGCGGCGAAGGACAGCCGGCTCACCGCCCGCGCCGAGGAGAACACCACCGGCATGCTCAAGGGGCTGTTGAGCTCCCTGGGCTTCAAGGAGGTGAACGTGACCTACGGGGCGTGAGCCCGCCGCCCCCGAACCCGTCCCCGAACGGTGCCCCGTGCCGTCCTCAACCGGTATGGATGCCAGGCAGGCCAGGCCGCCCAGCAGCGCCGCGCCCGCGAGCAGCCAGGCCACGTAGTCCCCGATGTGGCCGGACTGCAGGCGGCGCAGCGGTCCGGCCCACGCCTCGCCCGGCAGCCAGGTCCGCCGGGTGACGGCGAGCCCGGCGAGGCCCACGGCCAGCAGGGTCGAGGTCAGGCCGAGCAGCACTCCGGCCGGGGCCCAGTGGGGCGAGGCGAACGCTGCCGCGGCGCCCGCTTCGTAAACCGCGTGGTCCACGACGGTGGCGAAGCCCGGCGCCACGCCGGCGGCGAGCAAGGCGGCGGGGACGGTCGTCATGGTGTCCGGTACGCGCCTGAGCCGCCGCCGGGTCTCGGGCGGCTCGCCGGCGCCGGTCGTCTCGTACGAGGCGTGTTCCTCGGGTTGCGGACCGAGCCCGAGGAACACGCGCGCGGCGCCCCGCAGCACCGCGCTCGCGGTCACCGTCGGCACGGCCACGTACAGCAAGAGCACTGCGACGCCGCGCAGTTCCCTGGCGCCCCGTGCAGCGCGTACTCGTCGACGCTGCCGTACCGGCCCAGGACGATGCCCGCGCAGGCGAAGAGGGCGGCCTTCACTCCGGCGTGGCCGAGGATGTAGAGCGCGACTCCGCCGTCGGACGCCGGGGTGAGGATTCCGACGCCGGTGAGGAACAGCCCTATGTGGGCGACCGTCGAGTAGGCGAGCAGGCGTTAGAAGTGCCGCTGGTACCAGCGCATCACCGCACCGAGCACGCCCGTCAGCACGCCCAGCACCAGCAGGACGCGTTGCAGGTCCGCCGCCGGGATGCCTCCCGGGCCCGCGAAAACGTCTCCGTACACCCGCCAGACCCCGAACACGCCGAGCTCGACCATCACACCGGACAGCAGCGTGCACACCGGGGTCGGCGTCCGGCGGCGGCGCGCGACGCGTTTGTGCCCGCAGTGCCCCGGCATCTCGGAGGGAAACAGCGCCAAAACGGTGCCTTGGCAGCGCGGAGGCAGGCGCGCGGGGCTGGTTCGGACCGGCCGGTCGGCATCGTCGAACGATTCGGGGGTAACTGTCTTTATTGAAGCGTCACTTGAACGCTGGAGGGTTGCATGGCCAGTGCCCCGAAGTCACGTTCGAGCACCCCCAAATCAGGCTCAAGCGCCCCGAAGTCCCGCTCAAGCACCGCCAAAGCTCGCCCAAGCGTCGCGAAGTTCCGCTCCCGTACGGCGAAGTCGGGCACCAAGCCGACGCCCGCATCGAGCGGCCGACGCCCCCTGCCACTGCTCGTACGCCTGCTGGTGCTGGTGGTCGCCGTCACCGCCATGGTGGCGTTCGCCGCCGCACTGGCCCGGATCACACTCCAGCCCTCGCCCGCCTCCGAGGCGCTGACGCACAGCAACCTGCACCCCGGCCGCTCCCTGCGGGCCTACCTGGACCAGCCCGAACTCCGCGACGCCGCCAAGCAGATCGGCGGCAACCTCCTCCTCGGCGTCCCCTTCGGGATCCTGCTGCCCGTGGTACTCCCCCGGGCCCGCGGAATCCTGCGGGTGATCGCGCTGACCGCGGCGGTGATGCTGCTCGTCGAGCTGGTGCAGGGGGCGCTGGTCACCGGGCGCGCCTTCGACGTCGACGACGTACTGCTCAACATCACCGGGGCGATGGTCGGTTACCTGCTCCTCGGCAGGCGAATGGGCCGGGCCGTGCACCCGCGCAAGCCCAAGGGCCCGGCCTGAACCGTGTCGGGTTCGCTCGCCTCGCGACGGCTAGACCAGCGCCTTCGCGAGGAGGGCGGCGGTCTCGGCGACGAGTGGCTCGTCCATCGGAGTGCCGGGTTCGGCGTCGGGCTTCGTGGACAGGACGGCGAGCACAACCGGTGTCCCGTCCGGTGTCCAGGCGATGCCCACGTCGTTGGTGGTGCCGTACTTGCCGGTGCCCGTCTTGTCGCCGAGCGCCCAGTCCTCGGGCAGTCCTGCGCGGAATCGGTTGGTGCTGGTGGTGTTGGCGAGCAGCCACGCGGTCAGCTGCCGCCGGTCCCGGGGAGTGAGGGCGTCTCCGAGGGCGAGCTTCGCGTATGTGCGGCCGATGGCGGCCGGGCTCGAGGTGTCCGTCACGCGCCAAGGTTCGGCCGAGTTGAGCTCGGGCTCCCAGCGGTCGAGCCGGGTCGCCCTGTCCTCGATCGAGCGGCAGAAGCGCGTGATGACCGTGGGGCCGCCGAGTTCGCGGAGCAGGAGGTTCGCGGCGGTGTTGTCGCTGTAGGCGATGGCGGCCTCACAGAGCTCGGCGACGGTCATGCCGTTCGCGAGATTCTCCTCCGTTCCGGTGACCGGGGCGCCGCCCGCGTCCTCGACGTCCTGCTCGGTGTACCTGATGCGCAGGGCGAGGAACTCGCCGTGCCGATCGAGGTCCCTGAGGACGGCGGCGGCAGCGAGCGTCTTGAACGCCGAGCACATCGGAAAGGACTCGTCCGCGCGGTACAGCACGCTCCGGCCGGTCATGGTGTTGCACCCGAACACCCCGAGCCGGGCGGAATGCTCCCGCTCGAGCTGGTTCAGCGCCTGCGAGATGTCGTCGCCCGCCGCGCCCGGCGTGGCCGCGTGGGCCCGCCCGCTCGCGGACACGGCGGCGGCGAGGGCCGTACCGGCCCCGAGGGCGAGCGCCGCGCGACGGCTGGGGCGTACTGCTAAGAACTCCACGTTCGCTGTCTCCTCGAACCGATGATCAGTGTTCGCAGAGACAGACTCCCCGTGGGCTCCCGGCGGTTCCCACCGCAGCGTCCAACCGCACCTACGACCGAGCCCTCAGCGGCGCGTCCACGTGTGCTTGTCGCCACCCACCCAGCGGACAACCTCCGGGTCGTCGGCGTCGTGCACCGGGATGCCGTACGCCGCGGCGGCGACCAGGACGTCGGTGAAGGACTTGGCCTCACCGATGACGGCGCCGTCGATCTCCACGATGCGGAAGGGTGGGTTCCCGGGCTGGACGCCCAGCACCATGATCCGCGGGTGCGAAATGTAGGGGCTTGAGATTTCAGTCATGATCCCACCGGTTCCACACGCGTGCCGCCGGTAAGCCTGCCGTGGCGGCGATGTCAGTCGTGGCACTCGGCTACGCCGATATGGCCAGGCGGCCGAAAGAGGGTCGCACTTCATCGTGGCACAGCAAGGCTCCGGTGGCCGCTGTGCGGAGCCGTCCGGGTGGCGCGACGCTGGTGACATGGACCCTGCCGAGGCCCTGGACCGCATCGCGTTCCTGCTGGAACGGTCCCAGGCCCCCACCTATCGCGTACGGGCGTTCCGCACGGCGGCGAACGCGGTCGCGGCGCTGCCCGCCGAAGAAGTGGTCCGGAGGGCGGCCACCGGATCGCTGGAGTCACTGAAGGGCGTCGGGCCAAAGACCGCGCAGGTGGTGCGGGAGGCGCTGGCGGGTCAGGTGCCGGGGTATCTGGAACGGCTGGAGCAGGAGGCTCCGGATCCGCGGGCACAGGGCGGCGAGCGGTTGCGGGCGTTGCTGCGAGGCGACTGCCATATGCATTCGGACTGGTCGGACGGAGGGAGTCCGATCGAGGAGATGGGGCGGGCGGCGGCCGGGCTCGGGCACGAGTGGGCGGTGCTCACCGACCACTCGCCGACCCTCACGATCGCGCGCGGGCTGTCCCCGCAGCGGCTGCGGGAGCAGCTCGGCGTTGTGGCGGAACTCAACGCGCGCTGGGCTCCGTTCCGGCTGCTGACCGGCATCGAGTGCGACATCCTCGAGGACGGTTCTCTGGACCAGGAACCGGAGTTGCTGGACCGGCTGGACGTCGTGGTGGTCTCGGTACACTCGAAGCTGCGGATGAACGCGGCGGCGATGACCCGCCGTATGGTCGCAGCCGTACGCGATCCGCGCTCCGACGTGCTCGGGCACTGCACCGGCCGGCTCGTCGGCGGGCGCGGGCGGCCGGAGTCGGAGTTCGACGCGGACGCGGTCTTCGCGGCCTGCGCCGAGTCGGGAACGGCTCTCGAGATCAATTGCCGTCCCGAACGGCTCGACCCTCCGCGCCGGCTGCTGAGACGGGCTGTCGACGCGGGTGTGCTGTTCTCCGTGGACACCGACGCGCACGCACCCGGCCAGCTGGACTGGCAGGGGTACGGGTGCGCGCGGGCCGAGGAGTGCGGGGTGCCCGCCGAGCGCGTGGTCACGACCTGGTCGGCGGACGAGCTGCTGGCGTGGGCGCGGCATCGGGAAGTGCCGAGTGGCGTGACCTGGTAGCCGAGGGAGCCGGGATGTGTGCGCGTCCCGTTTCTCCGGTTACCCGGCCCGGATGATCCGTGGGACTGAGGCCAAGGACCGGGTGCGGAACGAGATGCGGACCGTGGCCGCGGCCGCGCGGCGGGCGGCGCGCGGGCCGGGCAGGGAACGCGATCTCGTCGTGCAGTCGCTCAAGGCCGCCGCGGCGGCGCTGCTCGCGTGGACCGTGGCGGACGAATGGCTCGGCGACCCGATGGCGCTGATGGCGCCGTGGGTGGCGGTGGTCCTGGTGCAGGCCACGGTCTACAGCTCGCTGCGGCAGGCGGCCCAGCAGTTCGCGGCGATCTGCGTCGGCACGCTGCTGGCTTCGGCTGCACAGGTCCTCACCGGCAACAGCCTGGCCGCGCTCGCGCTGTCCGTCCCGGTGCTGATGCTGCTCGCCAACTGGCCTCGCTTCGGCGACCAGGGCATCTACGCCACGACCACCGCCCTGTTCACCCTCGCCTCGGACACCGTGACGACCTCCGCGATCAGCCATCGGCTCGCTCAGGCCGCGCTCGGGGCGGTCATCGGGGTCGCCGTCAACGCCCTGGTCCTGCCACCGGTCCACCTGCGCGACGTACGCGAGAACCTGGCAGCTCTCGCGCAGGAGACGGGCGACGTACTGACCGATATCGCCGAGGACCTGCGGCAGGGCGACTGGGACGCGTCGACCACCGCGCACTGGTCGCGCGCCTCCGCCCGTCTGTCGCGCAGGCTCGACGATCTGCGGGCGGCCAGGGGCTGGAGCCAGGAGAGCCTGCGGCTCACAAGGGACTGGCTGAAGGCGTTCCACCGCGTGCCGCTGGATGTTCCGGCGGCGGACGAGGACGAGCGGTGGAGCAGGATCACCGGGCATGCGGCGGCGCTGGTCCGGGCCTTGGCGGTCTCCGTCAACGGCGGACGGACCGCCGGCCCACCGGACGGAGCGGCCCTGCACAGTTACGCCCGGCTGCTCGCCCTGCTCGGGGAGGCCTGCCACTGCGAGGGCAGGAGGTTGCTGGAGCCGGGCGGACCCCGGGACGGTTCCGATGCCTACTACGGTACGGACCGCCGGGCGGAGGCGACGATGCGGGAACTGCACGAGGCGCTGCAGACGAGCCTGCGGGACCACGCCGGTCTGGGCGCGCCCCGCACCGCCGTCCTGGGCACCCTGCTGCTCCAGGCCGAGAACATCTGGGCTGAGACGGAGCGGCCGAGCCCGGCGCCTCGCCCGTGACACATATCACGGTTGACCTGCACGTACCTGGGAACGCCCGCCGGTAGTTTGCCGTTAAATGAGTTGTGGGGCCCCGACCGTGATTCCCCCGTCCGGTCGGGGCCCCTTTCCATTCCGGGCACCGGCCGGAGACTCAGGAATCGAGTGCGTCCAGGGCAGCGGTCAGTTCCGGGGCAACGGTCTCGCGGACCCAGGACCCGCGCTCGTTGTCCGAGCCTCGGGGAACGGTCTCGATGAGCATGATCAGGTAGAGGTAGCTTCGGTAGAGGGCGAGGCGTCGACGGGCGGCCGGGGTGAACACGGCGTGGCCACCCGCCTCTTGATAGCCCGTCAGGAAAGCCTCGTCCTGCTCGATGTCGCCGAGCAGCGCCAGCGAGACGAAGTCCGCCAGTGGATCTCCCCAGAACATGCGCTCGCCGTCGATCAGCCCGCCGATCACGGGTGCCGCGCCGCCCTCCGGACGCTCGACCAGAATGTTCCCCCGCCACAGGTCGAAGTGCACGAGGCGCGGCTCCGAGACCTCGTCGAGCGCGTCGTACGCGGCCTTGGCCGTCCGGGCGATCTCGTCCACCGGCCGGGGCAGCCACGCACGATAGCGGCGGGCGTCGTCCAGAACGGCGTCGTACATCGTGGTGAAGGCCGTACGCCAGTCGTCGGCCAAGGGCCCGAGGGCACCGGACGGGTATCCGTAGCCGGGCCCGGTCACCCGGTGGAGTCGGGCCACCTGGCGACCCAACTCCCCGCGAAGAAGGGCCTGTTCGCCGTCCGTGACGGAGTCGCCCCACGGTTCGCCCGGGCACGCCGTCATCAGCAGATAACGCCCGGTGGACGCTGCCCCGTCGAGACAGACGCCCACCACGCGTGGTGCCGTCACGTCGACTGTGGCGGCGGCACGGTAGAACTCCGCCTCGGAGGCAAGCAGTTCACGCTCATGACTCATACCTGGGTCGGTGGGCGGGGGCGGAACCTTCAGCACGTAACGACTGCCGTCGTCGAGCAGAAGCTCCTCGACGGCGTTGTACGTCCCCCCGTCCAACGACCGGCACCGGGCAAGCCGTTCTCCCGGCAACCCGGCCGCCTCAAGAACCTGCCGGGCCCGCTCCTTCGACATACTGCCCCTCCCCGTTCATGATCCGACGTACGGCTCCGGTACAGCGTATGGTCCCCGAAATTCATTGGCTCTCGTCAATGTGGCTATGTAGCGTAGGCCAAAACCTAGGCAGCCTAGGTTTCCCCACCGGTCCGACCGGCTTGCCCGCAGCCCCGACTCCCCACGAGGACCCGCACGATGAGACCACTCACCGAGCAGGACATACGCAACTCCTTCATCAACTGCTCCAAGGGAGAGGCCAAACGCCTGGCGATACCGCGTGACCTCGCCGAACGCCCGTGGAACGACCTCGACTTCCTCGGCTGGCGAGATCCGGGTGCGCCCGATCGCAGCTATCTCGTCACCGAACGCGGGGACCGGCTCGTCGGTGTCACCCTGCGCTTCCCGTCCTCGCAGCGTGGCTTCCTGCACCGCAGCATGTGCTCCCTGTGCATGACGACCCACCCGGGCGACGGCGTCCGTCTGATGACGGCGCGCAAAGCGGGCGCGGCGGGCCGTGAGGGCAACTCCGTCGGCCTGTACATGTGCGCCGATCTGGCCTGCTCCTTGTACGTACGCGGCAAGAAGGTCCCGGAGTCCGTACTCCGTGTCGAGGAGAGCCT
This sequence comes from Streptomyces vastus, assembly GCF_039532825.1. Classification (NCBI taxonomy): domain Bacteria; kingdom Bacillati; phylum Actinomycetota; class Actinomycetes; order Kitasatosporales; family Streptomycetaceae; genus Streptomyces; species Streptomyces vastus. Next base: position 306,958 of record NZ_BAAASJ010000125.1, read on the forward strand.
CACGGTGGAGGAGCAGATCGCCCGGGCGACCGGCAATCTCGCCGCCTTCCTGGACAAGCTGTACGCCTAGAAGGGCTGGCCCGGCCCGCCGAACGGCCCCGTGTCAGACTGGCCGCTCGGCCCGAGTGTCCCCGCCGTCATTCCGGGTCGGCCGCGCCGTCGGACACGTTCGGTGGGGCTACGGAAACGGGAAGTTGCCAGAGATGCGGGATGTACGTGAGGCATGGGCCGCCGCCGCGGCCCGGGTCGTGAAGTGGCGCCAGGAGCCCGTTTTCGTCCAGACGGTGCGGTCGGCCGCGGCCGCAACGGTCGCGTACGTGGTCGCGCTTCAGTTCAGCCCGGAGGTGGCACCGCTCACCGCTCCGCTGACCGCACTCCTCGTCGTCCAGGTGACCCTCTACTCCACGCTCACCACGGGCGTACGACGGGTGAACTCCGTGGTGGCAGGCGTTGTCCTCGCCATCGCCTTCAGTGCCATCGTCGGACTCACCTGGTGGAGCCTCGGCCTGCTGATCCTCGCCTCGCTGACCGTCGGCCACCTGGTGCGGGTCAGCGAGTTCGTCCCCGAGGTGGCGATCAGCGCGATGCTGGTCCTCGGCGTCACCAGAGTCGGCGACACTGCCTGGGCGCGGGTGCTGGAGACCGTCATCGGCGCCGTGGTCGGACTCGGCTGCAATCTGCTCTTCTCTCCCCCGGTGTGGGTGGGCGCGGCCGGGGACTCCATCGAGGATCTGGCGCGCCGTATGCGGCAGTTGATGCTGCTGGTCGGCGAGGAGGCGGGCGGGCGCACCCCCGTGGCGTACGCGGCGGAACGCCTGTACGAGGCCCGCCGCCTCGACCACGACATCGTCGAGGTGGACGCGGCCCTCAAGCAGGCCGAGGACAGCCTGAAGCTCAATCCCCGGGTACGCGAAGGGCTGCTGCACCGGGTCGTCCTGCGGACCGGCCTCGACACGCTGGAGATCTGCACGGTGGTCCTTCGGGTACTCGCCCGCAGCCTCACCGACCTGGCCAGGCTGCGTGAGCCCGAGCCGCTGTTCGAGCGCGAGACCGGCGCGACGGTGGAGCAGTTGCTGGCCGAGGTCGGTGACGCCGTGGTCAGCTTCGCCGTCCTGGTGACCACCGATGTCAGCCGCAGCGCGGAGTCCGCGGAGGCCCGGCTCGCCACCGAACTCGCCTCGGCGACCGCCACCCGCGACAAACTGGCCCAGCTCATGCTCGACGAGGTCCAGCGGGACGCGCGCCAGTGGCAACTGCACGGCGCGGTGCTCACCGAGGTCACCCGGATCCTCGACGAGCTCGACATGGAGCGCCGCTCCGATCGGCTCCTGGAGGAACTGGACCGCTGCACGCGCGAGCAGAGCGAACGCATGCCCAGCCTGACCCGCCTGCGCCGCCGTATGCAGGGGCTCCGCCGGAAGCCTCGTACCGCCTCGGACCGAGCTGCCTGACCCGCCGCTCGGAGCCACATTTGCCCCGCGCCGCCGCGAGCGGCCAAGGTGGCTGTCACGGCCGTGGCGATCGAGACCAGAGGTGCGGGCATGAGCAAGGGTGCGGAACCGGCGCGAGGCGCGCTGGGCAGGCGCCGTTTCGTCGGGGCGCTCGCGGCAGCCGCGGTGACCGCCCCGGCCGGCTGCGGCACCCAGGACACGCAGGACCGCCCCGGGGCCGGCACCACCTCCACCCCGGCGCGCGCCGCGTCCCCCTCGCCCTCCGCGAAGCCCCGCCCCACCGGCCCCCGCCCCCTGTTCCTCGGCACGTACACCTCGGCCGAGGGCGGCGGCACCGGCATCGGACTCGCGACGTACGACATCACGACGGGCCGTATCACCGGCAGGGGAACCCTCACCGGCATCGGCGACCCGTCCTATCTCGCGGTGCACCCGGACGGCCGTACGCTCTACGCCGTCAACGAGCGTGAGGCCGGCGGTGTGACGGCGGTCCGGCTGTCAACGAGCGGGCGGCACAAGGTACTTGGCACGCGCCCTACGGGGGGTGCCGCTCCCGCTCATCTGTCCGTGCACCCCGGCGGGCGCTGGCTGCTGAGCGCCAACTACGGGTCCGGCAGCGTGGCGGTGCACCCCATCGAGGCCTCGGGCGCGCTCGGCGGGCGGACGGATCTGGTGACGCACTCCAGCCCGCCGCCGGGTCCCGGCCAGGAGGGGCCGCACGCGCACCAGTTCATCACCAGCCCGGACGGCGGCCATGTGCTCGCGGTCGATCTGGGCACGGACACGGTCTACACATACCGCCTGGACGAATCCGCGGGCACGCTCCGCCCGGTCTCCCAGGCCCACACGCACCCGGGTGCGGGTCCGCGCCATCTCACCTTCCACCCCGGGGGCCGCTACGCCTATCTGGCGAACGAGCTCGACAACACGGTCACCGTGTGTGCCTACGACCCGGCGACGGGACGGCTGACGCCGGGTGATCCGCAGTCCACGGGCACGGGCGAGGGCACGAGTTACCCGGCGCAGCTGCTCGTGACGCCGAAGGGCTCGTACGCGTATCTCGCCAACCGTGGCCACAACAGCCTGTCCCGGTACGCCGTCGAGGCGGACGGGGCCCGGCTGCGCCTGCTGGACACCGTGCCGGTGCGCGGCGACTTCCCGCGTCACATCGCCTTCTCGCCGGACGGGAACCTGCTGTTCGCCGCGAACCAGAAGTCGAGCACGGTCAGCGTCTTCCACGTCGACGGGAAGTCCGGCGAACTCCGGCCCGCGGGCGAGCCGTTCGCGTCACCCGTCGCCGTCTGTGCGCTGCCGCTGTAGGGAGCGCGGGCAGGTTCCGGCGCTGGCCTGAGCGAGGAGGATGTGCATGCGTTCCGTCAGCTGGCCGAGGTCGTCGGCGGGCCGGTGGAAGGGCAGTCGTACGTCGCCGTGGCCGCGGGAGCGCTCGATGCGCAGGGTCAGCGCGTGCCGGTCGACGGCGAGCGGCTGGACGCGTACCGCGCCGTGCAGGCTGTCGGGATCGACGAGGCGGGTGAGCCGCTCGACGGCGTCCGGGTGGGCGTCGGCGAGGTGGGTCAGCAGCCGGGCCTCGGCGGTGGCCAGCGGGTCGGGTTCGGCGCGGGCGTACTCGTCGCGGTCGACCACGACCGCTCCGCCGGAGTCGCGCAGCACGATGCGGGTCGGGCTGAACGTCAGGTGTCCCTCCTCGGGCGCGAACCAGCCGGCCATCCAGAGCCGGGCGCGGATGCGGTTGCGTACGGGGACGGGCGCCACGTCGGCGAACTCGATGACGGCGGACGGCTCTCCGCGTGGCGCGCAGATCGCGGCCGTGGTGAGCATGCTGTCGTCCGGCAGATGCAGCAGCACGCGGCCGTCCTCGGCGACGGTGTGGACGCCGATGAACTCCTCGCGGCCGCCCTCGGCGGTCACCGCGCAGGACCATGCCGTGGCGAGCACGGAGCGGGCCCGCTGTGCCGTTGCCGGCACGGCGGTCCAGGTGTGACGGTCACCCATCCCAAAGCCTTGCCTAACCTACCGAAGATCGAGGCTGACGCCAACCACGTCAGGCCCTTTTCACAGGAAGGAGGCCCGTCGCCCTCAGCAGACGGCCGTTCGCCCTCAGAGCTGCGCGGTCCAGTGCACGGGGCGGGTGACCGCCCTCGGCAACTTCGTACTCCCGTTGCCCCGGGCCGAGTTGAGCTGTGGCTGGGTCAGGAAGAAGGCGTCGGTCAGGTCCGCGTCCGTGAGGTCGGCGTCGCGGAGATCCGCGCCGATGAGGTCCGCGCCCCGCAGATCGGCGCCGGTGAGGTCGGCGGCAATCAGGTAGGCGCCGCGCAGGTTGGCGCCCCTGAGGTCGGCTCCCTTGAGGCGGGCGCCCATCAGGTCGGCGCCCCGGCGGTCCTTCTTGCGGCCACGAGTGCCCGACCGCACCAGCTCGCTCGTCCGCAGCAGGAGCACGTCGACCTTCTGCCGGTGCGCACCCACGTCCAACTCGCCCAGTTCCTCAGGGGTTTGGCGGGTGAGCCGCTCGGTCTCGCGGAGCAGTCCACGGAGGTCGGCATGGACCGGGCGGGCGGCGGGCAGGGCCAGCGCCTCCGCCAGGTACCAGAGCAGTTCATGGAGTTGCCGTACGACCGGAAAGATGTCGAACATCCGCCGGGCGTGCTCCCGCGTCCCCGTCCGCCAGTCCTCCCCTCCGAAGGTGATCCGGGAGACCTGCTGGCCGGCGCCGAAGCAGTCGTAGACCGTGCAGCCGGTGAAACCGCGCTGCCGCAGCTCGGTGTGGATGCCGCAACGGGAGTCGGTGCCGAGGTGGGAGCAGGGCTTTCCCGCCTCCTTGTCGACCGCGAAGTCCGCCGAGGCCGAGAAGGGCAGCGCGACACAGCAAAGGCCGAAGCAGCGGGTGCAGTCCGCGCGCAGATCGTGAAGGGCCGGGAGGTTGACGGGCTCGTCGTGCATGCCGGTCAGCCTACGTCGGGCCCGGTCCGGCCCGGCCAACTCGCCATCTCGACCATCCAACTCCCCTCCACCGAACGAATCCTCACCGATGAATTTCCGGCGCTGTGGGGGTCTCCACATACAGAAGAAAACAAGCTCCGCTACTACAGAGATACGAGCCCATAGGTACGAGCCACACAAACCGAGGAGAGCGTCATGTGCACCCACCAGCCCCCGTGCCCGACCGCCGAGAGCCCCGACCACCACGCCGCCGCGATCGTGTCCGCGCATCCCGAGCAGGGCTGGTACCGGCTGTGCAACGGAACCATCGTCTTCGACGACACCGGCGAACTCCTCCCGGACGGCAGCGTCGTCAACCCGCTCCGTGCCCTCGGCACCCTGACCGTGGCCGCCTGAGACCTCCGGCCGAGCAGCTACCGGCCGAAGAGCTCGAAGGCCACGGCCGGCTTCCCGCCGAAGCGCTCGCCCATCGACTCCGCGAAGCCGATCAGGAAGCCACGTACGTACGTCTCAGGGTCCTCCTCCGTCAACACCTCGATGTACGTGCGGTGTTCGAGCAGAGACCGTACAGCCCGCTCAAGCCCTGGCGTCGCGTCCACCGCGTGCGTGGGGCGCGCCGAACCGGCGACGGCGACCCAGCGGACCCCGTTCCAGGGTTCGAGTCCCTGGTCGGCCAGTTCGGGGAAGATCCACCGGTTCCCCGCGTCGGCGGCGGCGTCGAGCGTGGCCCGTCCCACGGCGACATGGTCCGGGGTGTTCCAGCCGACCCCGCCCCAGGTGTCGCGGTGGTTGAGGGTGATGACCAGTTCGGGCCGGTACTTGCGGATCGCTGCCGCGATGTCCCGCCGAAGCGCGATCCCGTACTCGACGACCCCGTCCCGGTGGTCCAGGAACTCCACCTCGCTCACCCCGACGACGGCCGCACTGGCCCGCTGCTCCCGCTCCCGCAGCCGCCCGCACTCGGCGGGGTCCAGCGTGTCGATGCCCGCCTCACCACGGGTCGCCAGCACATACGCGACCTCCCGGCCCGCGTCCGTCCACGCGGCGATCGCCGCCGAGCAGCCGTACTCGAGGTCGTCCGGGTGGGCCACCACCGCAAGGGCGCGCTGCCAGTCGTCGGGCATGGGCTTGAGCTGGTCGACAGTCGATTCCGTCATGCTCGGCTCCGTCATGGTTGGCAGATTAGTGGGGCCCGGTCGTACGCGCCGAGCAATAACCGGGCCCGCGACAGCCGTTCAGAGCTCGTCCCGCGACATGGCGATCAGCCGGTCCAGTACGCGCGGGCCGCCCGCCCGTACCCCGTCGTGCTCGAACTCGTTCGTCACCCACGCACGCAGCCCCCGGATGCTCCGCGCCGTCTCCAGCGAGTGCTCGGTGTCGACGTACATGTCGTCGTGGTACACGGCCGCGGCGACGGGGGCCTCGTTGGCGGCGAGGCGGGCGGGGTCGTACAGCGGCAACCAGCCCCTGTGCTCGGCCAGGTCCTTCGCGGTCTCGCGCAGCGGGCGCAGCGCCGGGTCGCAGTCGAAGGTCCACGGGTGCACGGACTCGCCCGTGAACAACAGCGGTCCGTCGCCCGCGAGCGTCTTGGCCGCGTCGAACTGCGGGAACTCGGCACGCACCCGCTCCGCGGCCCAGTCGGTGGGCCCGGCGTCCTGCCCGTAGCAGGCCTCGTGGACCAGCGCGTACAGCGGGTGGCCCGCGAACGACAGCAGCCCCTGTGCCTCCTCCTGGAAGGCGTCGGAGAGGGCCGGGCCCTGCGGGGTGCGGACGAAGGCGTCCTCCAGGAGGTAGTGGAGGCGGTGGCTGCCGTCGCTCTTGCCGAGGACGATGCCGAGGGACTGGAAGGCCTCGACGGTGAGCCAGTAGCCGTTCGGCAGGACGACCTCATGGGCCAGCAGGTGCTCGGCGATGCGCCGGGCCCGCTCGACATCCTGCGGGTAGCGGGCGTAGTGCGCGGCGACCTTGCGCTCGATGCGCGGGTACGCGGCCCGGTAGATGTCGTCCGCTCCCGCGTCCAGGGAGGGCAGGCCGCCGGTGATCAGGGCGGCGCGCAGGCCTTCGGGCGCGTACGACAGATAGGTCACCGTGCAGAAGCCGCCGAAGCTCTGGCCGAGAACCGTCCACGGCTCGCCCCCGGTGACCGTGGGCCGGATGGCCTCGCAGTCGCGGACGATGGAGTCGGCGCGGAAGTGTGCGAGATAGCCGGCCTGTTCACGCGGGCCGCCGCGCAGCGGGAGCGTCTGGCGGTTGGCGGGTGTGGAGTTGCCGGTGCCGCGCTGGTCGAGCAGCAGGACCCGGTACTCCTTGAGGGCGCGGCCCAGCCAGGCCTGCTTGCCGATGAAGCGGTTGGCACCGAAGCCGGGGCCGCCTTGCAGGTAGACCATCCAGGGCAGGTCACGCTCAGCTTTGTCGGTGGCGACGACTTCACGGGCGTACAGCTCGATCGTCTCCCCGTCCGGGTCGTCGTGGTCGAGGGGCACCGTGAAGCGGCGGTCGGTGAGGACGACGCCGGGCTGACGGTAACTGACGCTCACTGCGGCTCCCGAGGACGTACGGACGCTTCCGGGGCCAGTTCAGCACATGGTCCTCAGCGCGGGGGCAGGCTGGAGCGGCGTACGACGAGTTCCGGCTGGAGGACGACCCTTCGGTGCTCGTGCGGGACCGGTGCCGTCTCGGACTCGGTCTCCTCCAGGAGGAGTTCCGCGGCGAGCGCTCCCATGGTCACGGCGGGCTGCCGTACGGAGGTGAGGGGGACGGCGGCGGCGGCCGCGAACTCGATGTCGTCGTAGCCGACGATCGCGAGGTCGTCGGGGACGGACACGCCGGCCGCGAACATGGCCTGCAGGACGCCGAGCGCGAGCAGGTCGTTGGCGCAGAAGACGGCGGTCGGGCGCTCGGCGAGACCGAGGAGCCGGGCGCCGGCGTCGCGGCCCGCGGCCACGTCGAGCCGCTCGGTGGGCAGTTCACGAAGGCGGTCGGCGCCGAGCCCCGCCTCGGCCAGCGCGTTCAGCGCGCCCGTGCGCCGGTCCCTGACCTGGTTCAGTCCGGGCGGCCCGCTCACATACGCGATGGAGCGGTGCCCGGCGTCGATCAGATGCCGTACGGCCAGCGCGCCGCCCGCCACGTCGTCGACCGAGACCGAGCACTCGGTGGCGCCCTCGGCGACCCGGTCGACGAGCACGAACGGGATGCCGTGACGGCGGAACGCCTCGATGTTCCGCCCGGTCGCGTCGGCGGGCGTCAACAGCACGCCCCGTACGCGCTGTTCGGCGAACAGCGACAGGTACTCGGCCTCCTCGCCCGGGCTCTGCGCGCTGTTGCAGACCATCACGCCGAGCCCGGCGTCACGAGCGGCGCGCTCGGCACCGCGTGCCACGTCCACGAAGAACGGGTTGCCCATGTCCAGGACGAGCAGGCCCATGATCCGGCTGCGTCCGGCCCGCAGCTGCCGCGCCGACTCGCTGCGGACATAGCCGAGCCGGTCTATGGCGGACAGCACGCGGGCACGGGTCTCGGAGGCGACCGTGTCCGGCCGGTTGATCACGTTCGACACGGTGCCCACCGAGACTCCGGCGACGCGGGCGACGTCCTTTATACCCACCGAATGAGCCATCAGGCAGGGACCTCCAAGGTGACGGGGGGCGGCAGGCAGACCCTCACATTACCGGCGCGCCCACCGCCACGAGCAGCACTCACGCGGGCAGCCGGAAGTCGACGACATGGAGTGCCGAGGGTGTCGTACCGCTGGACTTCTCCTGGTACATGACCGACAGGACCCCGTCCTGCGCGATGCGCATCTCGTCGATCACTACCTCGCCGAAGGCATTGAGCCCGGCGCCGTCGAACAGGATCCTCCAGTCGGTGTGTCCGGAGGCCGCGGAGGCTCCGGCGATCCGGCCGAAGGGGAAGATCGCGTACGCGTTGTTGTACTTGTCCATGACCAGCTTGGTGCGCTGACTGGAGTTCAGCGGGACCGGTATCTCGGTTTTCTGCCAGGGGCCGGAGGAGCTCTTGCGGACGAGGAAGGCACGTCCGTTGGCGGTGCGGTCGGCGACGTAGTTCGTCGTGCACTGGCCGAAGCGGCCGGGTACGTAGCTGATGATGGCGTGCGGGCGGCCGGCCGAGTCGGTGAACTGGCTTTCCTGGTTCATCAGCGAGTGGTCGGGGTTGAGCGGGTCCACGACGAGGCCCGCGTCGTTGACGGAAACCCTGTCGGCGCTTCCGGTGGTGCCGACCACGGTGCCCGCGTTGTTGCGCCAGGTGCGTCCGCGGTCGTCCGAGTAGACGTAGCCGGTGTCGTGGTTGGTGATGCCGCCGCCGTTGCACATCACGGCGCCGTTCTGCTCCCGCCAGGTGAACATGGAGTGCAGGCGCCCGTTGCGGTCGTAGTCGATGCCGTGCAGGTACATGTTGCGGGCCGTGCTGGAGCCGTGCTCACTGGTGTAGGTGCCGGTGGAGCTCGTCCACTCGCCGAGGTTGGTCCACCTGGTGCCGTCGTACTCGGCGAGCGCGTTGCGTCCGTTGCCGGAGATCCCCACGCGGTAGCTGAGCTGCAGTCGGCCCTCGGGAGTGGAGATGAACTGCGGGTATGTGAACTGCGAGGTGAGTGCCAGCCCGTCGAGGGTGGACTGCGGTGCGCCGAAGCGGCTCGTGGTCCAGCTGAGCCCGGCGGGGTTGTCGAGGAGCCCGGCCACCGACTTGACGTAGGTGAAGCCGTCGCTGTGCGAGTCCATGTTGAGGTGCAGCCGGCCGTCGGTCTTCGAGACGCCCATGGAGATCACGTTGTGGGAGTCGTTGTAGCGCAGGGTGTGGCCGACCTTGACGGTGGACCAGGTGCTCGCGCCGAGGGCGCGGCGGCCGACGACGGCGTTGCGGTCAGCGGTGTACCAGGCGGCGTACTGGTACCCCTTGTACGTGAACAGGCCGTTCTTCTGGAACGAGTTGTTGTTGACCAGGCCGTCGTACGACACGAAGAAGATGGCCTGCGCGTCGAGACGGCTGCTTCCGATGCGGGTGACGGAAGGGCCGGGGTCGGCGGCCCGTGCGGCACCGGCGCCGATGACCGGGCCGGCCACGGCACTGAGGATGGTGCCGGCCAGCAGCGTACGTCTTCTCATCTCGGGGGACTCCTTTGTCGGGCGAGATCGAGCACTTCCGTGGGGCGGGTTGTGTCAGGCGAGGTGGAACACCTCGGTGAGCGGTTTCATGGCCTCGTCGGGGCGGGCGCCGTCCAGCGACTCGAAGAACGGCGCCATCTCCGCCTGCCAGCGGGCGTTGACCTCGCTGGCCTCCATGCCGGCCACGGCAGCCTCGAAGTCCTCGGTCTCCAGATAGCCGACGAGCAGGCCGTCCTCGCGCAGGAAGAGCGAGTAGTTGTGCCAGCCGGTGGCCGAGAGAGCTTCGAGCATCTCCGGCCACACGGCGGCGTGCCGCTCGCGGTACTCGGCGATCCGGTCCTTGCGGACCTTCAGCAGAAAGCACACGCGCTGCATCAAGGACCCTCCGGGGCCTAGAAGTTGAAGTCGTCGATGTTCTTCGCGTCGAACACGGTCGGCTTGCCGAGGTTGATCACGCCGTCCTTGCCGATGGTGTACTCGCCCATGTCGCCGGCGGTGAACTTCTCGCCCTGCTTGCCGGTGATCTGGCCCGAGGCCAGCGCCACGGCCGTACGCGCGGCCAGCTCGCCGAGCTCCGCCGGGTTCCACAGCTCGAACGCCTCGACGGTGCCGTTCTTGACGTACTTGCGCATGTCGTTCGGGGTGCCGAGGCCCGTCAGCTTGACCTTGCCCTTGTACTTGGAACCGGACAGGTACTGGGCGGCAGCCTTGATGCCGACGGTGGTCGGGGAGATGATCCCCTTCAGGTTCGGGTACTCCTGGAGCAGGCCCTGGGTCTGCTGGAAGGACTTCTGGGCGTCGTCGTCACCGTAGGCGACCTTGACGAGCTTCATGTCCTTGTACTTGGGATCCTTGAGCTCGTCCTCCATGAAGTCGATCCAGACGTTCTGGTTCGTCGCCGTCTGCGCGGCGGACAGGACCGCGATCTCGCCCTTGTAGCCGATCTGTTCGGCGAGCAGCTGCACCTCGGTACGGCCCAGGTCCTCGGCGCTGGCCTGCGAGACGAAGGCGTTGCGGCAGTCGGGCTTGGTGTCGGAGTCGTAGGTGACGACCTTGATGTCGTTGCTCATGGCCTGCTTGAGCGCGGTGCACAGGGCACCCGGGTCCTGCGCGGACACGGCCATCGCGTCGACCTGCTGCTGGGTGAGCGTGTTCACGTAACTCACCTGGCCGGCGGTGTCGGTGGCGCTGGACGGGCCGACCTCCTTGTACTTGGAGCCCAGCTCCTTGAGGGCCGCCTCGCCGCCCTTGTCGGCGGTGGTGAAGTACGGGTTGTTGACCTGCTTGGGCAGGAACCCGACGGTCAGGCCCTTCTTCAGTTCGGCGTTCGGGTCGGCCTTGCCGGCGGTGGCGGCGGCGCCGCCCTCCTTGCTGACGTCTTCCTTGGTAGTGCCGCCGCCGCAGGCGGTGGCGGCGAGAGCAAGCGAGGTGACGGCGGCGAGCGCGACGGCGCTGCGGCGGAGAGATGACTTGCGCATGTCGGTGGTCCTTTTACGAGGGTGAACGGAGAAAGGGTTACGAGGTCGGGGTGGGGGCCTTGGAAACTGGCGCCGAGGCGGCTCTGCGGCCCGCCCTCGCTGTGGAGATCTGCCGTGCGACCCGGGGGCCGAGCACGGAGACGACGAGCAGTACGCCGGTGACGACGATCTGCGACTGGGCGGAGACGTCCTGGATGCTCATCACGTTCTGCAGCGCGCCGAGCAGGAAGACTCCCGCGATCGCGCCGCCGAGCGTGCCCTTGCCTCCGTCGAAGTCGATCCCGCCGAGCAACACGGCGGCCACGACGGAGAGTTCGAGGCCCGTGGCGTTGTCGAAGCGGGCGCTGGCGTAGTGCAGCGCCCAGAAGATGCCGGTGAGCGAGGCCATCAGGCCGGTCAGGGTGAACAGGATCAGCTTCTGCCGTTTCACCCGGAGGCCGGCGAAGCGTGCGGCCTCCTCGCTCGCGCCGATCGCGAAGAGCGAGCGCCCGAACGGGGTGGCGTGCAGCGCGACCACGGCGATCGCGAGCAGCACGAGGAAGGGGAAGAAGGCGTACGGGATGAAGGTGTCCCCGATGCGTCCGGACGCGAAGTCCAGGTACTGGGTGGGGAAGTCGGTCACCGCGTCCGAGCCGAGCACGATCTGTGCGATGCCCCGGTAGGCGGCGAGGGTGCCGATGGTGACGGCGAGGGAGGGCAGCCCGAGCCGGGTCACCAGCAGGCCGTTGATCAGCCCGCAGACCACGCCGAGCAGCAGGCAGATCGGGATGATCGTCTCGATGGTCATGCCCTGGTTCCACAGCGCGCCCATCACGGCACCGGACAGTCCGGCCGTGGAGGCGACCGAGAGGTCGATCTCGCCGGCCACCACGAGCAGTGTCATCGGCAGGGCGATCAGCGCGATCGGCAGGGTGTTGCCGATCAGGAACGACAGGTTGAGGGCGTTGCCGAAGCCGTCGACGGTGGTGAAGGACAGCAGCAGTACGACGATGAGGAGGGCGCCGACGGCGGAATCCCACCTTTTGAAGGAGGACCAGCGGACAGCGCGCGCGAGGGGCGAGTCAGCCATGGCGGGCGTTCCTCTTCTTCAGGGCGGACGCCACGCGCAGGGCGACGATGCGGTCGACCGCGATGGCGAGGATGAGCAGGATGCCGTTGATGGCGAGCACCCAGACCGAGCTGACGCCGAGGGCAGGCAGCACGCTGTTGATGGAGGTCAGCAGCAGGGCGCCGAGCGCGGCGCCGTAGACGCTGCCGGAGCCGCCGGTGAAGACGACGCCGCCGACCACCACCGCGCTGACGACGGTGAGTTCGTAGCCGTTGCCGGTGCCGGAGTCGACGTTGCCGAACCGGGCCAGGTACAGCGCGCCGGCGAGACCCGTGAGGGCTCCGCAGAAGGTGTACGCGACCAGGATCCGCTTGCGTACCTGGATGCCGGCGAGCCGGGCGGCCTCGGGGTTGGAGCCGAGCGCGTACAGCTCGCGTCCGCTGCCGAAGTGCTTGAGGTAGTAGGCGGTGGCGATCAGTACGGCCAGCGCGATCAGAGCGAGATAGGGCACCGCCCAGATTCCGCCGGAGCCGAAGTCCGCGAATCCGTCGGGGAGATCGGCCGCCGTGATCTGCCGTGAGCCGACCCAGATCGAGTCGACGCCGCGGATGATGTAGAGCGTGCCGAGGGTGACGACGAGGGCGGGCACCTGGCCGAGGCTGACGAGCAGTCCGTTCAGCAGCCCGATGCCGACTCCCAGCAGGACCGCGAGGACTATCGCCACGACGGAGTTGCCGCCGCCCTGGAGATACGTACCGGCGGCGAAGGCGCTGATGCCGAGGGTCGAACCGACCGACAGGTCGACGTTCCGGGTGATCACGACCAGCGACTGGCCGGTGGCGACCAGCATCAGGATGGTCGCGTTCAGCAGCAGGTCCTTGATGCCCTGTTCGGACAGGAACTCGCTGTTGCCCGCCTGGGTGACGGCGATCATCACCAGGAAGACGACCAGGATGGCGAGTTCGCGCATCTTGAAGACCCGGTCGACAAGTCGCGTACCGCTCGACTTCTCCACTTCGGCGGGGGGCGCGGGGGGTGCGGTCACCGTCATGCGGCGGCCCTCCCCGTTGCTGCGGCCATCACGGTTTCCTCGGTGGCTTCGGTTCGGGGGATCTCGGCGGTGATCCGGCCCTCGTGCATCACCAGCACGCGGTCGGCCATGCCGAGGATCTCGGGCAGGTCGGAGGAGATCATCAGGACGGCGACCCCGTCGGCGGCCAACTCGCTGAGCAGCCGGTGCACTTCGGCCTTCGTACCGACGTCGATGCCGCGCGTCGGCTCGTCGACGATCAGTACCTTCGGGCCGGTGGCGAGCCACTTGGCGAGGACGACCTTCTGCTGGTTGCCGCCGGACAGCGTGTTGACGGTGTCGGCGATGCGGGCGTACTTGACCTGGAGCTTGACGGCCCAGTCGAGGGACCGGCTGCGCTCGGCGCCGCGGTCCATGAGGCCCGCCTTCACGGTCGTACGAAGCCCGGTGAGCCCGATGTTGCGCTCGATCGACATGTCCATCACGAGGCCCTGGGCCCGCCGGTCCTCGGGGACGAGGGCGAGCCCGGCGGCCATGGCGGTGGACGGCGCGCCGTTGGTCAGCGCCTTGCCGTCGATCTCGACCTCGCCGGCGTCCCACCGGTCGACACCGAAGACGGCACGCGCCACCTCCGTACGACCGGCTCCGACGAGCCCGGCGAGTCCGACGATCTCGCCACGCCGGACGTCGAAGGAGACGTCGGCGAAGACTCCCTCACGGGTCAACCGGCGGACGCTGAGCGCAACTTCGCCCGCCCGCACCTCCTGCTTGGGGTACAGCTCTTCGAGATCGCGGCCGACCATGCGGCGTACGAGATCGTCCTCGGTCATGCCGTCCAGCAGCTCGCTGGAGATCAGGGCGCCGTCGCGCAGGGTCGTGACCCGCCGGCAGATCTGGAAGATCTCCTCCAGGCGGTGCGAGATGAACAGCACCGCGGCGCCCTGCTCGCGCAGGGTGCGGACGACTCCGAAGAGACGGGCCACCTCGCTGCCGGTGAGGGCGGCGGTCGGTTCGTCCATGATCAGGACGCGGGCGTCGAAGGAGAGCGCCTTGGCGATCTCTACGATCTGCTGGTCGGCGATGGACAGTCCGCGTGCCGGGCGGTCGGGGTCGAGTTCGACACCGAGGCGCTGCATCAGGGCCAGCGTCGCGGTGTGCGTGGCCTTGTGGTCGATACGGCCGAGGGCGCGGCGGGGCTGGCGGCCCATGAAGATGTTCTCGGCGATCGACAGATCGGGGAAGAGCGTGGGCTCCTGGTAGATCACGGCGATGCCCGCGTCCCGGGCGTCGGCCGGACCGTGGAAGACGGTGGGCTCGCCGTCCAGCAGCACCTGGCCGGCGTCCGGTCGGTGCACCCCGGCGAGCGCCTTGATGAGGGTCGACTTGCCCGCGCCGTTCTCTCCGGCGAGGGCGTGCACCTCGCCGGGGAACAGCTCCAGGGACACGTCCCGCAGGGCGCGTACTGCGCCGAAGGACTTCGAGATGTCCTTCAGCGCCAGCACGGGGGCCGGACCCGTGTCGGACGGGTGGGTCATGAGGGGCTCCTCAGCGACGCGGGGCGGGGGCCTCACGACGTCGTGAAAGGTTTCAACTGGATTGCCGGGACGTTAGACAGGTCACGCAGGTCACGTCAATGGGTACCGGGCGAAAATTTCGATAGCCAGAGGTCACAACCAAGTCACGGTACGAAGTCCCTGCAGGAGGGCTTGACAGTCCTTCGGGCGCCTCATAGCTTCGCGTTCTGAATCGTTTCAGATCGATGCCCTTCAGAAGACGTCTTCCAGACCCGAAGTCACAGGAGTCCCGAAGTGACCGAGCTCGCCGCGGTGAAGGCCGCTCTCAAGACCCAGGCCGTAGAGACGCCGTCATGGGCGTACGGGAATTCGGGGACCCGCTTCAAGGTGTTCGCGCAGGCCGGAGTGCCGCGCGATCCTTTCGAAAAGCTGGACGACGCGGCGCAGGTGCACGCTTATACGGGGGTCGCGCCGACGGTGGCGCTGCACATCCCGTGGGACAAGGTCGACGACTACGCCGCGCTGGCCAAGTACGCGCAGGACCGTGGCGTGAAGCTCGGCACCATCAACTCCAACACCTTCCAGGACGACGACTACAAGCTCGGCAGCGTCTGCCACGCCGACGCGGCGGTGCGGCGCAAGGCCCTTGATCATCTGCTCGAGTGCGTCGACATCATGGACGCCACAGGGTCCAAGGACCTGAAGCTGTGGTTCGCGGACGGCACGAACTATCCCGGCCAGGACGACATTCGCGAGCGCCAGGACCGGCTCGCTCAGGCGCTGGCCGCCGTGTACGAGCGGCTGGGTGACGACCAGCGGATGCTCCTCGAGTACAAGTTCTTCGAGCCCGCCTTCTACACGACGGATGTTCCGGACTGGGGTACGGCGTACGCGCACTGCCTCAAGCTCGGGCCGAAGGCGCAGGTCGTGGTGGACACCGGGCACCATGCGCCCGGCACCAACATCGAGTTCATCGTCGCGACGCTGCTGCGCGAGGGGAAGCTCGGTGGGTTCGACTTCAACTCGCGCTTCTATGCCGACGATGACCTGATGGTGGGGGCGGCGGATCCGTTCCAGCTGTTCCGGATCATGTACGAGGTGATTCGGGGTGGTGGGTTCACGCCCGACGTCGCGTTCATGCTCGATCAGTGTCACAACATCGAGGCGAAGATTCCGGCGATCATTCGGTCGGTGATGAATGTGCAGGAAGCTACGGCGAAGGCGCTGCTGGTGGATGGCGAGGCGTTGGGCTCCGCCCAGCGGGGCGGTGACGTTCTTGAAGCGAACGCCGTGCTCATGGATGCGTATAACACTGACGTGCGGCCGCTGCTTCGTGAGGTGCGCGAGGAGATGGGGTTGAACCCCGACCCCGTTGCGGCATACCGCCGCTCCGGCTGGGCGCAGAAGATCGCCGAGGAGCGGGTTGGTGGGGAGCAGGCCGGCTGGGGTGCCTGATCGCTGCGTTTCGTCTGCCGAGTACGGCCCGTTGCAGGCTGCGGGCCGGATGTGGCTGGTCGCGCAGTTCCCCGCGCCCCCAAAGGGGGCGCTGGCACCCCACGCTCCACAGGGACCCGAGTACACGTACACACACATCATGAAGGACTGATCACTCCATGGCGCCCCACCCCGAAGCCGATGCCCTCCTCTCCCGTTCGCACCGGCTCGGCGCTGATCCCCGTAACACCAACTACGCCGGCGGCAACGCCTCCGCCAAGGGCACCGGCACCGACCCCGTGACCGGCGGTGACGTCGAGCTCATGTGGGTCAAGGGATCCGGTGGCGATCTCGGGACTCTGAAGGAGTCGGGGCTGGCCGTTCTCCGGCTCGACCGGCTGCGGGCGCTCACCGTGGTGTACCCCGGTGTGGAGCGCGAGGACGAGATGGTGGCCGCGTTCGACTACTGCCTGCATGGGAAGGGCGGCGCGGCTCCCTCCATCGACACCGCCATGCACGGGCTTGTGGACGCGGCGCATGTCGATCATCTCCATCCGGACTCCGGTATCGCGCTCGCGTGTGCCGCCGACGGGGAGAAACTGACCGCAGAGTGCTTCGGGGACACGGTGGTGTGGGTGCCGTGGCGGCGGCCCGGGTTCCAGCTCGGGCTCGACATCGCGGCCGTCAAGGAGGCCAATCCCCAGGCCATCGGGTGCGTCCTCGGTGGACACGGGATCACGGCGTGGGGCGCGACCTCCGAGGAGTGCGAGCGCAACTCGCTGCACATCATCCGAACCGCCGAGGCGTTCCTGGCCGAGCGCGGCAAGGATGAGCCGTTCGGGCCGGTGATCGAGGGTTACGCGGCTCTCGGTGCCGCCGAGCGGAAGGAGCGGGCGGCTGCGCTGGCGCCGGTCATCCGTGGCATCGCCTCGCAGGACCGTCCGCAGGTCGGTCACTTCACCGACTCCGAGGTGGTCCTCGACTTCCTCGCGAGCGCCGAGCATCCGCGTCTCGCGGCCCTCGGCACCTCCTGCCCCGACCACTTCCTCCGTACCAAGGTCAGGCCGCTCGTCCTCGACCTGCCGCCGACCGCTTCCGTCGACGAGTCGATCGCCCGTCTCAAGGAGCTGCACGCCGAGTACCGCGAGGAGTACGCCGCGTACTACGAGCGGCACGCCCAGCCCGACTCCCCCGCGATGCGCGGCGCCGACCCGGCGATCGTGCTCGTGCCCGGTGTCGGCATGTTCAGCTTCGGCAAGGACAAGCAGACCGCGCGGGTGGCCGGCGAGTTCTACGTCAACGCGATCAACGTGATGCGCGGGGCCGAGGCGGTCTCCACGTACGCGCCGATCGAGGAGTCGGAGAAGTTCCGTATCGAGTACTGGGCCCTTGAAGAGGCCAAGCTCCAGCGGATGCCGAAGCCCAAGCCGCTCGCGACGCGGGTCGCGCTGGTGACGGGTGCGGGCAGCGGAATCGGCAGGGCGATCGCGCAGCGGCTCGCGGCGGAGGGCGCGTGTGTCGTGGTCGCGGACCTGAACGCCGAGGGGGCCGCGCAGGTCGCCGAGGAGCTGGGCGGCCCCGACAAGGCCGTGTCCGTCACGGTCGACGTGACCTCCGAGGAGCAGATCGCCCGGGCCTTCAAGGCGGCGGTGCTCGCCTTCGGCGGGGTCGACCTCGTCGTCAACAACGCCGGTATCTCCATCTCCAAGCCTCTGCTGGAGACGACGGCGAAGGACTGGGATCTCCAGCACGACATCATGGCCCGCGGTTCGTTCCTCGTCTCGCGCGAGGCGGCCCGGGTGATGACCCAGCAGGGCCTGGGCGGCGACATCGTCTACATCGCCTCCAAGAACGCCGTCTTCGCGGGCCCGAACAACATCGCGTACTCGGCGACCAAGGCCGACCAGGCGCATCAAGTCCGGCTGCTGGCAGCCGAGTTGGGCGAGCACGGGATCCGCGTCAACGGCGTCAACCCGGACGGTGTGGTGCGCGGATCGGGCATCTTCGCGGGCGGCTGGGGTGCACAGCGCGCCGCCACCTACGGGATCGAGGAGGAGAAGCTCGGCGAGTTCTACGCCCAGCGGACCATCCTCAAGCGCGAGGTTCTGCCGGAGCATGTGGCGGGCGCCGTATTCGCCCTGACCGGTGGGGACCTGACCCACACCACGGGCCTGCACATTCCCGTCGATGCCGGCGTCGCCGCCGCCTTCCTGCGATGACGGCTCCGATGTCGGCTCCGGTGAAGTCGTACGCGGCGGTCGATCTCGGCGCGTCCAGCGGGCGCGTCATGGTCGGCCGCGTCGGTCCGGACTCGCTCGGCCTCACCGAGGCGCATCGCTTTCCGAACCAGCCGGTACGCACCCCCGAGGGGCTGCGGTGGGACATCCTCGCACTGTACGGCGGCGTCCTCGACGGTCTGCGTACGGCAGGGCAGGTCGACTCGGTCGGCATCGACAGCTGGGCCGTGGACTACGGGCTGCTGGACGCGGACGGGGCGCTGCTCGGCAACCCGGTGCACTACCGCGACACACGCACCGAGGGTGTCGCGGAGAAGGTGTGGGCGACGGTTCCGGCGGACGAGCTGTATGCGCGGACGGGCCTCCAGTACGCGCCGTTCAACACGCTGTACCAGTTGGCGGCGGCTCGTGAGTCGGCTCAACTGGCGCACGCCGAACGGCTGTTGCTCATCCCGGACCTGCTGACGTACTGGCTCACGGGCGAGGCGGGCACGGAGCTCACCAACGCCTCGACGACCCAGCTGATCGATCCACGCACCCGCGACTGGGCCCATGACGTCGCCTCGCGCCTGGGCATCGACCTCGGGCTGTTCGCACCGCTGCGGCGGCCCGGAGATCCGGCGGGCCTGCTGCGCCCCGAGGTCCTGGAGGAGACCGGGCTGACCGGTCCGGTCCCGGTGACCACGGTCGGTTCGCACGACACGGCGTCCGCGGTGGCCGCCGTCCCGGCCACCGGCGGAGAGCGCTTCGCGTACATCTGTACCGGCACCTGGTCGCTCGCGGGCCTGGAGCTGGACGCGCCCGTGCTGACCGAGGCGAGCCGGGCGGCCAACTTCACCAATGAGCTGGGCCTCGACGGCACGGTCCGTTATCTCCGGAACATCATGGGGCTGTGGCTGCTCCAGGAGTGTCTACGGGCCTGGGGAGACCCGGAGTTGACCGCGTTGCTGCGCGCGGCGGCCGACGTCCCGCCGCTCAGGTCCGTCGTGGACGCCGGGGACGCGGCGTTCCTGGCCCCCGGCCGCATGCCCGCACGGATCGCCGACGCCTGCCGGGACTCGGGCCAGCCCGTGCCCGAGTCCCCCGCCGAGATCACGCGCTGCATCCTCGACTCGCTCGCCCTCGCCCACCACCGGGCGATCACCGAGGCCCAGGGCCTCGCCGACCACCCGGTCGACGTCGTCCACATCGTCGGCGGCGGCACCCGCAACGCCCTCCTGTGCCAGCTGACGGCGGACGCCTGCGGGCTCCCGGTTGTGGCGGGTCCGGCGGAGGCCGCCGCCCTGGGCAACGTCCTCGTCCAGGCGCGGGCCGGCGGCATCGTCGGCGACCGTACGGCGATGCGGCAACTCCTCGCCCGTACGCAGCCATTGGAGCGGTACGAACCGCGGGGTGACACGGCGGCGTGGCGTGCGGCTCAGGCCCGGCTCACCACCCGCTGAGCCGGAACCGCCGAACGGGGCCCGGTGGGCCGGGCCCCCTCCCGGTCGGCGCGTCCACGTCGTAACCTGACTCATCCGATGATCGATCCCAAGGAGCCGCGATGCGTGTCGCCCTGTTCCTGACCTGTGTCAACGACACGCTGTATCCGGAAACCGGCCGTGCCGTGGTGAAACTGCTGACCAGGCTGGGCGTCGACGTCGATTTCCCGATGGGCCAGACCTGTTGCGGGCAGGCGCACTACAACACCGGCTATCGCCATGAGGCCGAGCCACTGGCCCGGCATTTCTCCGATGTCTTCGGGGAGTACGAGGCGATCGTGACGCCCTCCGGCTCCTGTGGCGCCATGGTCCGGGAGCTGTATCCGCGCATGGGCGAGCGGGCCCGCGCGGAGGGGCGTGGCGACACCCTCGCGCGCACGCTCGCGCCGGTCGTGCCCAAGACGTACGAGCTCACGGAGTTCCTCGTGGATGTCCTGGGCGTGACCGACGTCGGCGCGTACTACCCGCACACCGTCACGTATCACCCGACCTGTCACGGTCTGCGCAGCCTGGGCCTCGGCGACCGTCCCCGTCGGCTCCTCCAGGCGGTCAAGGGCCTGGAGCTGAGGGAGCTTCCCGGCGCTGACGAATGCTGCGGCTTCGGCGGCACTTTCGCCGTGAAGAACTCCGACGTCTCATCGGCGATGGGCGCCGACAAGGTCCGTAACGCCGCGTCGACGGGCGCGGACGCGCTGTGTGCCGCGGACAACTCCTGTCTGATGCACATCGGCGGCACGATGGCCCGCCTCAGAACGGAGATGCGGCCGGTGCACATCGCGGAGATCCTGGCGAGCACGGAAGAGGAGCCCCTGACATGAGCGGCACCTTCGTCGGTATGCCGGCCTTCCCCAAGGCCGCGCACGAAGCCGTCCACAACCAGACCCTGCGCGGCAACCTGCGACACGCCACGCACACGATCCGTGCCAAGCGAGCCAAGGCGGTCGCGGAAGTGTCCGACTGGGCGGCGCTGCGCGAGGCGGGCAAACAGATCAAGGACCATACGCTCCGTCATCTCGACCGGTATCTCGTGCAGTTGGAGGAGTCGGTCACTGCGGCGGGCGGCATCGTGCACTGGGCGGCCGACGCGGACGAGGCCAACCGCATCGTCGCCGACCTGGTGAAGATGACCGGCGAGAGCGAGGTCGTGAAGGTCAAGTCCATGGCCACCCAGGAGATCGGCCTCAACGAGGCGCTGGAGGCCGAGGGCATCCACGCGTACGAGACCGATCTGGCCGAGCTCATCGTGCAGTTGGGCAAGGACCGGCCGTCCCACATCCTCGTCCCGGCGATCCACCGCAACCGCGGCGAGATCCGCGAGATCTTCGCACGCGAGATGAGCGAGTGGGGCCGCGCGGCACCCGAAGGGCTCACGGACACCCCCGCCGAACTCGCCGAGGCCGCCCGTCTGCACCTGCGCGAGAAGTTCCTGCGCGCCAAGGTCGGCATCTCCGGCGCCAACTTCATGGTCGCCGAGACCGGCACGATGGTGGTCGTCGAGTCCGAGGGTAACGGCCGTATGTGTCTGACCCTCCCCGAGACGCTGATCTCGGTCGTCGGCATCGAGAAGATCGTGCCGACCTGGCAGGACCTGGAGGTCTTCCTCCAGACGCTCCCCCGTTCCTCGACGGCCGAGCGCATGAACCCGTACACCTCCATGTGGACCGGCACCACCGGCGGTGACGGACCGAGCACCTTCCACCTGGTGCTCCTCGACAACGGCCGAACCGACACGCTCGCCGACGAGGTCGGCCGCCAGGCCCTGCGCTGTATCCGTTGCTCGGCGTGTCTCAATGTCTGCCCGGTGTACGAGCGGGCGGGCGGCCATGCGTACGGCTCGGTGTACCCGGGCCCGATCGGCGCCATCCTCAGCCCTCAACTGAGGGGTACCGAAAGCGAGATCGACGCCTCCCTGCCGTACGCCTCCTCGTTGTGCGGCGCCTGCTACGAGGTGTGTCCGGTGGCGATCGACATCCCCGAGGTGCTCGTGCATCTGCGGGAACGGGTCGTCGAGGGAGGCGCGGTGACCCGGGACGGCAACAAGGTCGTCCTCAAGCCCGCGAAGGGACACGCCGCCGAACGGGCCGCGATGCGTGCGGCACGCTGGGCGTTCAGCCACCCCGGTGCCCTGCGCACCGGCCAGCGGCTGGCGTCGCGGAGCCGCCGCTTCCATCCCCGTACGCTGCCGGGCCCCGGCAGCGCGTGGAGCGCGACCCGCGATCTGCCGACGGTGCCGTCGGAACCGTTCCGCGACTGGTGGCAGCGTACGCAGGGCGGAAAGCACGGCAGGAAGGACGCCAAGTGAGTACCAGGGATGTGATCCTCGGCCGCGTGCGGCGCGCGCTGGCGGACGTGCCACGGGACGCAACGCCGTACGAGCAGGCCGTTGACCGGGGTTATCTGCCCGAGCACGGAGACCGGAGTGTCGAGCAGACGGTGGATCTGCTGGCCGAGAACCTGGCGGACTACCGGGCGATCGTGCACCGCTGCGAGGCCGACGGCCTTGCGGCGCTGATCGCCGGGCTGCTCGCCGGGCGGGGTTCGACGTCGGTGGCCGTGCCGCCGGGCCTGGATGCTGACTGGCTGGCTGCGACCGATGTCACGCGCGTTCCCGACCGTTCCGAGAGCACACCGCACGAACTCGACCAGGTCGACAGCGTGATCACGGCGTGCGCGGTGGCCATCGCCGAGACCGGCACGATCGTGCTGGACGGCGGCCCGGATCAGGGTCGCCGCCGCATCACGCTTGTCCCGGATCACCACATCTGTGTCGTACGCGTACCGGACCAGGTCGTCTCCTCGGTGCCGCAGGCGCTCCCGCGTCTCGACCCGGCACGCCCGCTGACCTGGATCTCCGGCCCTTCGGCGACCAGTGACATCGAACTCGACCGGGTCGAGGGGGTGCACGGCCCGCGCACCCTCGAGGTGGTGCTGGTGAACGATCGTGCTGTCGGCGGGAGTTGAACGGATCGCACGCGGGCCTCGTACTTCACGGAGACAACGGGGCGGCCGGCAGCCGTGGCTGACAGCCATGGCACAGCGGGCCGACCCGTTTGCCGTGCCAAGGAGGACCCGACGGATGACCGCACACCGCCGCATCGCCGCCCTCGTCGGAGTGGCTCCGCTGCTGCTCACGCTGTGGGCCGCCTGGCCCGTCGCAGCGCAAGGAGCGCAGGACGGCGCCGCCGCACCCGCGAAGTCGTCGACGATCGTCACCAGCACGACCGCCGAGTCCCCGGCGGGAGTCACGAGCGAGCGCGGTGAAGCGGTGTCCTCCGAGGACTCCGTAGTCGATGACCGTGCGAGTACCGCCCTGCCCCTCGTGGCGGGCGGCGCGGCGGGCTTGCTCATCACGGGAGGCGCCGCCTTCACCTTGCGGCGGCGTCGCTGAGCTGCCGCTGGGCCGGCGACAGGCAGTGACTGGGATACGGAACTCCCTCGGTCGACCGTACGTTCTCGGGAAGATCACGCAACCGATGACGTACGCCGCTCACCGGCTTAGTCTTGGGCGGTACTTTCAGGCCAACTCGGAGATGCCCCATGCCTCATGACGTTCCGTTGATCAACAGCAGCGTGCCGCACTCCGCGCGGATCTGGAACTACTGGCTCGGGGGCAAGGACTGCTACGAGATCGACTGCGAGGTCGGTGACCAGATCCGCGAGGTGAACCCGGAGATCGTCCAGATCGCCCGGGCCCAGCGGGCGTTCCTCAAGCGGACCGTCACGTATCTGGCCGCTGAGGTCGGCATCCGCCAGTTCCTCGACGTCGGCACGGGACTGCCCACGTTCGACAACACCCATGAGGTCGCCCAGCGGATCACCCCCGAGGCGCGGATCGTGTACGTGGACCACGACCCCATCGTGCTGGCCCACGCCACGGCACTGCTGACCAGCACGCCCGAGGGCGCCACCGACTACATCGATGCGGACCTGCGCGACCCGGCGGCCATCCTGGAAGGGGCCGCGCGGACGCTGGACTTCGAGCAGCCGGTGGCGCTGATGCTGCTGGGCATCGCGGCTCACGTACCCGACGACAGTGTGTACGGCATCGTCGAGCGCCTGCTGGACGCCCTGCCGTCCGGCAGCCACCTCGTGTTCTGCGACAGCACCGAGGTGTTCCATCCCGAGGCGATGCGCGCCATGGTCGAGCAGTGGAACCAGGCGAGCGACAACCCTCGCACCAACCGCAGCCCCGACCAGCTCGCCCGCTTCTTCGGAGGCCTCGAACTCCTCGATCCCGGCCTGGTCTCCGTCGCCCAGTGGCGCCCCGGGCCGTCCGAGGCCGTCGCCGCTGAGGAGGACGAGCCCCAGGCACCGGACGAGCCGCAGGAAGTGGACAGCTTCGGCGGGGTGGCACGCAAGGCGTAACCGCAGCGGCGCGCGGGCATCGGGCGGGCGCCGGATGGGCGCCTGCCACAGTGATCCGACACCGCTCCCTGCTGCGACGCTCACAGAGCGCTCGTGGGAACGGCGGTCGTCTCACTTGCCGACGAGGCGCATGTGCTGGTCGTTGTAGCGGTCGCCGTGTACGCCGAGGCGGGCCACCGTGGCATCGAGGTCGGCCACATCGTCGGCGGACAGGGCGACCTGTGTCGCGCCGGCGTCTCCGATTCGGGGTCGCGGGTCCACAGGGAGTACTCGCTCTGCACGGCGGTCACGGGGTGGACGGCGTGGGCCCTGCGGATCGTCGCCGACCAGGTCCTGTACGTCACCGACGGCGTCGGCCTGTGGCAGCACAACCGTGGACGCCGCCGTGCGGGACGTGGCGATCCTGGGCAACCGGATCCGCAACAACGGCCGCCGTGCCGCGCCGGCGACATCGGGCGGCGGCGAAGGCGTGTGCTTCACCAGCCTGTCGATGACCGACTCCCACGCCGACTGGCCCACGGACGGGCACCGGTCAGCCGGCCTCCCGAGCGTGAGTCAGCGGGTAAGTCCGGCCGCGTCGCAGGCGGGCCGGAGTTCCCGGATGCAGATCTGGTCGATGGTGTACACGCCGTCCTCGACGAGTGTCTGCTCGATGTTGCCGACCGTCACCGCCGTCGGATCGAGCAGGACGGACGGGATGTTCTTGGTGGTGGGACTGTCATAAGTCGTCGTGGCGACATCGCGGCCATCCTCGCCGCGCCCCAGGGCGACGGCCATGGCGGCGACCGCGGCGGCTTGAGTCCCGAAGGGTTTGTACACCGTCATGTACTGCTCGCCCTTGACGATGCGCTGCACGGCGTCGAGATCGGCGTCCTGGCCGGTGACGGGGGGCAGCTCTTTGACGCGGGCCCTCTTGAGAGCGGAGATGACTCCTGCGGCTATGTCGTCGTTGGCCGCCAGGACGCCGCCGATCCGGTCCGGGCCAAGGGCCGCGATGGCGGCGGACATGTTGGCGTGGGCGTTCTCCGGCCTCCAGCCCTGGGTGTCGTACGACCTGATGATCTTCACCTCACCGGTGAGAACCGACAGCGCGCCCCTCCGGAACCACGCCGCGTTGGAGGTGGTCGGATCGCCGTTCATCATGACGACGTTCCCGCCGTTCCCCTTGTCGGCCATGGCCTTCAGGAGCGCCTCGCCCTGGAGCCTGCCGACCTGCGCGCCATTGAAGCTGACAAAGCCCGAGATCGGGCCTTCGGCGAGCCGGTCGTAGGCGACGACCGGGACTCCCGCCTCGCGTGCCTCCTGGATCGAGGAGCGGAGCGCCTTGGTGTCGGCGGGGTCGAGGATCAGGACCCTGACCCCCTTGGTGATCATGGAAACCATCTGCTGCCGCTGATTCGCCACGTCGTTCTCTGCGTTGGCGTACTCCACGGTGCAGGAGGGACACCGCTCCTTCAGCTGCTGCTCGATCAGTGGCCTGTCCCATTCCTCCCAGCGGGGGGTCGTTCGGTTCGGCAGCAGCAGGCCGACGGCGAAGCTGTCGGTGCCCGCCTCGCCGTCCCCGCCGCAGGCGGCCAGGGACATCGCCGTGAATCCCGCTACGACCGCCGCGACGATGCGCCACTTACGGGACATACGGGCCTTGCGGGACATGTGTGTCCTACGGGTTCTCACACCAGACCCCCTCATTGCGTTCCGGGCCCCGAGTTCGCGGGAGCCGGCTCCTGCGGCGGCACAGCGATCTCGCTCCACACCTGCTTGCCGCCGGCCACCGGCACCGTGCCGAAGGACTCCGACACTGCTTCGACCAGAACCAGGCCTCGGCCGCCGGTGGCCTCCCAGTCCACGATCACCGGCTTGGCGGGCGCACGCGGCGAGGCGTCGCTCACGCTGACTCGCACCCGGTCTCCGCGGAGCATCAGGTCGACGCGGACCTCACCCTGAGTGTGCACCAGGGCATTGGTGACCAGCTCGGACACGACCAGCAGCGCCGCGTCGGCCGCTTCCTGCACCTTCCACCGACGCAGAGTGCGCGCCGTGAAACGGCGGGCGTGCATGACGGCGTCGGGCAGCCGCCACACCGCCCAGCCGGCCCGTATCGGCCTGATCTCCATGCCGTCGTAGCGCAGCAGCAACAGGGCCACGTCGTCCTCACGACGGCCGATGTCGCCGAGCAGTTCGTCGGCCATCCGCCCGGGATCCACCGGATCTGCTGCGGCGAGCGCGACACGCGTCCGGAGCATGCCCTCGTCCAGAGGCAGGTCGGAGGCCTCGACCAGACCGTCGGTGACCAGGGCGAGTACCGCGCCGGGGGCCAGTGCGACCGCGGTCATGGGGAACTCCGCCTCCGCGAGAATGCCCAGTGGAGGCCCGCCCTCGACCTGCACTTCCTCGGTACTGCCGTCGGGATTGCGCACCAGCGGTGAGAGGTGCCCGGCCCGGACGAACAGGATGTTGCCCTCCTCCATGTCCAGTTCGGCATAGCAGCAGGTGGCGAACAGGTCGGTCTCCATGCCGACGAGGAGGCGGTTGGCGTGTGAGAGGACCACGTCGGGCGGGTGGCCCTCCACTGCGTAGGCCCTGACCGCGGTACGCATCTGGCCCATGATCGTCGCGGCTCCGGCACTGTGTCCTTGTACGTCCCCGATGACCAGCGCCACACGATCCTCGGAGAGGGCGATGACGTCGTACCAGTCACCGCCCACCTGCAGCCCCCGCCTGGCGGGCAGGTAGCGGGCGACGGCCGTCCCCCCGGGCAGCTCGGGGAGGCGCCGGGGCAGCAGACTGCGCTGCAGCATCGTCGCGAGCTCCTGCTCGGCGTCGTACGCGTGCGCACGATTGAGGGCCTGCCCGACCAGCGCCGCGGTGGCGGTCAGCAGGGACCGCTCCTCGGGGACGAACTCGTGCGGCCGGTCCCAGCCGACCAGGCACACGCCGGCGACCCGGCCCTTGGCAGGGAGGGGCAGGACGGCCAGACCCCCGGTGCCGATGCCTGCCAGTCCCGGTTCGAGGGCCGTGCCGGCGGGCCACAGATCCATACGTCCGTCCCGCAGAGCCATCTGAAGAGTGGGCAAGGCACTGACCGGTGCGTCGGGCCACTCCGAGCGCCACTCCGATCGCCATATCTCCGGCCAGGCGTCGGGCTGCGGCGGGTCGAGCACGCTGACCGTGAGCCGGTCGTCCTGCAACTCGGCGAGCGCCACCCTGTCGGCGCCCAGCGGCTCACGCAGCGCGGTGACCACCACCCGGCCGACGTCACCGACCGTTGCGGCATCGTCGAGTGCGGCGGTCAGCCACTGGATCCTGGAGACGTCGTCGGCACTCCGGCGCAGGACCGAGGTCGCCATCACCAGGCCCAGCACCTGCTCCGGCCGGTCATCGCCGGTGGCCGCCACCCTGCAGATCAGGCTCAGCCAGCGCATTTCACCGGTAGGGCGGCGGACACGGAACTCCAGCTCCCGACGGCCGAACGCCTGGCCGGACGGCTCCAGGACCGACATCAGCGCGTGCATGTCCTCGGGGAGGGTGTGCGCGATCAGAGTGTCGGCCTTGCCGTCGAAGTCGTCCGGCGCGATCCCGACCAGCTCGAGCAGAGTCTCGTCCGCCTCGATCAGGCCGGTGTCCGGCACCAGGACGAAAGTCCCGACGCGCAGACTCCGCAGGGCGGGACTCAGGAGCGACGACGGTGCGGGGCGGCCGCTCCCGGCCTGGAGCAGGCCGGCGATCGCGTCGGCGTACCGCTCCAGGAAGCTCCGCTGCTCGGCCTCGAAGCCGTCCGCGGGATGCCCCACGACGACAAGGCAGCCCAGTCGCCTGCCCGCAGCCCTCAGTGGCAGCGCACCCAGCGACGTCTCCGCTCGCGGCGGCGTCGGCCCGCCCTCGGAGTAGGAGGCGAGTGCCCCGGGGTTCAGCCACAGAGGCCGGTCGCTGCGGAAAGCCTGCGCCGCGGGTGAGCCGCCGGACAGGGGCAGCCGCTCCGGCAGCCCGTACCGGGAACTGGCGTATCCGGCCGCTTCCAACAACCGGAGCTCTTCGGCCCTGGCACCGAGCACATAGACCGCTGCCAGCGCCGCTCCCGCGAACGTCAGGGTCCGGTCGCTCACGGCGGCCTCTGGCACCGGAGGCGGAGAACCGGTGTCCGCGGCGCCGGCCTCGGATGCCCGCAGCTCCGTGACTCCGGCCCGGGCACGGCCGTCATGAGGCATCTCCGCAACTACCTCCCGTCCATGCCGCAGGTACCGACAAGATCGGGGCACCCACTACCAGAATCGCACACGGGGACTAAATGGACAGATCTACTTGATTGGTACTTGCGCCGGACATCGACGGCCGCCGCCGCTGCGGGTCGCGTCCCGCGGAGTGGTGCAGGAATCCGGACCGCCGCGCTCCGGTGGCCGCGTCTGCGGTGAACGCCGTCATGAGTTGCTCGGCCACGTCGGCGCCGCCCGCAGCGGCGGAAGCGGCGCTCTGCCGAAGCGCCGCGACCCCAGCGCGGGCGGTGACCTGCGGAGCCGGACACTCCGCGTCGCCGCACCACTTCGCGGGACGCGACCCCGCTGCGATCGCGGATCACCACAGCCGGTGTCAAACTGACGACGTGGTCGTCATCGTCTGTCACTTCCGCTCCCCCCGCACACGCACCCCCGACACCGCGATGCACGCGCGCCGTTTCCCCACGCGTACCCGTTGAAGGCCGGTCGCGCGTACTCCGTGAGCGCCCCCTCACCACGCAAGGTGCAGGACAAGGGAGGTCTCTCACATGAAGGCCTGCATACGGGCAGCGGCCATCGCCATGACCGCCGTCTCGACGGCCGTTGCTCTCGCGGCGTGCGGCGCGGGTGCCGGGAACGACTCCGGCGGGGGGAACGCGCCGACGATCGGTCTGCTGCTGCCGTCCGCCACCACGGATCGTTGGGAGGCACAGGACAGGCCGTTGTTCGAGAAGAGGGTCAAAGAGCTGTGCGGCGACTGCACGGTCGAGCATGGCAATGCCGAGAACGCCGTGGCCGTCCAGCGGCAACAGATGGACTCGATGATCACCAAGGGGGTCGATGTCATCGTGGTCGTCGCCGTGGACGCCAGATCGCTCGGCGCCGCGGTCAGGAAGGCGGATGAGGCGGATATCCCGGTCATCGCCTACGACCGCCTCGCCGAGGGCCCGGTCTCCGGCTATGTCTCCTTCGACGGCGAGGAGGTCGGCAGGCTGCAGGGCCAGGCACTGCTGAAGGCCATGGGTGCCAAGGTGCCCGGCGGCCAGATCGTCATGATGAACGGCGATCCCAGCGACCCCAACGCGGCGGCGTTCAAGGAAGGCGCACTGTCCGTGCTCGAGGGGAAGGTGAAGATCGGCAAGGCGTACGACACCCTCCATTGGAGGACGGAGACCGCGAACATGAACATGTCCGGCGCCCTCTCCGCCCTCGGTGCCGACAACATCGACGGTGTGTACGCAGCCAACGACGGCCTCGCCGCCGGCAGCATCTCCGCCCTCAAAGCGAACAAGGTCAACCCGCTGCCACCCGTCACCGGGCAGGACGCCGAACTCGGATCCTTGCGGCGCATCGTCGCCGGCGATCAGTACATGACCGTCTACAAGCCCTTCGGACCCCAGGCTTCCGCCGGCGCCGCCATGGCCGTGGCCGCGGCCCGCGGTGAAAGCCTCGACCCCGTTGCCACGGGCACGGTGGAGACCAGCACCGGGAACGCCGTCCCGGCCGTCCTGCTGACCCCTGTCTCCGTGACCGTCGGCAACATCAGGGACACCGTGGTGAAGGACCGCGTGTACACGATCCAGCAGATCTGCACCCCCCAACTCGAGGCCGCCTGCAGGAGGGCGGGGCTGATCTGACAGGCCGGTCCAACGAGGTCCGGGCCCCGGGAAGGAGATGGTTCGCGTGCCGGCTCCCCCCTTGCTGGCCCTGCACGGCGTGTGCAAGCGCTTCGGCGTCGTCGAGGTCCTCACGGACATCGAGCTGGAGATTCACGCCGGCCAGGTGGTCGCTCTTCTCGGCGACACCGGAGCCGGCAAGTCCACCCTGGTCAAAGTGATCTCCGGCGTCGCCCCCGCGGACAAGGGCGCCATCGAGTGGGAGGGCGGGACGGTCCAGATCAGGCGGCCGCACGACGCCCGGGACCTCGGCATCGCCACCGTCTACCAGGACCTCGCACTGTGCGGGAATCTCGACGTCGTGGGCAATCTGTTCCTCGGACGGGAGATCCGCAGGTTCGGGTTCCTCGACGAGATGGAGATGGAGCGCCGCACCAGAGAACTGTTGGAACGCCTGACCAGGGGTGTGCCCGATCTGCGCGCCCCCGTCGTCTCGCTGTCCGGCGACCAGCGGCAGACGGTCGCCATCGCCCGCTCGCTCCTCGGCGACCCACGGGTCCTCCTCCTGGACGAACCGACCGCGGCTCTGGGAACCGACCAGGCCAACGAAGTAATGGACCTCGTCGACGAGCTGCGTGACCGCGGCAAGGGAGTGCTGCTCATCAGCCACAACCTGGGCGATGTCAAAGCTCTCGCGGACCGGGCCGCCGTGCTGCGGCTCGGTCGCAACAACGGCTTCTTCGACGTGAATACGGCACCTCAGGAACAGATCCTCTCTTCCATCACCGGCGCCACGGAAAGCGTGCCGCGCCGGATGGCCACCCGGGATGCGGGGTGGTGAAAGGGATGCGCAACATGGCGGACAAAGACACGCGGGCCGAACCCGCCACACCCACCTCCGAGGCCCGTCCTCCACACCGCCGACGGGCCGTCGCGCGGGCCGTGGAGAGCCGGGTCGCCGTCTTCCGGCACAGGCTGAGCGCCGGTGAAGTGGGCTCGCTCCCCATCGTCCTCGTCCTCGCCGCGGTCTGGATCACCTTCCAGTCCCTCAACGAGAACTTCCTCTCACCCCGGAACCTGTCCAATCTCAGCGTGGACATCGTGGGCACGGGTCTGATCGCGGTCGGCCTCGTCTTCGTGCTGCTGCTCGGTGAGCTCGATCTGTCGGTCGGCTCGATCAGCGGCCTCGCGGCGGCCGTCTTCGCCGTTCTGAACGTGAACAACGGCGTGCCGGAATGGCTGGCCCTCATCATCGGAGTCCTCGCGGGCACCGTGGCGGGAACCGTCCAGGGCTTCTCCTTCGCCAGGACCCGCGTGCCGGCGTTCGTCGTCACACTCGCCGGGCTGCTCACCTGGAACGGCCTCATGCTCTACGTCCTCGGGACCAGCGCCACCGTCAATCTCGACGAGAACGGGCTCGTCGCCAAGCTGACCAGCCATTACTTCACCAACGACGCCGCCGCCTACGGCCTGGCGGCGGTCGGCGTGGGCCTCGTCTTCCTCGTGTCCTACCTGGACAGGCGGCGCCGCAAGGCCGTCGGCATGCCGCACCGCTCACTCCGGGAAACAGCGGTGCGCACGGGAGGCCTCGCGGTGATCGCGTTCGCCTCCGCTTATCTGCTCAACCGGTTCCAAGGGCTGCCGCTAGCCCTCCTGATCTTCCTCGTGGTCGTGGCCGTCCTCGACGTCATTCTCCGCCGCACGCACTACGGGCGGCAGGTCTACGCGCTCGGCGGCGGTGTCGAGGCGGCCCGTCGCGCCAGCCTCAGTGTGGCGCGGGTGCGGACCGCGGTGCTCGCCGTCTCGGGCACCATGGCCGCGGTCGGCGGCCTGTTCCTGGCCTCGCGCATCACTTCGGTGAGCCAGGGTTCGGGCTCAAGCATCCTGCTGCTCAATGCCATCGCCGCCGCCGTCATCGGTGGCACCAGCCTGTTCGGAGGACGAGGTACGACCTGGTCAGCGGTGCTCGGCATGCTGGTCATCCAGTCGATCGCCTCGGGCATGGCCATCACGGACACCCCCGCTGCCGTCCAGTTCATGATCACGGGCGGGGTGCTCTTCGCCGCGGTGGTCCTCGACTCACTGTCACGACGCTCGCAGGAAGCGCATGGGCGGGCTTGACGCGCCTGCCGGTTCCTCCCGGTTCAGCGCACCCTTCCCCGCGGCTTCAGCGGCACCGGCGGCAGTTCGGGAGCGGTCAGCGGATCACCGTCGTACCCCTTCACCTCACCGAAACGCGAGCCCGCCATCCAGTCCCAGCGGGCCTGCTCGATGTCGGGAGATGGGCTCCACACACGCGAGCAGGAGCAAATTCCCCATCGCCGACTGCGTCACGGTTCACCGGAATACGTGCAGGACCCCTGGATGGCGCGATGGCGGAAACGAGGTCCCCTGGACGGGATAGTCGAATAGGAGGGCGGGTATCCGGAAGTGGCTCATTAGACTTTGGGGGCCGCTGTGATCAAGGTTCTTGTTGTGCATGACACCTGTCTGTTACGGCAGGCGCTGGCCATCCTGTTATGCCGGGAGCATGACCTGGAGGTGAACACGGCGTCGTGGTCGGACGCGGTGACCGGGTTGGTTTCCTGGCAGCCGCGGGTGTGCGTGCTGGATGTGGACGCACCGGAACCGGCGGCGCCCATGTCTCAGTTGGCGCTGCTGGCCGAGCAGGCGGCTGAGCGGAAATGCGGTCTGCTGGTGCTGGCGCCACCCAGCAGACCGGGGCTGCTGTATCGCGTTTCGCAGGCGCGGGCGATGGGATACGTCAGCAAGGGCGAGCCGTGCGAGGCGCTTCTGGGAGCCATCAGGCACGTGGCGCAGGGCGAGCAGTTCGTGGACACCTCACTGGGATGGGACTTTCTGCAGGCTAGTCGAGTCCCGCTGACCGAGCGGGAGTTGAGTGTTCTGTCCCTGGCCTCGCAAGGAGCTTCCGTTGCGGAGATAGCGGGTGACCTGCACCTGACGCACGGAACCGTGCGCAACTATCTGTCGGCCATCACCCGCAAGACGGGGGCCCGCAACCGCGTCGACGCCATCCGCATCTCCCAGAAGGCAGGCTGGGTCTGAGACGTTGAGACGCTCCCCCGCGCACGTTTCCTCTCACCGATGTCCACCCCCGGCCGCGAACGCCGTTGCGTCCCAGTGGCCGACCATGTCGCGGTACAGGGGCGAGCGGGTCAGCAACTCGTCGTGGGTCCCACACTGGACGTGTGCGCCGTCCATAACCAGGATCCGGCCGGCCCGTTGGGCGGAGGTGATCCGATGGGCGATGAGCACCAGTGTGCCTGGTCTGCGAGCGAAGGCCACCTCCGCACGGGCCTCGGCTGTCGGATCCAAGTGGCAGGTGGCCTCGTCCAGCAGGGCCAGTGGTGCGGGCGAAAGGTAGGCCCTGGCCAGTGCGATCAGCTGGGCCTCGCCTGTGGAGAGGGTCGAGGGATCGACGGACGAGTCGAGTCCGCCGAGCCTGCCGGCCAGAGCGTCGAGTCCGAGACACGCGACAGCGGCCTGCACCGTGCCATCGGGCAGCGGTTTCGGGCACAAGTACAGCAGGTTGTCACGGAGGGTGCCTGAGAACACGTACGCCTCCTGAGGGATGAGTACGCGCAGGGCTGCCAGCTCTTCCGCAGGTCGGCCACTGACCGGCACACCGGCGATTCGCACCTGCCCGCTGCGGGGGCTCAGCAGGCCGGCGATGAGGCCGACGAGGGTCGACTTGCCGATACCGCTGGGCCCGACGACGACCAGATGCCCGCCCTCCGGCAGCGTCAGGTGCAGATCGCGGATGACGGGCCGGGTGTGGTCGCCATGGGCGAAGGTGACGCCGTCCAGGTCGACCGCGGGAGGCCTGGAGGCCCGGGACGGCCCGTACGGTGCCGGGTGAGCCGCCCGTACGCGGGCCTGCCGTTCGGCCGGGCGGCAGGCCCGCCCGGCCTGCGGCCCCGTACCGCCCGGAGCCGTCAGGCGGGCCGGGTCGGCGTCCCCTGCGGCACCGCCGGTGTCCACACTCTGATCCGCGCGGCTGCCTGGCGGCGCGCTCACCGGGTCGGCCCACAGCCGCCGCAGGACGGCCCCCAGCCGCGTACCGGCCGTGCCCAGGCCCTGCGTCAGGTTGTGCAGCGCCGGCAGCAGCGACTGCGTGACGTACACGAGCGCGCCTGCCAGGGCACCCGCCGTCACGCCGTGGCGCAGCAACCACGGAGCGGCACCCAGCAGCAGGATGACCGGCAGCCGCCCCGCGAGAGCAATCGCGAGGACACGGGACACCTCCCAGCGTGCCAGCGACCGCGAGGCCCGGAACTCGGCCGCGATCAGGGCGTCCGTCTCCTCGGCCATCACGTCCTCCGCACCGGTCGCGGTGACGTCCCGCAGACCACAGGCGAGGTCACCGCATTGCCGCGCAAGGTGCTCGTCAACCGCCAAGTACGCCTCCTGCCGCCGGGCCAGCGGGCCGAGGGTCGCCACGAACAGTCCCAGTCCGGCGGCCAACGGGGGCATCACCACCGCAAGCAGGAGCGGATCCAGCGCGAACAGGCCCGCCAAGGCACCGGCTGCGGTGAAGACGAACGAACGGGCGGCCATCGTCACCCCGGCAAAAGTGTCCCGGGCCAGCTCCACCTGCTGAGTGAGCCGTGAGACCGCGGTCGCGTCGGTCTGGTGCGGCCCGGCCACGGCCCGCACCAGGGCACCGGAGACCACCCGGCGCACCAGCGCGTCACGCAGCGGTTCGACCAGCCCGGCCAGCGCCCGATATGCACGTCCGGTGCCGAAGGCCGCAGCGATCACCGACACGGCGGCCGCCGCGAGCCATGCCAGGCCAAGGTCCGGCCGGGCCCTGAGAAAACCGTCGTCCAGCGCCCGGGCCAGGGCGATGCCCAGCAGGAAGGCCTGACCGGCTTCGAGGACGGACCACCCTGCCAGGGCGGCGACTGGCGCCTTGTGGCGGCGCAGAAATGCGAGGGCGGCGTCCCGCAGACCGCACTCGGTCTCCTCGGGCGCGACGCCACGGGCCGCGTCAGCCACCCGGCCCTCCTCCCCCCTGATCGAGCAAAGGGGCTGGAGTCGGCCGATCGTCCTCGATGCACGGCGGCTCGAAGACGGCCCGGTACTCCGGCAGGCACCACAGCGCGGCGTGCGGGGCGACCGCCCGCACCTGCCCACCGTCGAGCCAGGCCACCAGGTCGGCGCGGGCCGCCGTGGACGCGCGGTGGGCGACGACGACACGGGTGCGGCCATCGAGCCCGTGCCACAATGCGGCGCCGATGCGGTGCTCGGTGACCGTGTCGAGGCTGGAGGTGGCGTCGTCCAGCACGAGCAGTCGGCCACTGTGCGCGAATGCCCGGGCCAGGCCCAGACGTTGCACCTCACCGCCGGACAGGGCTGTGGCCCGGCAGGCGGTCTCGTAGCCGTCCGGCAGGAGGCGTACGAAGTCATCGGCACACGCCTGGCGGGCCGCCGAGACGACCGTCTGTCGCGGAACGGTGGTGGGGCCGACGGCGATGGCACTGCCGACCGTGCCACCGAAGAGGGCGGGTCGTGCGAAGGCGTAGCCGACAGCGCGGCGCAGCTCGTCGCGGCACAGCTCCGGCAGGGGCACCCCGTCGAGAAGCACGACGCCCTCGTCGGGATCGGCGAGCCGTCCCGCGATCGCGGCGAACACCGACTTGCCCGTCCCGGAACGCCCGACCACGGCCAGCGAGGAACCGGCCGGAACCGACACGTCGACGGCGCGGAGCACCGTGCGGCCGCCGCGCACCGCGGCGACGCCTCGGAACTCCAGCGTTCCGGCGCCTGCCGGGAGCCGCCGTGTACCGTGCGCGGTGGCGGGCTCGGCGAGGACCTCGGCGATCCTGTCGGCGGCCGCACGGCTGTGTACGACATCGTTGACCCGGGAAACCAGCATGCCGATGCCTGTGGCGAGTGCGGCGTAGCGTGAGGCCGCGAGCAGTTCGCCGACCGTCAGGCGGTGAGCGGTCAGAAGCAGGCCGCCGACGGCGAGGACGAGGAGTTGCAGCAGCGGAAGGATCGCCGCGGCCCGAGCCGTCGAACGGCCCAGGACTCGCCAGGTCCGGTGTCCGTGCCGGCCGAGTTCGGGCAGCGGGCGCAGGATGCGGGACCTTTCACGCCGGGTGGTGCCCGCGGCGGCCACCGTGCGTGCACCGCGCAGCGTCTCCAGCAGACGGCCGGCCATCTCACCCTGGATCCGCTGGTAACGCGAGACGCTGTCGGAGGTGTCGCGCACGAAGGCCCGCAGCAACAGTACGAGTAGGGGTATGCCGAGGATGAAAGCCGCTCCCAGCCACGGATCGAGGAGCGTGAGGACGAGCAGCGCGCCCAGCGGTGTGACCCCGGCGGCCAGCAGCCCGGCGACGGCTGCCGGAGCCGCGCCGGTGTGTGCGGCGTTGCCGACCACCCGGGAGGACAGGTCTCCAGGGGAGAAGCGGTTCTGGGCGGACGGCCCGACCGCCAGTATGTGACGCAGCAGCCGCCCTCGCGTCCAGGCCGCCGTACGGGCAGCGGTCGTTCCGGTGAGCAGGGCCTCGCCCGCTTGGGCGGCGATGAGCGTGCCCGTCAGTGCCGCCGCCAGCACAGTCCAGCGCCCGGCCCACGGTGCCTGCCGGTCCGTCAGCAGTGCGTCGACGGCGTGGCCGAGCACGCTGGGCATGACCAGCTCCGCAGCCGCGGTTGCCACGCCGATCAGGCACAGCGCGGTGCAGCGGCCGGCGCTGTGCCGCACGACGTCGCGCAGGAAGCGGTGGGTTGAGGGACCGGGCTCGGGGCGGCGGGGGGCGCCCAGGCGCATCGCTTCGACCTTCCCGGGAGGGGGCGCGGGACCCGGCGGTCACCAGGCGTGCCCCCGGACGACGGCTGCCGTCCGGGGGCACGCCCTTCGGTCTGTCAACGACGCCCGGCGGTCACAGGGGCGGGGATGCGCCGGGGCAGAGCTGTCACAGGCACAGGGTGGTGGAGGAGGTGCTCGCGGAGCACAGCAGCAGGCTCGCGCTGCTCACCGTCGAAGCGGCGTTCTCCGGCGACTCCGGCGGTTCGGGAGTCTCGAGTGTCTGCAGGTCGAGCAGTGTCATGGTGCGTCCTTTCGGCTCGGTGCCGCCTCCGTACGCATCCCGCCTCGGTATCGCCCCGCGGAATCTCCGTCGGTGACGTGCGCGGGTGATGTCCGTACGGACTCGGCGCGTGCGAGTGGATCTTCCGTTTCGGCCCCCTGGTGCTGGGACCGGCTCTGGGGCCGCCGGAGCGGCGGGAGGAAGGGGAACGCGGCCGGGCGCTCGTCGAGCGCGGCGCCGATCGCCAGCAGGCAGCCCGCCGTTCCCGTGGCGAGGTCCATCGACAGGCGCATCACCTGGTCGCCGGCGAAGGCCAGCTGCCCGCGGTAGGGCACGGCGTGCCAGGACAGGCGGGCGACCTGGTCGGCCAGATGACGGGGAGCGACCTCGGGGGTGGTGGTGCGGGCGAGGTGCAGCACCATGCCCGCGCGCCCGCCGAAGAGCCCCGACTGGGCGTAGAAGCGTGACGTGGCGGCGGGAAGGACCGCCGTGCGGGCACACGCGAGGTCCTGGTCGTCGTGGCGGGCGAGGTAGTCGTCGAGCACCATGGCGATGCCCACGCTGCCCTGGCCGAGATACGGCATGGAGCGGCGGCCTTCGTCCACGGCCAGCGCGCCCGAGCGGTCCATCGCGCAGTGCGCCAGGTCGGCACGGAGGTGGCGGGCGGCCAGCTCGAGCAGGGCAGGTGCCCCGGTGCGCTCGTGCAGCCGCAGAAAGCACAGTGCGGGGCCACTGGATCCGTACAGCAGGCCGGCCTTGTCCGCCCTGGGGGCCCGCTCACCGCGGTTTGCTCCGTTCGCGCTGCCGGGCGGAGCCCGCAGCGGGTCCGGACCGCCGGGGAGGCGCTCCGCCCGGTCCGCGAGCAACTGGACCGCTTCTAGGGCGCGGTCGTGCAGGACCGTCTCGCCCGTGGTGCGCGACAGTTCGTCCAAGGCGAGCGCGACGCCGGCCAGCCCTCCGTACAGATCGGGCCCCAGGCGCTGCCATCTCTCGCCCAGCACCCTCTCGGTCAATTCCAGTGCGGGTCCGGTGTGGCCGAGGCGCGCCAGGACCCAGGCGGTGCCGAGCAGCCCGTCGAACAGGCCGAGGGGAGTGCCGGGTCCGGGCGCCGAGGTGTGCCGCAGCAGCCACTCCTCGGCCGGCTCATGGCGTGGGCAGCCGGTCTCGGCGAGTGCGTACAGGACGCCTGCCGCCCCGTGCGCCAGGCTGGTGCCGCCACCGTCCTTGAACTGCTCGATGTCCCCAGGGAACAGGCGGTCGTCTCGTTCAGGTGTGGCACTCGCGATGAGCGCCCGGTACATCGAGTCCCGGCTGCGCGGCCAGTCGCCCGGGTCGACCGGCGGATAGCGTTCGGCCCGTCGACGGCGCCCCTGCGGTGTTCCGCCCCGGTGCGACTGCGGCGTCCCAGTGATCTCGCGTACGGCGTCGGCCAGGAAGGCGCGCGGCACGGGGAACTCCGCGGCAGCCGCGTCGGCGAGGTGGGCGGCCTTGCCGCGGTCGACGCCGAGCAGCGTCGTCAGTGGGAGGAAGAGCGCGAGGCGCAGGCACGCCAGGGCATAGCGGTCGATGGCGAAGCCATGGCGGTCGCCCGGCGCGAGGAAACCGGGGTGGGCGACGACCTGACGGCGGTCCTCGTCGACGTGCGCGGCGGCCTCGAAGTCGATCAGACGCACGGATTCCTCGTCGGGGCCGATGAGGATGTTGAACAAGTGCAGGTCGTTGAAGACGATTTCGCGGTCGTGCACGGCGGCGAGGGCGTGCTCCACGGACCGCTGCACGCGCAGCGCCCAGGCGGTGTAGTCGGCGAGCACGCCGGGATCGGGATCGGAGACGAGCAGCGGATGGCGTCGGCCGAAATATGTGTTGAGGGTGCTCCCCTCCAAGTACTCCATCACCAAGAAGCGATGGTCGTCCAGCACGAACCAGTCCCGCACCTCCGGCGCCACGCCCGACCCGGAAAGGCGTTCCAGGACCGCCCGTTCGCGCTCCAGCCGGGTGACGGCGTCCGCGCCGTCCGCCGCCAGACCCGCGTGCGGCCGGGCCTCCTTGAGCACGACCTTCTCACCGGTCCGCAGGTCGTGGCCGGCGTAGACCCCGCCCCCGTTGGAGAAGTGCAGGGCCTGCTCGATCCGGTAGGGCAGACCGCTGGTGGTCGTGGCGTTGCGGGCGGCCAGCTCCGGCTCGAGGAAGTCGGGCAGGACCACCCACTCCGGGACGTGGAACACCGGATCCCTGCGGTCCGGCACCAACCGGCCGCTGCCGTCCTCGACAGCCGGCACGAGTGTTCCGTCGGCGTCCGGGCAGAACCGCTGGGTGAAGCCTCCGTACCTCACATACAGGGGCCCCTGTCGCCAGCGCAGATCGGTGAGGATGTACGGTCCCGGCTCGCCGTCCAGTAACTCGCCCAACTTCTCGAGGGCACGGTGGAGTTGTTCCTCATCGCTCGGATAGAGGGTGGCGAACTTCCCGCTGGCGCCTCGCCCGGCATACTTCGAGTTCCTCAGGAAGAGGTGGTTCGGTCCGGGCACGAACTTGAACGGAATCGTCTGGGAGACGCAGTAGTCCCAGACGACACCGGCCGTCTTCTCCGCGTTGTCCAGGCAGGCCGATACGTGGATCTTCCAGCCCTGCGCGGGAGTTTGCCCGTTGGCCGGCGACAGGTGCAGCCAGTCACCGGACCGGTGCCGGCGCCAGCCGTCCGGCGCGGGCCGGTTGGCGGGCTCGTAGAGCTGCGGTGTGCCGTCGACGCCGCCGAAGAGCCGGTTCGGTGTCTCGTAGAAGTGGTCATCGGCGAGACAGAAGACCTCGTATCGCTTCTCCATGTGTCTCCTCTGCTGGGTCATCACCAGACTCCGGCGGGGATGCGGCCTCGTACAGTCACGCCTGTCATCGGTCGCCCATGACAAACGCAGCACTCGGGAGACATCCCTGTCACGGCGCGAAAGGCGTGGACGACCACCACGGTCCGCTGCTCGGCTGCGAGTACCTTGCGGCCCCAACTCGTTCTGATGGTCGCGCCACCAGCGGCATGGCTCCGTCGTCACCGCCGTCTACCCCCGTGGCGCACCACAAGTGTGGTGCCCCGGACAGGTTCGCTCACGGCTGCAGGCCCTCAGGTCGGGCGCCGGTCGGCGTCCTGGAAAAGCCGGGGTCCGTGGCAGTGGTCCTCGGGCGGTCACCGCGCGCAAGTCGCGAAGCCCCCCGGGACCAACCGTGCCCAGACGTGTCCGTCCCCCTCGGCCAGGTCTACCGAGGGGGACGGAGAAGGCATCTGCCGGTGATACACCCAGGACACATCATCCCAGGTCAGCGCACCCGACCTCGTGGTTTCAGCGGCACCGGCGGCAGTTCCGGAGCACGCAGGGGCGCCCCGTCGTAGCCCTTGACCTCACCGAAGCGGGAGCCCTCCATCCAGTCCTTCCGAGCCGCCTCGATCTCGTCCTGCGTCCGCCCGATGAAGTTCCACCACATGATCAGCTCCTCCTCGAAGGGCTCGCCGCCGAGGAGCATCAGGCCCGCGTCCGACTCGGCGCGCAGGGGCAGTTCGGAGCGGCCGCAGCCGAGGTAGAGCATGGAGCCGGGCAGCAGCGGTACGCCGTCCACGTGGGCCTCGCCGGACATGGACAGGACGGCGTACTCGAAGTCCGGTTCCAGCGGGAGGCGTACGTCGGTGCCGTGGTCGAGCGCGAGGTCGGCGCCGACGATCGGGGTGTACGTCGTGCCGGGTGAGGCGGCGCCGTCGACCGCGCCGAGGATCATCGTGGCTCTGAGGCCTGGGGCGGTGACGACGGGCAGTTCGGCGTGGTGCTCGAAGAGCGGGTCGGTGTGGCGGTGGGTGTCGGGCAGAGCCACCCACAGTTGCGCGCCGTGCAGGAAGCGGGCGTGCGAGCGCGGGCTCTCCTCGGAGTGACTGATGGCCCGCCCGGACGTCATCAGGCCGAGTTCGCGCGGGCGGATCGTCTGAAGACTGCCGGTGGAGTCGCGGTGCAGCACCTCGCCCTCGTGCAGCCAGCTGACGGTCTGCAGGCCCGTGTGCGGATGCGGCGGCACCTGCATACCGGGCTCGTCGGCGATGTCGTCGGGGCCGTAGTGATCGACAAAGCACCAGGCGCCGACCATCCGTCGCCCCAGGTTGGGCAGCAGCCGCCGAACTTCACTGGACTCGCCGAGCTTGACCTTGCGCGGGCTGAGGAGCTCACGCACCGGCTCGGCCACCACGAAACCCCGGCCACCGCAGAGAGCGGGAACTGCCTCGCGATCAAGATTGCTCATGGCCCTCAACCTAGCCCTGTGGGCGACTTTCCGTCATGCCATCGGCCCGCCCGTCAAGGGGCACACGGCTCAAAGGCGTGCGCCGCGCAGGGATGCCGTGAGTGCGGCCGCCGCCGCGAGTGCGCAGATCGCTCCGCACGCCGCGAAGCAGGTCGCGGCGCCCCAGGCCGCGGCGACGAGGCCAGTGAGCGGGTAGAGAAGAGGGCTGAGCCCCAGCGTGCACAGCGTCGTCACCGAGGTGAGGCGCCCTAGGTACCGGGGCTCGGCCTCCTTTTGCAGCAGGGCATTGCCGAGCACCATCGCGACACCACTGAGGGCACCGAGCAGCCCACCCAGCGCGATGGCGCTTCCGGGTGAGCCGATCCGGCCCAACGCCGTGACCACTACGGCGGTCGCGAGCAACGATCCCGCCAGTACGGCCCCAGCTCCGGCCACGTGGCGCGCGACCACCATCGTCAGCGCACTCACGGCTCCGCCGACACTGAATGCGGACAGAATCCAGCCGAGCGCGGCAGTGCCCCAGCCCCGTTCGTCAGCAAGCAGCACGAGCCCGGCGAAGAGCGGCCCGCTGAAGCACATCTCGCCGAGCCCGATGACCCAGACGAGACGACGCAGCCGCCGATGCCCACGCAGGTGCCGAAGGCCGTCCCGCAGCTCGCCCAACAGGCGTCCGCGCGGCGCGCATTCGCCGGTCCCCGCCCGCCCCGCTGCCTCCACCGGCCCGACCCGCACCGCCCGCAGCAACCCCACCGACACCCCGAACAGCACCCCCACCAAAGCGAACGCGCCTGCTG
This sequence comes from Streptomyces vastus, assembly GCF_039532825.1. NCBI lineage: Bacteria > Bacillati > Actinomycetota > Actinomycetes > Kitasatosporales > Streptomycetaceae > Streptomyces > Streptomyces vastus. The sequence goes on from NZ_BAAASJ010000125.1 coordinate 349,025, forward strand.
CCCCCTGAGCCGCCAGCAGGAAGGACGCGATCAGCGGCCCGATCGCGTTGCTGAAGCGCACCGCCAGCACTCGCATCCCCTGCACTCGGGCCAGCTGGTCTTGTTCCGTGAGCCTTGGTGGGAGGGCACCCACCGCCGGCAGGAAGACCGCGTCGACGACGCCGAAGAGCAGAGCCACGACGTACAGCGGCCACAGTCGAGGGCCGTCGATCCCGGTCAGCGCGGCGGCGCCCAGTACCGCCGCGCACCGTACGACGTCGCTGGCAAGGAGAACGCGGCGTGGGCCGAAGCGGTCGGCGAGTACGCCGCCGCCGAGCATGAGGACGGCGCGGGGTATTGCTCCGACGGCGAGAACGGCGCCGACCTGTGCGGGACCGGCGGCGCGGATGGCGGTCCAGGAAAGGATCAGGAAGTACGCGACGTCACCGGTGACCGACGTGGTGTAGGCGCCCAGCCAGCGCAGGACGTTCGGGTCGCGGAAGGCGGGCCGCGCAGTCATGCCTCGTCGGCGAGCAGCGGGAACAACTGCAGCTGTACGGCTACTCGTTCGGCCCCGTCTGCGGGCTCGCGCTCCCGGTAGCTCTCGACCACCCGCAACAACTCACCCTTCATCGCGTCAAGTTCACCGGGTGTCATACGCAGCATGTAGCTCATGAAGCCGCTGACGCCGAACCATTCGTCGGGCATGACCGGCACAACCTCGGCGGCCACCCTGCGCAAGGTCTCCCCGTCAGTCAGGGCCAAGGCCTGCGCGTACGCACGGCTGTCTGCGGAGTCCGGTGCCGTGGCCGGATCGTGCACGGAGATCCGGTGCAAGGCCCGCCACCACCGGTCCCGCTTCGTTCCCCGCTCCGTGTCCTCCTCGATCAGCCCGCCCGCCGCGAGCCGCCGCAGGTGGTAGCTGGCCGCGCCGGAGTCCAGCTCGAAGTGCGCGGCCAACTGACGCACGGTGGCGGGTCCTTGCTGTCGCAGCCGGTTCAGCAACGCGAGCCGCGTGGGGTGCGCGAGCACGCGCAGCGCGGCCGTGTCGAGGGTGATGTCGGTCGTGCCGTCGTCCGCCATGACGCGCAGCGTAGAACGCGAACAACCCTTCCGGAAGATTTGTTCGCGAACATTTCTTCGCGAGCGTCTCTTCATCAACGCTGCATCAACAACTGACTCGCGTTCCACTCGCGTTGTGTGCGTACGATGTCCGAGCAGCTGGTTCGCCCCGTCCGCCAGGCGGGAGGCGTCGTAAGAGGGAACCCGGTGGGAATCCGGGACTGCCCCGCAGCGGTGAGTGGGAACGAACGTCGTCATACGCACTGGATCCGCCCGACGGATCCGGGAAGCGACGGCCAGTAGGTGTCGTGTCCTCGTACGGAGGGCACGGCGAGCTCGCGAGTCCGAAGACCTGCCAACTGCCCGTGCGCCACCGGTGCGTACGGCGATCTCGGCGGCCTCGTGGGAGGGCCGGCGGAGCAGGCGGGCAGCGTGTGACCAGGCTTCGCCGATCTGCCGTTCCTTCGCGTCGGACGTCCCGGGATCCTCACCGCGACTCGCGAAGGGCAGAGTAACGTGACCGGCCCCTCCCCCACCCCACAGGTCCGTGCCACCGTGCACGGCTGGCCCCGGCAGGGCCCGTCCCGTGAGCTGAAGAAAGCCATCGAGGGCTACTGGGCCGGCCGAGTCACCGACGACCAGCTGCGCACGACCGCGGCCGACTTGCGCCGCGACGCCTGGCGATGGCTCGCCGACGCCGGAATCTCCGAAGTGCCCACCGGGGACTTCTCGTTGTACGACCACGTGCTCGATGCCGTCGTCATGACGGGTGCCGTCCCCGCCCGCCATCGCCTCGCCTTCGACGCGGACCCGCTCGACGGCTACTTCGCCATGGCACGCGGTGCCGACACTGTGGCGCCGCTGGAGATGACCAAGTGGTTCGACACCAACTACCACTACCTCGTACCGGAGTTGGGCCCCGACACGGTCTTCACGGCCGACGCGCGCGTGCCGGTCGGCCAACTGCGCGAGGCTGTTGCACTCGGCCACACCGCGCGGCCCGTACTTGTCGGCCCGATCACCTTCCTGCTCCTGTCGAAGCCCGCGCCCGGCGCCCCGGCCGACTTCCAGCCGCTCACACTCCTGGACCGGTTGCTTCCCGTGTACGCCGAGCTGCTCGCCGATCTCCGTGCGGCGGGCGCGAGTTGGATACAGCTGGACGAGCCCGCGCTGGTGCAGGACCTGTCCCCCGCCGTCCTGAACGCCACGGCCCGCGCGTACCGCGATCTCACCTCGCTCACCGACCGGCCGCAGCTGCTCGTCGCCTCGTATTTCGACCGGCTGGGCGAGGCGCTGCCCGTGCTCGCCCGGTCCGCCGTCGAGGGGCTGGCGATGGACTCCACCGGGCCGGCCGCCGCGAACCTGGACGCGCTCGCGTCGGTGGGCGGGCTGCCCGGCAAGCGGCTCGTCGCGGGCGTGGTCGACGGCCGCAACGTATGGATCAATGACCTGGAGCGGTCACTGGCCACCCTGGCCACGCTCCTCGGGCTCGCCGAGCGGGTGGATGTGGCGCCTTCCTGCTCACTGCTGCACGTACCGCTCGACGTCGCGGTCGAGCGTGACCTCGATCCGCAGGTGGCCCGCTGGCTGGCCTTCGCGCGGCAGAAGACGGCAGAGGTGGTGACACTGGCGCGCGGTCTCACCGAGGGATCCATCGCTCCTCAACTCGCCGCCAACCGCGCCGCGTTGGCCTCCCGTGCCGCCTCCTCGCTCACCCGCGATCCCGCCGTACGGGCCCGCTGCGCGGCGGTCACACCCGAGGACGCCCGGCGGTCCAAGCCGTTCGCCGAACGGTCGGCCGCCCAGCAGGCCCGGCTCCAACTGCCCCCGCTGCCCACCACGTCCATCGGCTCATTCCCGCAGACCCGCGAACTGCGCCTGGCTCGGGCCGACTTGAGGGCCGGACGGATCAACGAGGCGGCGTACGAGGAGCGTATCCGCGCCGAGATCCACGACACGATCGCCTTCCAGGAGAAGGCCGGGCTCGACGTCCTCGTACACGGCGAACCCGAACGCAACGACATGGTGCAGTACTTCGCCGAACAGCTCACCGGATACCTCGCCACGCGGCACGGCTGGGTCCAGTCGTACGGCACCCGTTACGTGCGGCCGCCGATCCTGGCCGGTGACGTCTCGCGTCCCGCGCCGATGACGGTGGCGTGGACCGCGTACGCGCAGTCGCTGACCGAGCGCCCCGTCAAAGGCATGCTCACCGGGCCGGTCACGCTGCTGGCCTGGTCCTTCGTACGCGACGACCAGCCGCTCGCCCACACCGCGCGCCAGGTGGCGCTGGCGCTGCGCGACGAGGTGGCCGACCTGGAGGCCGCCGGAACCGCCGTCGTACAGGTCGACGAACCCGCGCTGCGCGAGGCGCTCCCGCTGCGCCAGGCCACCCGGCCCGCGTATCTGGCCTGGGCCACCGAGGCGTTCCGGCTGGCCACCTCAGCCGTACGCGCGGACACCCAGGTCCATACGCACATGTGTTACGCGGAGTTCGGTGAAATCCTGGGCGCCGTCGAGGATTTGGACGCCGATGTGATCAGCCTGGAGGCGGCCCGCTCGAGGATGCAGATCGCGGACGAACTCGCCGCGGCCGGCTATGCGCAGGCGGTCGGACCTGGCGTGTACGACATCCACGCGCCCCGTGTCCCGGAAGAGCGGGAACTGACCGATCTGATCGACCGGGCGCTGCTCGCCGTACCGGCAGAGCGACTGTGGATCAATCCCGACTGCGGCCTGAAGACCCGGAGTTGGGCCGAGGCCGGGCCGACGTTGGAACGGATGACGGCGGCGGCACGGCGCGTACGCGACGGACTTCCGCGCTGAGAACAGCGGGCCGGGTCCCGGCTGACGGGACCCGGCCCGAGCACCCGAGCAAACAGGCAGCGCGACTTGTCTTCCTCATGCCCTTCTTCGGCGACGGCCGGATTCTTCGCCACAACTACCGCGCGTACGTCCGCTTTCCCCGCCGATAGGCGATCTCGCCCAGGACCACGTCCACGGCGATGAAGGCCGCCAGGGGGATGCCGAGGAGGGGGACGAAGTAGCCAACCACGGCGACGGTCGCCATCAGGGGGACGAGGACGTACGGCGGGACCTGTTGCCAGGCGCCGCGTGGGATCGGGCGGCCGAAGGCGGAGGTGCGGCCGCGTTGCCACCACATGCGGTAGCCCCACAGGATCAGCAGGATCAGGCAGAGCGCGAGGCCCATCAGTGCGATCTGGTTGACGATGCCGAACAGGACGCCGGTGTGCGCGTCGATGCCCCAGCGGCTCAGCTTCGCAAGCACCGGGTAGTCGGCGAACCGCACCACATCCATGACCTGGCCGTTCGTCGGGTTCACGGCGACCGCGTCCTGCTTGGTGGGCCAGCTGCGCTGGACCTGCTGTACCACGTACGCAGACGAGGGGTCGGCCGGCGGCACGATCTCCACCGGGTCGCCCAGGCCCTCGGCGCGGCCGGCGGCCAGGACCTTGTCGAGGCCGACGCCGTGGTCGGCTCCCGACTCGGCGGAGGCGGACCCGTGCTCGGCGTGCTCGCCGCCCGACGACGCCGACACCGCCGGGGTGGCCTGGTTGAGGGATGTGCGCAAGGCGTCGATGTGGGATCCGGCGTACGCGGACCAGGTCAGGCCCGTGGCCGACAGGAAGAAGAATCCGGCCGCCGCCCAGACGCCGACCGTGCCGTGCAGACCCAGTGTGCGGCGGCGACCGCTGGTGCCGCGCACCTTCCGCTGCTTACGGCGGCGACTGAACCACAGCACCAGACCGCCGCCCGCGATCACCCACAGCCAGCTGGCCGCCAGTTCGCTGTAGAGCCGGCCGGTCTCGCCGAGGTGCAGATCGCGGTGGAACTCGTCGATCCAGGTGCGCAGCGGCAGCGCCCCGGTGGAGCCGTACTGCTCGAGCGCGCCGCGCACCTCCCCGGTGTACGGGTCGACGAACACGGCGAGCTTGTGCTCCGGGTCGACGCCCAGGACACCGGACAGCAGCACCCTGGTGCTCGCATCCGCCTCCGGTGAGGGGCGTACGGCGGCGACCGTGCCCTGCGGGTGCTCCTCGCGCGCGGCGGCCACCTGCTCGGAGATCGGCAGCTTGTCCTCGCCCACGGGAACGGTCATCTCATGCGCGTACACGATCTTCTCGGCCTGGAACGAAGCCGCGTACAGCAGCCCGGTCGTGGCGGCGACGAGCAGGAACGGGGCGACGAGCACTCCGGCGTAGAAGTGCAGCCGCAGCACCAGGGGGCGCAGCGGCGACCAGATGCTGCGCCGCGGTGCGGGGGTGCCGGATTCCGGGGAGTCCGGGGATTCCGGGTCCGGGGAGTCGTCCGTCTCGGTCGAGGGAGCGGTGGTCATCGGCGGGCTTCTCCGGTCGTGCGGGGACGGGCCGTGCGGCCGTGTTCGGTCGCGGCGGTCCAGAAGTCGGCCGGAGGGGGATGCGAGTTCCCGCGCGCACGTGTGGCGTGGGTCATACCGCAGAGACCGCCGGTCACCGGACCCAACCGGGACCGACGGCCCCCAAAGGCGCGACTACGCGTCCCGATAAGCCTCCAGCAGCCGCAGCCACACCTCACTCACCGTCGGATAAGCCGGCACCGCATGCCAGAGCCGGTCCACCGGGACCTCCCCGGCCACCGCGATCGTCGCCGAGTGGAGGAGTTCGCCGACGCCGGGGCCGACGAAGGTGACGCCGCGGAGGGTTTCGGTGTCGAGGTCGACGATCATGCGGGCCCGGCCGCGGTAGCCGTCGGCGTAGAGGCCGGCGCCCGCCACCGAGGCGAGGTCGATGTCGACCGCGCGGACCCGGTGGCCTGCCTGCTCGGCCTCGGCGAGGGAGAGGCCGACCGCGGCGGCCTCCGGGTCGGTGAAGACGACCTGGGGGACGGCGGCGTGGTCGGCGGTCGCCGCGTGGGCGCCCCAGGAGTTGGACTCCAGGAGGGGGACGCCCGCGGCGCGCGCGGTGATCGCGGCGCCCGCGATACGGGCCTGGTACTTGCCCTGGTGGGTCAGCAGCGCACGGCGGTTGACGTCACCCACCCCGTAGAGCCACTCGCTGCCCGCCACCCGGCAGCTGTCGTCGACGGTGAGCCAGGAGCCGGGCTCCAGACCGACCGTGTCCAGGCCGACGTCGTCGGTACGCGGAGCCCGGCCGGTGGCGAAGAGGATCTCGTCGGCCTCGATACGGTCGCCCTTGTCCGTCACGACCACGACCGCCGAGCCGTTGCGCGTCACCGACTCCACCGATGTGCCGGTCCGCACGTCCGCGCCCGCCTCCGTGAGTGCCTCGGCGACGAGTTCCCCGGCGAAGGGTTCCATGCGGGGCAGCAGGCCCTTGCCGCGGACGAGGACCGTGACGCGGGCGCCGAGGGCCTGCCAGGCGGTGGCCATCTCGACGCCGACGACACCGCCGCCGACGACCACGAGAGAGCCCGGCACCGCCTGCGCACTGGTGGCTTCGCGGCTCGTCCACGGCTTGATCTCGGCGATTCCCGGCAGCTCGGGCACAACGGCACGGCTGCCCGTGCAGACGGCCACGGCGTGCCGGGCGGTGAGCACATGCTGCTCACCCCCCGGTCCGGTGACCGTGACCCGGCGCGGCCCGGAGAGCCGCCCGTGTCCGCGGTAGAAGTCGGCGCCGATGCTGTCCAGCCATGCGATCTGGCCGTCGTCCTTCCAGTTCGAGGTGTAGTAGTCCCGGTGGGCGAGGACCGCTGCGGCGTCGAGGGGCCCCTGCACGGACTGCCGCAGGCCGGGCACCCTGCGCGCGTCGGCCCGGGCGATGACCGGACGCAGCAGGGCCTTGCTGGGCATGCACGCCCAGTACGAGCATTCGCCGCCGACCAGTTCGCTCTCCACGACCGCCGTGGAGAGGCCGGCCGCGCGCGTGCGGTCGGCGACGTTCTCCCCCACGGGACCGGCCCCGAGCACCACGACGTCGTACGCGATGGTTTCCGTTTCCGTCATGGGCCCAGTCTGGTTCATGACCTCAGTCTGCTGGGTGGTGTGCGCCGAAGCCACACGGGTACGCGCGCGGAATACGCCACCGACAGGCACCGTTGTGCACAGCGGCCACGCCCCGAAACCAGGAAGTGGGAATCAACGCCATGAGCAGCACCGTGGAGCTCACCAAGGAGAACTTCGACCAGACGGTCACGGACAACGAATTCGTCCTGATCGACTTCTGGGCGTCCTGGTGCGGGCCCTGCCGGCAGTTCGCGCCCGTCTACGAGAAGGCCGCGGAGGCCAACCCCGACCTGGTCTTCGGCAAGGTGGACACCGAGGCGCAGCCGGAGCTCGCCCAGGCCTTCGACATCCAGTCGATTCCGACCCTGATGATCGTCCGCGACCAGGTCGCGATCTTCGCCCAGCCCGGGGCGCTGCCCGAGGCCGCGCTGACGGACGTCATCGGACAGGCCCGGAAGCTGGACATGGACGAGGTCCGCAAGTCCATCGAGGAGCAGCAGGCCCAGCCGGAGCAGTGACCGAGCCGGTCACAGAGGCAGTGGCAGCCCCGTGTAGTTCGCGGCCAGCTCCGCGGCCGCTGGGCGGGACGCCGTGATCCGGCGCAACCGGGCGAGTTGCAGCCGGTGTTCAAAGGCGTCCCCGTCCGGATCGGCGTGCAGCATCCGGGTCATGTCGTACGAGAAACGCATCGCCTGCCAGACCCGGTCCAGGCACAAGTCCGAGTAGCGGTCGAGGAGTTGACCCGACCCTGTCCGGTGCAGCTCGATCAGGCCGCGGGCGAGGAGGCGTACGTCGGACACCGCGAGGTTGAGCCCCTTGGCGCCGGTCGGCGGCACGATGTGCGCGGCGTCCCCGGCGAGCAGCAGCCGTCCGTGGCGCATCGGCTCGTGGACGTAACTCCTCATCGGGGTAACGGACTTGGAGGTGATCGGCCCGCGCTCCAGGTGCCAGTCGGCGTCGATGGCGAAGCGTGCGGACAGCTCGTCCCAGATGCGGTCGTCCGGCCAGTCGTCCGGGGAGGTGTCGTTGGGGACCTGCAGATAGAGGCGTGAGACTGAGGGGGAGCGCATGCTGTGCAGTGCGAAGCCTCCGTCCCCGCGCGCATAAATCAACTCCTCGCAGGAGGGCGGCACATCGGCCAGGATGCCGAGCCAGGAGTACGGGTAGTCGTGCTCGTACGTGCGGCTCACGGCGTCCGGGAACGTGTCGCGCGCGATGCCGTGGAAGCCGTCGCAGCCGATCACCCAGTCGCAGGTGAGGCTCTGTTCCCGGCCCTGGTGTACGAAGCGTACGACGGGTGTGTCGCTCTCCGGCCGCTCGATCGCGACTGCCTCCGCCTCGAACAACAGCTGTGGCCCGTCGGCGAGTTGGAGCGCGATGAGATCCTTCACGATCTCCGTCTGGGCGTAGATCGTGACGGTGCGGCCGCCGGTGAGGACCGGGAAGTCGATGTGGTGCCGCTCGCGGTCGAAGCGCAGCTCGATGCCGTTGTGGACCAGGCCGTCGACCTCCAGCCGGTCGGCGGCTCCGCACTCGCGCAGCGCGTCCACCGTGCCCTGCTCCAGCATTCCGGCACGCTGGCGCTGCTCGACGTATGCGCGTGTTCTGCTCTCCAGGACGACACAGTCAAGACCTGCCCGGTGCAGCAGCCGGGCGAGCAGCAGGCCGGCGGGGCCGCCGCCGATGATGCCGATCGTGGTTCGCATGAACATGCCTCCCACGTACGCGAGTTGTCAGGTTGACGCACGGTGTACGACGGTCGCTCCCAGTACCTCGTGCGTTTCGGGCACGGCGCCGGCGGCACGCACCGCACGGTCGACCAGTTCGGCGAGCTCCTGCCCGGAAGGCAGCTCGATGTGGACGGTGCTCAGACGCGGGCGCAGCAGCCGGCCGAGCATCAGGTCGTCGGCGCCGATGACGGCCGTGTCGTCCGGGATGCGGACGCCCTCGTCCTTCAGGGCGCGCATCAGCAGCATGGCGTACTCGTCGTTGTACGCGAACACCGCGTCCAGGCCCAAGGTGCGCCAGCTCTTGGCGAGTTGGGCCGCGGCCTCCTCCTCGTAGGCCAGCGGCACCTCGGTGACCGTGGCGTCCTGCCCGTGCAGCGCCTGGCGTACGCCTTCGAGCCGGGGCTTGGAGAAGAGTTCCAGTTCGGGGTCCTCGGGCATCACGACGCCGACGCGGCGGCGGCCCCGGGCCAGCAGGTGCGCGCCGGCGCAGCGGCCGACGATGCTGTGGTCCATGAGCAGTGCGTGGGCGCCCTCGACGCGCTCGGGTCCGAGCGTGACGACGGCGCGGGCACCGGAGCGTTTGAGGACGGCCACGCCCTGCGGGCCGAGTCCGCTGCCGGGCACCAGAACGGCGACCGGTCGCAGCTCCGCCCAGGCGCGGGCCGCCTCGTCGCCCTGGAGGCCGACACTGCCGTACTGCACGACGGTGTAGTCGAGGCGGCTGAGCGCCCACTGGAGTTCGTTGAAGAACTGGCTGTAGAGCGGGCCCGCCGGCACGGTCGGCGCGGGCATCAGCACCATGCGGCTGTGCCCGGCGCGCAGGCTGCGGGCGGCGGCGTGCGGGACGTATCCGAGATCCCTGGCGGCCTGGTGGACGCGGCGCCGCGTGGGCTCGCTGATCCGTACGGCGCCCGTGTTGTTCAGGACGTAGGAGACGGTCGCGCGCGAGACGCCCGCCACGCGGGCAACGTCGGCGCTCGTCGGCACGGAGCGCTGCGCGGGCAGGGACGGGGCGGGCTGTTCCGGTATCTGCACCATGACGTAACGCATCTTTGCAGAAGCCCTCCGTGGCGCCTGTCGTGGGTCTCGGTTCGCCTCCGGGGCGCAGTGGCGCGTACGTAGTCCCCTGTGGACGAGGGAAGTTGCGCATCCTGTACCGGATCGCGCGCCCGGAGGTTACCGTTCGGTATTCGTTGTGCTTCCGGAGGTGTCTCGAATGGCTGCCGACCGTGCCCCAGGACTGGCTGAGTGCGCTCGCGCCCTGGCCGACGGCGAGGTTTCGTCACGGGTGCTCGTCGAGGAGGCGCTGGCCAGGATCGAGGCCACGCAGGGCACGCTGAACACCTTCCGGCTGGTGCGGGCCGAGGCGGCGCTTGTCGAGTCCGAGGCGGCGGACAAGGAGCTGGCGGCGGGGGTGCGGCGGCCGTTGCTCGGGGTGCCGGTGGCCGTGAAGGACGACATGGACGTGGCGGGCGAGCCGACGGCGTTCGGCTGCCGCGGGGAGTTCGAGCCGGTGGCCGAGGACGGTGAGGCGGTACGGCGGTTGCGGGCGGCCGGGGCGATCGTCGTGGGCAAGACGAACACCTGCGAGTTCGGGCAGTGGCCGTTCACCGAGGGACCCGCCTTCGGGGAGACCCGCAACCCGTGGCACACCGGGCACACGCCGGGCGGCTCGTCCGGCGGTTCGGCGGCGGCGGTCGCGGCGGGCCTGGTGCCGGCCGCGCTGGGCTCGGACGGGGCGGGTTCGGTACGGATCCCGGCCTCGTGGACGCACCTGATCGGGATCAAGCCGCAGCGCGGCCGGATCTCGACCTGGCCGCGCGCGGAAGCCTTCCAGGGGATCACGGTGAACGGGACGCTGGCCCGCACCGTCGAGGACGCCGCGCTGCTCCTGGACGCAGCGAGCGGCTCCCACGCACGTGACCTGCACCGGCCGCCCGCGCTGCGCGTGTCGGACGCAGTGGGCCGGGAGCCTGGCCGGCTGCGGATCGCGCTTTCGCTGAAGCCGCCGTTCACGGCGTTGCCCGCGCGGCTGCGGCCCGACGTACGGGCGCAGGTCGTCGCGCTCGCGGAGCGGCTGGCCGCGCTCGGCCACGACGTCGAGGAGGCCGATCCGGCGTACGGGCAGATCGGGTTGACGTTCGTCCCGCGTGCCACCGCCGGGATCGCCGAACGGGTGCGCGAGGCGCCCCATCCCCATCTGCTCGACCGGCGCACGCGCGACGCGGCCCGCGTGGGACGGCTGCTCGGCGGGACTCCGCTGCGGATGGCGCGGCGCGCCGAGGCGATGCTGCACCGGCGGATCGGCGCGCTCTTCGAAACGTACGACGTGGTGCTCGCGCCCACGACGGCCGCTCCCCCGCCGCGGATCGGTGCCCTCGCGCAGCTGAACGGCCTGGGCACCGACCGTGCCATGATCGCCGCCTGCCCGTATGCCTGGCCGTGGAACGTGCTCGGCTGGCCCGGTGTGAACGTCCCCGCGGGCTTCGTCGACGACGCTCTGCCCGTGGGTGCGCAGCTCCTCGGCCCGGCGAACAGCGAACCGCTCCTCGTGTCGCTGGCCGCGCAGCTGGAGGCGGAGCTGCGCTGGCACGAGCGGTGGCCGGCGGTTGAGGCCGACGGCGCTCTACGGGAGTTCAGGCCGCCCGCCGCTTCGTAGGCGCCCCGCTCGGCGGGCGGGGACGTGGGGGCTCTACCGTGACTCGCGTGACTGCCTTCACCGATGACGCCGCCCACGCTTCCGACGTCCCCGGCCGCCACGGTCCGTCGGCGACCACCGAGGCGGAGCCCCGCGAGGTGGGCCGGGTCCGCACCGAGTACTCACCCGCGCACGACGGCGACCCCGATCCCGGCGAGATCGTCTGGACCTGGGTGCCCTACGAGGAGAACGACGGCCGGGGCAAGGACCGCCCCGTGCTCGTGGTCGCCCGCGAGGCCGCCGGTACGTTCCTCGCCGTGCAACTGTCGAGCAAGCGGCACGACGGCGACCGCGAGTGGGTCCCGATCGGCAGCGGGCCGTGGGACCGCTCGGGGCGCGACTCGTGGGTTTCCGTGGACCGGGTGCTGCGGCTCCATGAGGCGGGGATGCGGCGGGAGGCGTGCGCGCTGGACCGGATGCGGTTCAATTCCGTGGTGCACCGGCTTCGAGAGCGCTACGGCTGGCGCTGAGCTCGGCTGTTTTTCTCGCCCCCGCCGCCCCTACCCGTCCCATCCCGGGGCCGGCCCCGAACCCCACCAGGGGCTCCGCCCCTGGACCCCACTGACGGCTGCGCCCCCAGACCCCCATCGGCCTGAACGGCCTCGTCCTCAAACTCCTCCCCCAGCTACCGCTGGGAGGTGCCCCCAGACGGGCTGATTGATGCGGGCCTACAATGACAAAGTTTGTGCTGACAAAGTTCGGCCACACAAAAATCAGCCCCTCCGGCGCTTGATGAGCGGGGGTCCGGGGGCCGGCCCCGGAAAAGGGGTCCGGGGCGAAGCCCCGAGCGGGTCCAGGGGCGCAGCCCCTGGTAGGGCTCTGGGGGCGAAGCCCCAAAAACCTCCCGTCGTGCTCGTGAACGCATCGTGAGCGATCCTTGTACTGCGCCGCAACAGAGTTACCCGGCCCCAAGAGCGTCGATACGCACCCTTGTGCGAAGCGGCGCGAGCGTCTTGGGTGGACGGGTGATTGCCGGGCCGGCCCATCCGACACCGGGCCGGCGGCATGGTGGAATCTCAGGAGGATCCCGACATGTCCGATTCGGAAAGTGACGGTACGGAGAGCCGCTCCGCTGTCACCGAGGCCGAGGTGGAGGCCCTGGTCAGGGGTATCTGCTTCAAGACCGGACCACCGCGTTTCCTCGGTGTCGAAGTGGAATGGTTCATCCGCGAGCTGCGCTTACCGCGGCTCCCCGTAAGACCGGAACGACTCGAAGCGGCGTACGCCGCACTGCGGACCCTGTCCCTGCGGTCGACGCTCACCGTCGAACCCGGCGGCCAGCTGGAGCTCAGCTCCCCCGCCGCCGCCTCCCTGATGGAGTGCATCGGGTCCGTCTCCGCCGACCTCGACGCCGTACGCGCGGTACTGCGCGAGGCGGGTCTCGGCCTCACCGGAATAGGCCAGGATCCCTGGCACCCACCCACCCGCTTCCTCCATGAGCCGCGCTATGACGCCATGGAGAGATACCTCGACCGTACGGGCCCCGAAGGCCGCGCCATGATGTGCAGCTCGGCCTCCGTCCAGGTGTGCCTGGACGCCGGGTACGAGGAGCCGGGGCCGCTCGGACACGGACGGCGCTGGTGGCTGGCGCACCAGTTGGGCGCGGTCCTGGTGGCCGCCTTCGCCCACTCGCCGCTGGCCCGGGGGCGGCACACGGGCTGGCGCTCGACCCGGCAGTCCCTGTGGACCGCGATGGACCCGGGGCGCTCGGGTGCCCCGCCCCTGGACGGCGATCCACGGGCGGCCTGGGCACGGCACGTGCTCGACGCACCGGTGATGTGTGTCCGGGCACGGGGCGGCGACGCCTGGGACGTACCGGAGGACATGAGTTTCCGGGCGTGGACCCGGTCCGGCGCGCCGCCGGACCGGGAGGATCTCGACTACCACCTGACGACCCTGTTCCCGCCGGTCCGTCCGCGCGGCCATCTGGAACTCCGCATGATCGACGCGCAGCCGGGCGACGACGGATGGATCGTTCCGCTCGCCGTGACGGCGGCGCTGTTCGACGACGCGGAGGCCGCTGAGATCGCCTACCGGACCGTCAAACCCCTGGCGGAGCGGGCGGATTCGCTCACCGCTCCGCGTAATCCGCTGTGGATCGCGGCCGCCCGGTCGGGCCTCGCCGATCCCGAGCTGCGCGAGGCGGCGGTCACCTGTTTCGCGGCGGCGGCCGAGGCCCTGCCCAGGCTTGGGGCCACGGACGAAGTCCAGGAAGCCGTCGCTCAGTTCACCGACCGCTACGTGGCCCGGGGCCGCTGCCCCGCCGACGACCTGCTCGACGCCGTCGGCCTGGGCGCCACCGAACCGGAGGCCGTCGACCTGAACATCGCCGGCCTGATCGACCGCGCCCACGGCACGCAACACCCGCTCCACGGGAAGGACATCCGCACATGACCGCCCCCGACCTCACCGACCCGGAGACACTCAGGGAGCGCGCGCTGGCGGCGCTGACCACCGCCCGCGACCGCACCGCGCTGCTGACCTCGTGCGTGGAGGATCCCGATCTCACCGCGCAGCACTCGCCGTTGATGTCCCCGCTGGTCTGGGACCTCGCGCACATCGGCAACCAGGAGGAGATGTGGCTGCTGCGGGAGGTCGCGGGACGTGACGCGATGCGCCCCGAGATCGACGGACTGTACGACGCGTTCGAGCACCCACGCGCCGAACGGCCCTCCCTGCCGCTGCTGCCGCCGGACGAGGCACGCCGCTATGCCGCCGAGGTGCGCGGCCGGGCGCTCGACGTCCTGGAGGGCACCCGCTTCCGCGGTACGCCGCTGACCGAGGCGGGCTTCGCCTTCGGCATGATCGCCCAGCACGAACAGCAGCACGACGAGACGATGCTGATCACCCATCAGCTGCGCAAGGGACCCGCGGCCCTGACGGCACCGGATCCCGCGCCCGCGCCGCAGTTCACGGGACCGGCCGAAGTCCTGGTACCGGGCGGCCCGTTCACGATGGGCACCTCGGCCGAGCCATGGGCGCTGGACAACGAGCGGCCCGCGCACCAGCGTCTCGTCCCGCCGTTCTTCATCGACACCACGCCGGTGACGAACGCCGCGTACCAGGCGTTCATCGCGGACGGCGGCTACGGCGACCCGCGCTGGTGGTCCCCCGACGGCTGGACCCACATCCGGTCGCACTCCATCGAGGCACCGCTGTTCTGGCGCCGCGAGGGCGGTCAGTGGCTGCGGCGGCGCTTCGGCGTCACCGAGGTCGTACCACCCGACGAGCCTGTGCTGCACGTCAGTTGGTACGAGGCGGACGCCTACGCACGCTGGGCCGGGCGGCGGCTGCCCACCGAGACCGAGTGGGAGAAGGCAGCCCGCCACGACCCGGCGGCCGACCGCTCCACGCGGTACCCGTGGGGCGACGCCGACCCCACGCCCGAGCACGCCAACCTCGGTCAGCGTCATCTTCGGCCCGCCCCCGCCGGGAGCTATCCGGCGGGTGAATCACCGCTGGGCGTGCGGCAGTTGATCGGCGACGTCTGGGAGTGGACGGCGAGCGACTTCATGCCGTACCCGGGGTTCACGGCCTTCCCGTACAAGGAGTACTCGGAGGTGTTCTTCGGGCCGGAGCACAAAGTGCTGCGCGGCGGCTCGTTCGCCGTCGACGCGGTGGCCTGCCGGGGGACGTTCCGCAACTGGGACTATCCGATACGGCGGCAGATCTTCTCCGGATTCCGTACGGCGCGCGACGCTGCCACGGAGATGACCTGATGTGCCGTCACCTCGCCTACCTGGGCCCCGAGGAGCCGCTCGGCCGACTCCTCGTGGAACCGGCGCACAGCCTGTTCCGCCAGTCGTGGGCGCCGCGCCGGCAGCGGCACGGGACCGTCAACGCCGATGGTTTCGGGATCGGTTGGTACGCCGAAGGGGACCCCGTACCCGCGCGGTACCGGCGTACGGGCCCCATCTGGGGCGACCAGTCCTTCGCCGACCTGGCGCGGGTGGTGCGCTCGGGCGCGCTGCTCGCCGCCGTGCGCGACGCGACCGTGGCGGGCGCCGACGGGGAGGCCGCGGCAGCCCCGTACACCGCGGGCCCCTGGCTGTTCAGCCACAACGGCGCGATCAGCGGCTGGCCGCGCTCCCTGGCACCGCTCGCACAGACCCTGCCGCCCGCCGAACTGCTGTCACTGGAGGCGCGCTGCGACTCGGCCCTCGTCTGGGCCCTGATCCTGAAGCGGCTGCGCACCGGCGACGAGGAAGGACAGGCGCTCGCCGACACGGTCCTGGACATCGCGGCCGCCGCCCCCGGCTCGCGGCTCAACCTCCTGCTCACCAACGGCGAGACGATCGCCGCGACCACCTGGGGCGACACCCTCTGGTATCTCACGGAACCCGGCCGACGCACCGTCGTGGCCTCCGAGCCGTACGACGACGATCCGCACTGGCAGGAAGTGCCCGACCGCACCCTGCTGGCCGCGAGCCGCACGGACGTCCTGCTCACACCGCTCAAGGACGTCGACGAACCCATGGCAGAACGCCTGGCATCCTCCCCCACTCTCGGCTCCGCTCGAGCGGGGGGACCCCCATCGCACAAGGAGCCCAGTACGTGAGCCCGTTCCTGGTCACCCGCACCCTGCCCGAGGACGCCACCGAGGCCGCGCTGCGCGCCGACGTCCTGCACGGCCTGACCCGCATGCCCAAAACGCTCCCGCCGAAGTGGTTCTACGACGCCCATGGCAGCGAGCTCTTCGAGAAGATCACCGAACTGCCCGAGTACTACCCCACGCGCGCGGAGCGCGAGATCCTCCTCGCCCGGGCCGCCGAGATCGCCGCGGCGACCGGCGCGCGCACCCTGGTCGAACTGGGCTCCGGCTCCTCGGACAAGACCCGGCACCTGCTCGACGCACTGCCCGCTCTGCACACGTACGTGCCGGTCGACGTGAGCGAGAGCGCGCTCACGCAGGCCGGGCAGGCGCTGATCGCCGAGCGCCCGTCGCTCGCCGTACACGCGCTGATCGCCGACTTCACCGGCGGTCTCACGCTGCCCGGCACCCCCGGACCGCGGCTCGTCGCGTTCCTGGGCGGCACGATCGGAAACCTGCTCCCCGCCGAACGGGCCACGTTCCTGGCCTCCGTACGCACCCTCCTCTCCCCCGGCGACGCCCTGCTGCTGGGCACCGACCTGGTGAAGGATGAATCAGTACTGGTCGACGCCTACGACGACGCGGCGGGAGTGACGGCGGCGTTCAACAAGAACGTTCTCTCCGTCGTCAATCGCGAACTCGGCGCCGACTTCGACCCGAACGACTTCGCCCATGTCGCCCTCTGGGACGCCGAGGAGGAGTGGATCGAGATGCGGCTGCGCGCGCGCTCGCGGCTGACCGTGAAGATCCCCGCGCTCGATCTCGCCGTCGACTTCGCGGCCGGTGAGGAGTTGCGGACGGAGGTGTCGGCGAAGTTCCGCGAGGAAGGCGTACGGGGTGAAATGGCGGCCGCCGGGCTGGAGATGACGCACTGGTGGACGGACCAGGAGGGACGGTTCGCACTGTCGCTGAGCATGGCCCGGTGACGGGTCGCGTGCCGCTGCCTCGTGCGGCACCGTGGAAATGACGCGTGGCACACCCGCCACCCGCGGAGAGGAGCACCCGCATGACTGACCACACATACCGGGTCACCGAGATCGTCGGCAGCTCGACCGAGGGAGTCGACCAGGCAATCCGCAACGGCATCGCCCGGGCCTCGCAAACCCTGCGCCACCTGGACTGGTTCGAGGTCACGGAGGTCCGCGGCCAGATCGAGAACGGCCAGATCGAGCACTACCAGGTCGGTCTGAAGGTGGGGTTCCGGCTGGAGGACGGGGAGTAGAAGAGGGAGTCAGCAGCCGGACCGACTCAGGTGCGCCCCTCCCGCTCCTGGGCCACCTTCAGCACAGCGGACTGGCTCGCCCACCGCGCCCGTACGACCGTGAAGCCGGCCCGCTCGGCGTCCTCGCACACCAGCTCGTCGTCGTCCACAAGCACCCGGACCTCGCGACTCCGGGCAAGCCCGCGGAGGATCTCCAGCTTGGTGCGCCGGGCGGGTCGGCGGTCGTTGTCGCGGCGCATCCAGATGCGGCCCTCGGGCAGCCCCTGCGCTGCCAGCCACTCCACGGTGTCCTTACGACACCGCTCCGGCCTCCCCGTGAGGTAGACGACCTCGCACTCCTCGGCGTGCGCCAGCGCCAGCGCCACGCCCTCGGTCAGCGGCGGATCTTGCGGCGCCGCCGCAAAGAAGGCGTCCCAGTCGCGCGGCCTGCGCTCCAGAAACCGCTGCCGGTGTGCGGTGTCGGCGAGCGTGTTGTCGAGGTCGAACACGGCGAGTGGTTGGTGGTCGTTGTCTGTCACGCCGACCAGCGTAGGCGCTCCGCTGGGAGGGGCAGTTTGAAGCTGCGGATGCGTTGTGGCTGGTCACGTCCCGCGGCGGAGCCGTTAATGTCACAGCCCCGCCCCTGGGGTGCGTGCGTGGGTGCGGGGCCGCGGCCCGGTAGAAGGCTGCGGGTAGTCGGGGGTACGGGCTTCCCCGGGGCCCAGGGTTGCTCAGGGCGCCGGAAAGTCGCAGGCTTTGGCTTTTCAGTAGTCCGGTCGCCTGACGGCCACCCTGTGATCTTGTAAATCGATGGCGACAGAGCCTTGTTGACCTTGGACGCCATCTATTTACGATTCAGGGGCGCGGGGCTGTGTCGATTTGCGGCTCCGCCGCGGGGCGCGACCAGCCACAACGCACCCGCAGCCGCGACACGCAGTGTCACCCCCCCACCCCCTGGCGGGGGGCCTGGGGGCGCAGCCCCCAGTTTCGGGAAGGGGCGGGCTTGGGGAAAGGAACCCCCGCAAGCCCCATCAAAGCTCAGGAGCCACACTCAGCTCCGCCCAGATGATCTTGCCGGACGGAGTCTGACGCGTGCCCCAGCTCTCGGTGAGCTGAGCGACGAGGAGGAGGCCCCGGCCACCCTCGTCGTAGGCGCGCGCACGGCGCAGATGGGGTGCCGTGTTACTGCCGTCGAAGACCTCGCAGATCAGGACCGCGTCGCGGATCAGACGGAGCCGTATCGGGTCGCCGCCGTAACGGATGGCGTTGGTGACGAGTTCGCTGACCACCAGTTCCGTGGTGAACACGGCCTCTTCCAGCCCCCAGGCAGCGAGTTGAGCGGACGCGAACTTGCGGGCCTCGGCGACGATCTGAGGGTTGTTCGGCAGGTCCCAGGTCGCCACCCGGGCGGCGTCGAGGACACGAGTCCTGGCCAGGAGGAGGGCGACGTCGTCCATGGGACGGCCGGGCAGCAGTTCGTCCAGCAGGTCGTCGCACAACTTCTCCAGGGACCGGACGGGTTGGCCGAGCACCCGGCCCATGACAGCCATGCCGGTGTCGACGTCCCGGTCCCTCGCCTCGATCAGGCCGTCGGTGTAGAGGGCGAGCAGGCTGCCTTCCCGAAGCTCGAACTCCGAGATTTCGAAGGGCAGTCCACCGAGGCCGAGCGGCGGGCCGACGGGCAGATTCGGAAAGGCGACCGTGCCGTCGGGCGTCACCACGGCGGGCAGCACATGGCCCGCGCTGGCGAGCGAGCAGATCCGGGACACCGGGTCGTACACCGCGTACAGACACGTGGCGCTCAACTCGGGGACCGGCCGGACCTCGGCGACTGAGCCGGATACGTCGGGCCCCTCCCGGGCCAGCCGGATCACCACATCGTCGAGCTGCGTGAGCAACTCGTCCGGCGCCAGGTCGACATCGGCCAGCGTACGCACCGCGGTCCGCAACTGCGCCATCGTGGCCGAGGCTCGCAACCCGTGACCGACCACGTCGCCCACCACGAGCGCCACCCGGGCACCGGACAGGGGGATCACGTCGAACCAGTCGCCGCCCACCCCGGCCCGCGCACCGGCCGGCAGATAGCGGGTGGCCACGTCCACGGCGGACTGCTCCGGCGTGCCGCGCTGCAGCAGACTGCGCTGGAGGGTCACCGCGGTGGCACGCTCACGGCTGTAGCGGCGGGCGTTGTCGATGCTCAGCGCGGCCCTGGTCGCGATCTCCCGCGCCAGCAGCAGATCCTCGTCGTCGAAGGGCTCGGTGATGCGGTGACGATGGAACTGGGCCAGCCCGAGCGTCACGCCCCGGGCCTGCAATGGAACGACCAGCAGAGCATGGATCCCGTGGGTGCGGACGCTGCGCGCACGGTCCGGATCCGCGGTCAGCCACGCGGGGAAGCTCGCGCTGTCGAGTCGGTACTGGGCGGGGCGGCCGACGGCGAGGGCTGAGGCCTGCGGTGAGTCGGTGGCGTAGACGTGCCGCTGGCCGATCTCGACGGTGGCCTCCGGGCAGCCCGGCAGTACGGACGCCTGGGCGCACCGGCGGAAGACCGGCCGGTCCGCGCTCGGCGCGGGGTCCGGCTCGACGTTCTGGAAGAGGTCGTCGAGCAGATCGACGATGACGAAGTCGGCGAACCCCTCGGTGCCGATCTCGGCGAGTTCCTGGGCGGTGCGGGTGACGTCGAGGGTGGTTCCGACGCTGAGGCTCGCCGCGTTCACCACGGACATCCGCCGCCGCGCCCAGTACTGCTCGGTCGTGTCGTACACGGCGGAGGCGACGCCCCGGACGCGGCCCTGCGGGTCCTTGAGCGGGTACAGCAGGGAGGACCAGGAGCGCTCACGTCTCGTTCCCGGGGTCCGCAGATAGGCCTGGTGGCGGACGACGTCTCCGGTCCGCATGGCCTGTTCGGCCAGGCGGGGGATCTCCTCGGCTCCGTCGAGGACCTCGCCGGTGATCTGCTCGGCGAGGCCGAGGCCCCGAAGCTGGTCCTCCGTCGCTCCCGACATGGCGGTGAAGGCGTCATTCGCACGTACGACTCTGACGTCGTCGTCGCACACGACCACGGCGATGGGCAGCTGCTCGATCGCCCAGCGATTCAGGGTCTCGGGGGCGGGTTCGTCCGCCGCAGTGGCCGCGACGATCCACAGCGGGTCGTCATCGGCGCCGGTCAGCGGCCGGAGATGGGCGAGCAGCTCGAGGCGCCGCCCCTCGCGGGTGCGGACCACGGCGCCCCCGCTCCACGGCGTACGGGACGCGCAGGCGCCGCGGACCGCGTACGGAAGCTCGGCGGCCAGCAGTTCCCGGGCGTCACGGCCCACGGCGTCCGCGGAGTCGTGGCCGAGCAGCCGCCGGGCGCCCTCGCTCCAGGCGAGGATCCTCCCGCCTCCGTCCACGACGGCGGTCGCTTCCCACCCCGAGCCGAACACGTCTGGGTCCATGAACACGTCTCTCGCCCACCACGGGCACACCCCGCGGCCATGCCCTCAGCATGGCCCCATGGGAGGGCGTACTCAACGGGACTTCCCATTCTGCTCAGGCTCGCGGGGACAGGTACGCGGCTTACGCGGACGTCCGCACGCCCCGCGCCGGGAATCCTGGCGCGACGCGGGCGTTGAAGTTCATGTGAGTCCAGTGATAGCAGCGACCCGTTTCTCCGTCCTCGACCGTTCGCGCACCCGGGAGGGGCACGACGGACCCGAGGCGCTGCGTGACACAGTGCGGCTGGCCCAGGAGCTGGAGCGGCTCGGCTACCACCGGATATGGGTCTCGGAACACCACGGCGTGCCCGGAGTCGCCGGTTCCGCGCCGACCGTGCTGGCCGCCGCGGTCGCCGCCGCGACGCGCACGATCCGGGTCGGCACAGGCGGGGTGATGCTGCCGAATCATCAACCCCTCGTCGTCGCCGAGCAGTTCGGCGTCCTTGAGTCCCTCTTCCCGGGACGTGTCGACATGGGCCTGGGCCGCTCCGTTGGCTTCACCGACGGCGTACGCAGGGCGCTGGGCCGGGACAAGGACGTCGCCGAGGATTTCGCGGGGCAGCTCGACGAGTTGCTGGGCTGGTTCCGCGGCACCTCTCCGACGGGAGTGCACGCGCGTCCGGCCGAGGGGCTGACCGTGCCGCCGTTCGTGCTGGCCATGGGTGAGGGCGCCACCATCGCCGCCCGGGCGGGCCTGCCGATGGTCATCGGCGACCTCCGCGGCCGCGAGAAGATGCGGCGCGGCATCGATCACTACCGCGCGACGTTCCAACCCTCGGCCTGGGCGAGCGAGCCGTACGTCGTCATCTCCGGCACGATCGCGGTCGCGGACAGCCCCGAGGAGGCCCGCCGGCTGCTGCTCCCGGAGGCCTGGTCGATGGCGCACTCCCGCACCCGCGGCACCTTTCCGCCGCTGCCGCCCGCCGAGCGCGTGGAGACGCTGAGGATGAGCGACAAGGAGCGCGGTTTCTACGAGTCCGGGCTCAGGGGTCATATCGCCGGCACCGAGGAGCAGGTCGCCCACGAACTGGAGACGGTGCTCAAGGAGACCGACGCGGACGAGGTCCTGGTCACGACCAGTACGTACGACCGCGACGCCCTCCTGGACTCGTACGAGAGGCTGGCCCGGATCGCGGGACTGGACGGCGCGGGCCCCACCTAGGATGCCGGCCTGTGGGCCCCTTCCGAGTTCGCGCAGCTCCGGTGGGTGGCGGCCGTCTCGGCGGCGCGGGCCAGGGTCCGGCGGTCGGGTGCGCTGCCCGGCGCGAGCACCGGCTGTACGCGTACCTCGGCCACGAGGCGGCGCGCCGAAACGACCCGCCACACCGAGGCGAGCAGCGAGTCGCTCCCGACGAACGCGGGTGCCGTGGTCGCCTCTCCCCCGTCGAGCCGGTAGTGCAGGCGTATCGGCTGGACGGGTACGGCGGCGTCCAGTGCGGCCTGGAAGACGGCCCTGCGGAACTGCCCCTGGGCCCGGCCGCACCAGGTGCTGCCTTCGGGGAAGACCACGACCGCCGCGCCGTCGCGCAGGGTGTCCGCGATCCGCGCGACCGTCGTCGGCAGCGCGCGCAGCCGGTCCCGCTCGATGAACAGCGCCCCGCTGCTCGCGGTCAGCGCGCCCGCGACGGGCCACTGCCGGATCTCGGCCTTGGCGAGCATCCGCCCGGGACGGACGGCCGCGAGCAGCGGTATGTCCAGCCAGGAGATGTGGTTGGCCACCAGCAGCAGCCCGCCGGTGGGCGGCGCGGCTCCGGTGGTCTGTACGCGTACGCCCACCACGCGCACGATCGTCCGGCACCAGAGCCGGATGGCGCGGTCGCGCCGCATACCCGCGAGCCGTCCGACGACCGGGATCAGCACGATCCCGACGAGGAGCACGGCCACGACCACGGTCAGCCGCAGCACGGCCCGCGGAACGGCGGCCAGGGACCCCATGGACTCCACGCAGGCCCCCGGGGTACAGGGGGCGCTGGGCAGCCAGGCACTGGCCGGGGCGGCGCCGGAGGGCGTGGCACCGGGGCGGTCCGCGACCTGCGTCCGCGTACGGACTGCGCGGGGCGCCGGCCGACGGCCCGGGAATGCGGCCGTGCCCGCGCCGGGGCTCGCGAGCGCCGCCGCGCCGCGCCGCGGGCGGACCAGCACCGCGAGGCGCAGCGCACTCGTCACATTCACCCGGGAGGCGTTCATCAGGCGGGGACGAGCGACAGGAAGTGCCGCAGGTAGCGGGAGTTGACGCGGTGCATCGGCAGCAGCACGTACAGGTCGGCCACGCCGAAGTCGGGGTCGTGGGCGGGTTCCGCGCAGACCCAGGCGCCGAGGCGGAGGTAGCCGCGCAGGAGCGCGGGGAGTTCGGTGCGGGCCGGGCGCTGGATGCCCTCAGGGTTCCAGGGCAGCAGCGGGCGTACGCGGTACTCCTCGGGCGCCAGGTACTTCTCCTGTACGCGGTCCCAGGTGCCCGCGGCGAGCGTGCCGCCGTCGGCCAGCGGGATCGAGCAGCAGCCCGCGAGCCACTCGTGGCCGCCCTCGACCATGTAGCGCGCGATACCGGCCCAGATGAGACCGATGACGGCGCCGTCCCGGTGGTCGGGGTGGACGCAGGAGCGGCCGACCTCGACGAGCCCGGAGCGGATACCGGCGAGCGGCCCGAGGCCGAACTCGCTCTCCGAGTACAGCCGTCCGGCGACCGCGGCGCGCTCCGGCGGCAGCAGCCGGTAGGTGCCGACGACCTGCCCGCTCACCGTGTCGCGGACGAGCAGGTGGTCGCAGTAGGCGTCGAAGGCGTCGATGTCGAGGCCCGGCTGCGGGGTGGTCAGCAGGGCTCCCATCTCTCCCGCGAAGACGTCGTGGCGCAGCCGCTGCGCGGCCCGCACATCCGCCTCGTCGCGGGCCAGGGTGACGGTGTAGCGGGTGGGTGCGGTCGCCTGCGGCGGGCTGTCGAGCGTGGTTACGCCGGTCATGGCTGGCTCTCTCCTGGGGACGTTGGCCGGTGTGCGGCGGGAGGTGAGCGGAGCGGAAGGTGAGCAGGCCGGTTGGGTACGGCGTGCTCGCTCCTGTTCTCCCGACGCCGGCTGACCGGCGCGTAACCTACGCAGAGAGGTGGGATGTGGGCTTGTTGAATGCCCGGGTGCGGCGGCCCGAACAAAGCTTGGCGGGGCCGGAGAGCACCACTCCCGGCCCCGCCCGTCCGCACCTTGACGGCGAACGACGTACGGCTAACGCCTTCCCGACTTGCGGGTCGCGCGCAGCCACTCCTTGTTCATGCCGGTGATGGAGACCAGCGGGATGCCCTTGGGGCAGGCGGTGGCGCATTCGCCGGTGAGCGTGCAGCCGCCGAAGCCCTCCTCGTCCATCTGCGCCACCATGTCGAGCACGCGGGTCTCGCGCTCGGGGGCGCCCTGCGGCAGGACGTTCAGGTGGTTGATCTTCGCCGAGGTGAACAGCATCGCGGCCCCGTTCGGGCAGGCCGCCACGCAGGCCCCGCAGCCGATGCACTCGGCGTGCTCGAACGCGAAGTCCGCGTCCGGCTTCGGTACGGGCGTGGCGTGGGCCTCGGGCGCGGCGCCGGTCGGCGCGGTGATGTAGCCGCCGGCCTGGATGATCCGGTCGAAGGCGCTCCGGTCGACGACGAGGTCCTTGACCACCGGGAACGCCGAGGCCCGCCACGGCTCGATGTCGATCGTGTCGCCGTCCCTGAAGGACCGCATGTGCAGCTGGCAGGTGGTCGTGCGCTCCGGGCCGTGCGCGTCACCGTTGATGACGAGCGAGCAGGCGCCGCAGATGCCCTCGCGGCAGTCGTGGTCGAAGGCGACGGGGTCCTCGCCCTTGAGGATGAGCTCCTCGTTGAGGGTGTCGAGCATCTCCAGGAAGGACATGTCGGGCGAGATGCCGTCCACTTCGTACGTGGACATCGCTCCGTCGGCGTCGGCGTTCCGCTGCCGCCAGACGCGCAGGGTGAGCTTCATGCGTAGCTCCGCTGAGTGGGGTGGACGTACTCGAAGACGAGGTCTTCCTTGTGCAGGACGGGCGCTTGGCCGGTCTCGGTGAACTCCCAGGCCGCCGCGTACGAGAACTCCTCGTCCTTGCGCTCCGCCTCACCGTCCGGGGTCTGGGACTCCTCCCGGAAGTGGCCGCCGCAGGACTCTTCGCGGTGCAGTGCGTCGAGGCACATCAGCTCGGCGAGTTCCAGGTAGTCGACGACGCGGTTCGCCTTCTCCAGCGACTGGTTGAACTCCTCGCCGGTGCCGGGGACCTTGATGCGCCGCCAGAACTCCTCGCGGATCTGCGGGATACGCTCCAGGGCCTTGCGCAGCCCCGTCTCCGTACGCGCCATTCCGCAGAACTCCCACATCAGTTCGCCGAGTTCACGGTGGAAGGAGTCGGGGGTGCGGTCTCCGTCGACGGCGAGGAGCAGGCTCAGCCGGTCCTCGGTCTCGGCCAGCACCTCCTGGACGACGGGGTGTTCGGCCGTGACCTTCTCGTGGTGCGGATTGCGGGCGAGGTAGTCGTTGATCGTCGACGGCAGTACGAAATAGCCGTCGGCGAGCCCCTGCATCAGCGCCGAGGCGCCGAGCCGGTTCGCCCCGTGGTCCGAGAAGTTGGCCTCGCCGATCGCGAACAGGCCGGGGATGGTGGTCTGGAGGTCGTAGTCGACCCACAGCCCGCCCATCGTGTAGTGGACGGCGGGATAGATCCGCATCGGCACCTCGTACGGATCCTCGTCGGTGATCCGCTGGTACATGTCGAAGAGGTTGCCGTACTTGGCCTCGACCGCCTTGCGGCCCATGCGCCTGATGGCGTCCGCGAAGTCCAGGTAAACGCCCTGGCCGCCTGGGCCCACTCCCCTGCCCTCGTCGCAGACGTTCTTGGCGGCCCGGGAGGCGATGTCACGGGGCACGAGGTTGCCGAAGGACGGGTAGATGCGCTCCAGGTAGTAGTCGCGCTCGTCCTCGGGGATCTCGTTCGCGGGGCGCTGGTCGCCCTTCGCCTTCGGCACCCAGATCCGGCCGTCGTTGCGCAGCGACTCGCTCATCAGCGTGAGCTTCGACTGATGCTCGCCGGTGCGCGGAATGCACGTGGGGTGGATCTGCGTGAAGCAGGGGTTCGCGAAGTACGCGCCGCGCCGGTGCGCCCGCCAGATCGCGGTGGCGTTGGAGTTCATGGCGTTCGTCGACAGGTAGAAGACGTTGCCGTAGCCGCCGCTCGCCAGGACGACGGCGTCCGCGAAATACGTGTCGATACGGCCCGTGATCAGATCGCGGGCCACGATCCCGCGCGCCCGTCCGTCGACCACGATCAGGTCAAGCATCTCGGTGCGCGGATGCATCTCGATGTTGCCGGCGGCGATCTGCCGGGACAGCGCCTGGTACGCGCCGAGCAGCAGCTGCTGGCCCGTCTGCCCGCGGGCGTAGAAGGTCCGGGAGACCTGTACGCCGCCGAAGGACCGGGTGTCGAGGAGGCCGCCGTACTCGCGGGCGAAGGGCACGCCCTGGGCCACGCACTGGTCGATGATCTCCACCGAGATCTGCGCCAGGCGGTGGACGTTGGACTCGCGGGCCCTGAAGTCGCCGCCCTTGACGGTGTCGTAGAACAGCCGGTGGATGGAGTCGCCGTCGTTGCGGTAGTTCTTCGCGGCGTTGATGCCGCCCTGCGCGGCGATCGAGTGGGCGCGGCGCGGTGAGTCCTGGTAGCAGAACTGCACGACGTGGTAGCCCTGTTCGGCGAGCGTGGCACCCGCCGAACCGCCCGCGAGGCCGGTGCCGACGACGATCACCGTGTGCTTGCGGCGGTTGGCGGGGTTGACCAGCTTGGCCTCGAAGCGGCGGGTGTCCCAACGCTCGTTCACCGGCCCTTCGGGGGCCTTGGCGTCGACGACCGGCTCCCCGGTCGTGTAGTCGGCGTACTCAGCGGTCATGTCAGCTCACCACTCCGGTCATCACGCCCACGGGTACGGAGACGAAGCCCACCGTCAGCACCAGCGCGAGCACGTTGGCGATGGTCTTGAAGGCACGGTCGCGGGTGCGGCTGCCGACCCCGAGGGTCTGCGCCGCGCTCCAGAAGCCGTGCCGGATGTGCAGGCCGAGCGCGAGCACCGCGACGATGTAGACGACGTTGCCGTACCAGGTGGAGAAGGTGTCGATCACGTTCTGGCACGGGTGTCCGGCCTCGAAGCCGCCAGAGTGCACGGTGCCGGTCGTCAGGTCGAGGATGTGCCAGACGATGAACAGTCCGAGGATGATCCCGCCCCAGCGCATCGTCCGTGTCGCGTAACTGGCCCGCGGTTTCTTGTGCACGTACTTGGTGGGCCGCGCCTTGATGTCGCGGCGGCTCAGCTGGTACGCGGAGACGGCGTGCCCGACGACGGCGGCGACCAGGACGACGCGGATGATCCACAGCGCCCATTCGTAGTGCAGGAAGGGCTCGCCGAGGGTGCGCAGGGCGTGCGCGTACTCGTTGAACTCGTCGGATCCGAAGAAGATCTTCAGGTTGCCCAGCATATGGACGACCAGGTACGCCAGCATGATCAGACCGCTCACGGCCATGACCGTCTTCTTGCCGACGGAGGAGTCCCACATCGTGCGGGTCATGGACGGTTTTCGGTCCGTCCGCGTTAGCAGCGCCATGGGACGCACGCTAGGGCCAGAGGTCCCGATCGGTCCAAGACATGGAATGGCTGGTTTCAATAGACACTACCTATGATTGCGGGATGCAGTTCCAGCAGCTCCAGTACTTCGTGGCGGTCGCCGAGACCCGGCACTTCACCCGGGCCGCGGATCTCGTCCATGTCGCGCAGCCGTCCCTCTCCCAGCAGATCAAGGCGCTGGAACGGGAGTTGGGGGCGGATCTGTTCCTGCGCGCACGCGGCAACATCACACTCACGGACGCGGGCGAGGCACTGCTGCCGCTGGCCCGCCGCATCCTGGCCGACGCGGAGACGGCTAGGCACGAGGTGGGGGAACTCGTGCAGCTGCGCAGCGGGCGGATTCGTCTCGGTGCCACTCCGAGCGTGTGCACGGGGCTGCTGCCCGATGTGCTGCGTGCCTTCCACGACCGGTATCCGGGCATCCGGCTGCTGATCGAGGAGGGAGGCTCGCATGATCTCGTACGGGAGCTCGCTCGCGGTGCGCTCGATCTCGCCCTCGTGGTGCTGCCTCTGCCTTCGCCGTCGCCCGCGCTGACCACGGTCGAGGTGCTGCGGGAGGACCTGGTGGTGGTGTCGTCCCCGGACGCACCCTCGCCGGGGCGGGGTCGTACGGTGCGGATTCCCGACCTGGAGGGTGAGCGGCTGGTCATGTTCCGGCACGGGTACGACCTGCGGGAACTGACCGTCGCCGCGTGTCGCTCCGCTGGGTTCGAGCCGGACTTCGCGGTGGAGGGTGGGGAGATGGACGCGGTGCTGGGGTTTGTGCGGGCGGGGCTCGGGGTGGCTGTGGTGCCGCGGATGGTGGCTACTCGGGCGGGGCGTGGGCTGCGGGTGACTCCGTTGGCGCGGCCGGGGTTGCATCGGACGATCGCGCTGGCGCACCGGAGCGACGTGGCTCCGCCTCGGGCGGCTCGGGAGTTGCAGCGGATGCTGCTCGAACGGTGATCCTTCGCTGGTCGTGCCGCCTCCGGGGGCGCCGTGGCACGGAACGCGCCGTTGGGGGCTGCGGGTCCGTCGTGGCTGGTCGCGCAGTTCCCCGCGCCCCTAAAGGGGCACCGGGAGCCGCGCGGTTTCACGGAACCGTCAGTCCGTCGCGCCCACGCGGCGGAGCCGCAAATCGACACGGCCCCGCGGCCCTACGAGGTCGCGTCTCTTGTCAGCCCGTCGCGTCCACCAGCGCCAACTCGTGCAGGCGGTCCGGCGGACCCGGGCGGGCGTAGTACCAGCCCTGGGCCGTGTCGCAGCCCAGGAGCTTCAGTTGTTCTGCCTGGGCGCCTGTTTCCACGCCCTCTACCGTGACCTTGAGGTCGAGGCTGTGGGCCAGGGAGACGATGCCCTCGACGATCTTCAGGTCGACCGGGTCCGCCGGGAACTGCTGCATGCTCTGGGTGAAGGAGCGGTCCAGCTTGAGGATGCTGACCGGGAGGCGGCGGAGGTTGGCGAGGTTGGAGTAGCCGGTGCCGAAGTCGTCGAGGGCGATGTCGACGCCCATCTCGGCCAGGCGGCGCAGTGGCTTGAGGAGGTCGTCGTCGGCGCCGATCAGGGCGGATTCGGTGACTTCCAGGCAGAGGGAGGCCGGTTCGAGGCCGGCCCGCTCCAGGATGTCGACCGTGTCCGCGACCAGGCCGGGGTGGGTCAGCTGGCAGGGCGAGAGGTTCACGTTGATACGGAACGGGCCCGCCTGGTCGCCGTGACGTTCCTGCCAGTCGCGGGCCTGGCGGACCGACTGCTCCAGCACCCAGCGGCCGAGCGGGACGATGAGGCCGGTGTGCTCGGCGAGCGGGATGAACCGGTCGGGGCCGAGCACGCCGTGCTGGGGGTGCAGCCAGCGGACGAGGGCCTCGGCGCCTCGTACGCTGTCGTCGCCGAGGTGCACGAGCGGCTGGTACTCGATGAAGAACTCGCCGCGGTCCAGGGCCGCGGGCAGCGCCGTGGTCAGTCCGTGGCGGGTGATGGCCCGGGCGTCGGCCTCTGGGTCCGCGAGCTCGTAGCGGTTGCCGCCCGCCGACTTGGCGCGGTACATCGTGATGTCGGCGCTGCGCAGCACCTCCGCAGGGCCGCGTTCTCCGGCCGGGCCCTCGACGATGCCGATACTGCCGCGGACGGTCAGTTCCCGGCCGTCGATACGGATCGGGGTGACGAGGGCGTTCATGATGCGGTCGGCGAGCGCGTCGACCTCTGTCTCGGTGTCGGGCCCGGTGGTCAGCGCCACGAACTCGTCGCCGCCGAGCCGGGCGACCATCTCGCCGGGCGCGGTCGCGCAGGACTGCAGCCGGTCGGCGACCTCGACGAGCAGCCGGTCACCGGCGGCGTGCCCGAGGCTGTCGTTGATGGTCTTGAAGCCGTCGATGTCGAGATAGCAGAGCCCGAAGCGCATGCCTTCACCCGCGGAGAGCGCCTTTTCGAGCCGCTCGAAGAACAGGGTGCGGTTGGGCAGTCCGGTGAGGGCGTCATGGGTCGCCTCGTACCGCAGCCGCAGATTGAGCAGTCGGCGTTCGGTGGTGTCCTCCATGAGGGCGAGCTGGTACTGGGGACAGCCGTCGGCGTCACGCAGCAGGGAGACCGTCAGATTGGTCCACAGAACCGTTCCGTCAGGTCGGTAGAAGGCCTTCTCCACGTGGTAGTGCTCACGCTCGCCGCGCACCAACTCCTCGTACAGATGCCAGACTTGAGGAGCGTCGTCGGGGTGTGTCCAGTCGACCACGTTACGGCCGCGCACCGATTCCTCGGTGCCGCCGAACATCCGCAGCAGGGCCTTGTTCACCTGCAGGATGTTGCCGTCGAGGTCCGCGATGCCGATTCCGATGGCCGCGCCCTCGAACACGGCGCGCAGCCGCGCCTCGGTCGCGTGCAGCGCCTGAGCGACCACCCCCTGGGCCTGGAGGGCCGCTCGCGCGATGGCTTCCTGTTCGGCCAGCGTCCGCTCCCGCAGCGCCTCGGCGAACCCGGCGGCCATGGCGTGCTGCAACCGCGCCGAACGGCTGCGCAGGTCCTCCTGGGGTCCGTCCCCGCCGCAGTAGAGCACCAGATAGGCGTCCACGCAGTCGAGTGCGCGGCTGAGCGTCTCCGGCTCGGTGCAGTGGGCGTCGATCAGCGCGGCGCCGACCGCCCGGCCCTCGGCCGCGTCGAACGTCCTGGCCCGCAACGCCTCACTCAACCGCCGGGCGAGCGGCAGCAGTTCCCGCTCGAGCTCGGGGCGGGTCAGCGATGTCGCCGTGTGCGGGAAGACCGCCCGGCTCCAGATCGTCGCGAATCTGCGGAGTCTGTCCTCCGGCCCGTCCGGCTCCGCGGTCACGCCGTGCGCCCCACGCCGGCGAACCCGGCATAGGCATACGGATCCTCGTCCTCGAGTGCCGTGTCGGGCCGCCATTCCGGCATCGGCACCAGTCCGGGTTCCACCATGTCGTACCCCTCGAAGAACCGCGCGATCTCGTCGCGCGAGCGCATGATCAGCGGATTGCGAATGTCCTTGTAGACGTCGACCGCACCTTCGGCCCGCTCTGGGGGAAGCGGGATGCCCTCGTAGGAGGCGTGCGTGACGATGAGCAGGCTGCCCGGCGCGAGCGCGTCGCGCAGCTGTGCCACCGCCTCGTACGGGTCGTCCTCGTCCTCCACGAAGTGAAGTATGGCAACGAGGAGGAGTGCTACTGGCCGATTCTGGTCGATCAGGCGCTGAAACTGAGAACTCGCCAGGATCTCCCGGGGGTTGCGCAGATCGGCGGCGACGACGTCCGCGTCCTCCTTGCCCTCCAGGACGGCCTCGCTGTGGGCGACGGCGACCGGGTCGTTGTCGACGTACAGAACGCGCGCTCCGGGACTGGCGCTCTGGGCGACCTCGTGGACGTTGCCGAAGGTGGGGATGCCGGAGCCGATGTCCAGAAACTGGGTGATGCCCTCGTCCGCCGCGAAACGGACGGCCCGGCGCAGGAAAGCGCGGTTCGCCTGCATGATCTTCGGAAGGCCCGGCATGAACTCCATCGCCTTGCGGGCTGCCTCCCGGTCGACGTCGAAGTTGTGCGATCCGCCCAGGTAGTAGTCGTAGATACGGCTCACGCTCGGCACCGAGATGTCGATGCCACGTGGGGCCCAGGCGGGACGCTCCATCTGTCTCTCCAACCGTAGGCGATCCGGTGTTCGAGCTGAGGCTACTGATCGCCCGCCAACGGGGCGAGCAGAAACGGAAATTGACCATCCGTTCCCGGTCACTGCCCGGGGCACATGCGCAATGACTCGTACGAAATCGCTCCGAAGCCCTGAGAGCGGTGAAAAACGGCCAACCCCCTCCGTGCGGTGCGGAGGGGGTGGACCGGGGGTTGAGCGGTTACTCGGTTCCTCGCGGCGTGTCAGTTGTCTGCTTCCTGGCGATCACTCCCTTCCGTGGGTTGCGTGCTGCGTGGTCTGTCGTGCTCGGTTGCTGTCTACTTCTTGATCGCGCTGCCGTCGGGGGCCATGGCGTACCAAGTGCCGCCCACGCCCTGGCCGTTGGTGTCGCCGGGCTTCTTGTCGCCCGCGAAGGTGTACATCGGCCAGCAGTCGATGCTCTGCTGCTTGAGTCCGTCTTCACGCTTGTTGATGACGTAGCCCCGTCGGCCGTCCACCTCGGTGTCGATGCCCTTGGTGTCGGCGGCGTCGACCGGCTCGACGACCGGCCACTTCTCCAGGCACTCACCGACACAGTTCGACTTCATCGGCCACTGGACGTCCTTCTCGAAGCGGTAGACCGTCATGCCGTTCTTGTCGACGACGACCTCGCCCAGCTCGGGGTCCTGACGGGTCGAAAGACCGGGCAGGTCGCCGCCGGCCTCCGCCCCCGCCCCGGCTTCGTCACCGGCTCCGGCCTCTGAGCCGTCCGCTGCCGCCTTCTTGCCGTCGGGGGCCGACGCGTACCAAGTCCCTTGCACACCCTGGCCCTTGGTGTCACCGGCCTTGGTGTCCTTCGCGTACCGGTACAGCGGCCAGCCGTCGAGCGTCAGCTGCTTCGTGCCGTCGGCACGGGTGACCTCACCGAGCAGCGTCTTGTCCATGCCCGCCGGAGCGGTGGCGTCCGAGGCCGGGACCGGGGGCCAGGCCGTGGCGCAGTCGCCTTCACAGTTCGTCTTCGGCGGTGAGGCGGTGTCCTTGTCGAAGCGGTAGAGCGTCATACCGGCGCTGTCCGTGACCACTTCGCCGAGGGCCTTGTTCTTCTTCACCGCAAGCTGGCCGGCGGTCTGGGCCTGCGCACCGGCGCCGGCCTGCCCCGCACCGGGAGTGGGCGTGCTCGTACCGGCCCCGTAGTCATTGCCAACCCCATTGGCGGCGGGCGCCGCCCCCACGCTCTGACTTCCCGTCTGAGGGGTGTCCGAGCCGCACGCAGTCGTCAGCGCCAGGGCCGCAGCGGCCGCTACGAGGGAGGCGCTCCGCCAGGAGGTCTTCATTTGGGTAACTCCCCGCTAATCACTCAGATGTTGCGGCGCACCACTGCGCCGCGTATGGCCCTAGGTACGGGTGAGAACGCCGCGAGCGTTCAACCGGATCGCAAGATTCTTTGAGTGACGCCCGTGCACCGTCGCCGTATGTGACTCGCGCGTAGCTCGCCATCGCCGGAATGGCTTGTTCTCGCCGTTCTCGCACTGTCGCGACGGCGGCCGGTGCCCCATTCGGTCCACTGCGATCGCGCCCGCGGGCGGACCTTTTTAGCGTTTCGACCATCGAGGTGCATGTACGGCGCAAGCGGAAAAGGTCCGCGGCTGCTCCTCGGGACCCGGAGGATTCACCATGCGCGCGATATGCGTCGCTTCGGCCGCACTGCTGGGCGCCGGCGCCCTGGCCCTGGCCGCACCGGCGGCCGTCGCCGCGACGGGCGGCGAACGCGGGACCGCCTCGTTCGGTTTCGATGTGTCACCCACGACCGTCGCCGCGGGCGGCGAGGTCACACTGAACGTCTGGGGCTGCGCGACCGAGGCCAAGGTGTTCTCGAGTGCCTTCGATCCTGTGGTGATCCCCAAGGGGCAGCACTCGGCCACGGCCACCGTCGGCTGGCAAGCCGAGCCCGGCACCGTGAAGGTGACCTTCCAGTGCGAGGGGGAGTACGGCAACAAGGACCTGACCATCGAGGCCGGACAGCAGTCGGGCCGGGGTCAGTCGCACATGCACGCCCAGAAGGGCGTCAAGGCCGGTGCCGGCGGCACCATCGCCGGTTTCGACCCGGGCGACATCGGCCTGGGCCTCGCACTCGTCATGGGCTCGGTCGGCGCGGCGTACCACTGGTCACACCGCCGCACCGCCGAAGAGGACAACTGACCCGAGCACAACCGCCGCTCACCTTCCAGCCCTTCGCCCCGGACCGCGCGGTCCGGGGCGAAGGGCTGGAAGGTGTGTACTGCGTCAGGCCTTGTTCGCTCAGGCCTTGTTCTCGGAACGGCGGCGCATCCAGAACACCGCGCCGCCGACGAGCGCGAGTCCCAGCAGGCCGCCGCCGATCGCCATGTCGGTCGGCGTGGCACCACTGGAGCTGCTGCCGCCGAGACCACCGCGGACGCCGCCGATGACAGTGAAGGCCTGGGGCTTGGTGAGGGTGCCCGTGCCAACGCAGTTGACGGTGATGTCGTAGGTGCCGGGGGCGGCCGTCTGGTTGATGGTCGCGACTCCCCTGGCCGTCTCGCTCCCCCTGGACATCCCGTCGTGCCCCCTGTCGTGGTGGCGATCGATCGGCTCGAGACGCGTCTGCGGGAACGCCCCCGACGTCATGTGGCCGCCGTGAGGGCAGCCGTCGACGGTGACCGTCAGCTGCCCGCCCCGGGCGATGACGCTGGGCGTGGCGACGATGTTGCTGGGGCCGGAGCTCTCCGAGGCCGCGGCCGTGGGGGCGGCGAGCCCGAAGGTGGCGAGGGCTGTAGCAGAGACCGCCAGGGCACGAATGGTACGCATGTGATCCTCCGCGGAAGGCGCCCCGGGAACCGTCCCCGGGTCGGATCGGCGAGAAAACGCCTCCCAGACGAACCCTCAGATGGCTTGCATGGGGCCGCATTTCGAGAATGGTCCGTCCTGGTGAGAGGAACGCCGCGGAAAAGGAACCCAATCGGATATTGCCGCAGGTCACGGACCGTCAGAAATTTCCGGACCGCTCAGACTCGGATGGCGCACCGGCTTCGCAGCGGCCACCCGTTCGCGCGTCTCCCGTCGCCTGCCGGGACCCTTGGACTTAGCGTTCTCGTATGCGCGAGTGACGCGGCGACGGCCGCGTCGAGAGGGGTTTGCGAATGTCTGTGTCCGAGCTGGCCGAAGAGGAGGAGCGGCAGAGGAAGCGCGCTCCCTGGGGCGTGCTGGCACTTGTTCTGCTGACCGGTCTCGCGCTCATTCGAAATGGCTCGGGAGAATTCGACGTGGGTCCTCCGCAGCCCGTGACGGCGGCGGCCGCAAAGAGCCGTCCCCCTGGAATCACCCGCTCGAACGGGCCGGCCCCCCTGCCGTTCTCCGTGGTCGACCGCATCAGTATCCCTGCCATCCAGGTCGACGCCCCGGTCATGCCGGTAGGGCTCGACGTGGACGGGTGGGTGGACGCGCCCCCGCCCGAGGACCCGAATCTCGCGGGCTGGTTCACCGGCGCGGTCTCGCCCGGCGAAAAGGGCACGGCCGTCATGGTCGGTCATGTGGACAACAAGCAGGGCCCCGCCGTCTTCTACGGTCTCGGGGCCCTGAAACAGGGACATCGCATGGAGGTCACGCGCAAGGACGGGAAACTCGCCGTGTTCGAGGTCTACGGCGTCGAGGTGTTCGACAAGAACAACTTCCCCGGCGACCGTGTATACGGAGACACCGGAACTCCCGAATTGCGCGTCATCACCTGCGGAGGCGGTTTCTCCCAGCAGAACGGCTACGACGGGAACGTCGTCGTGTTCGCCCGCCTGGTCGAGGTTCGCTGAGCGCTCCCCGACGGGCGGGCGAAAGCTCGCGGAATTCCGGCGGCCCTCCCGTGGAATCCGCGGATTCTCGTCCGAATCCGCGGATTCCCATCGGTCTACGTGAGCCGGCCTACGTGAGCGGGTCTACGCGAGCCCGGTCTACGTGAACTGCCGCCGGGGCACGGTGAGGTGATAGCCCGAGTCCAGCAGCCGCGGCAGATAGTCGCGCAGCGCCCGGATGCTCTGCGAACGGTCGCCGCCCGCGTCGTGCGCGAGGACCACGACACCCGGGGCCGCGCCCTTCATGACCCGGCGCTCGATGGTGCGGGCACCGGGTTCCTGCCAGTCGAGGGTGTCGACGGTCCAGCCGAGCGGCTCCATGCCGAGTTCGGCGCCGAACTCGAAAACGGCCCGGTTCCAGGCCCCGTACGGTGCGCGGAACCAGCCGGGCCGTTCCCCGTACGTCTTC
Source organism: Streptomyces vastus (assembly GCF_039532825.1). Lineage (NCBI taxonomy): Bacteria > Bacillati > Actinomycetota > Actinomycetes > Kitasatosporales > Streptomycetaceae > Streptomyces > Streptomyces vastus. Next base: position 384,716 of record NZ_BAAASJ010000125.1, read on the forward strand.
TCGATGATCTCGCTGGTGCGTTCCATCTCGGAGCGGATCGCGGACCGGCGCAGCCGGGTCAGCAGCGGGTGGGACCAGGTGTGATTGCCAACGATGTGTCCCTCGTCTGCCATCTTCCGGAGCATGTCCTTGTGCTCGACGACCATCGAGCCGCACACGAAGAACATCGCGCGGACGTCGTGGGCCTTGAGGGTGCGCAGGACATGGGGGGTGTAGCGGGGGTCGGGGCCGTCGTCGAAGGTCAGCACCATGGTGGGGCCGCGCCCGGCGACACGCAGGAAGGGTTCATGCCGTACGAGGGTGCGCCCCGGTGCGCTGCGCAGGGGGCCGTATCCGGCGATGGGCTGGAGCCGGTATGCGGAGCGACGCAGGGCGCCGGCCTGCGGGGAGCCCGCAGCGGGGCTCGCGGAGGGGCTCGCGGAGGGCCCGCCCGGCGGCGGGGTCGGACCGGCGCCGAGAAGGCGTGCCGTACCGGCCGCTCCCGCAGCCCCCAGGACGGCGGCGCTGCCGACGAGCAACGCCTTGCGCCGCGAGAGCATTTGATCCTTATTCATGATTAATCAGTCGCCCGGCCGGCGCTCCGAACCGCACACCGACACCTGTTCGGCCGCACGAAAACACCCGTTGGAACCACCTCGGCAACGGCACACGAGCGCAAACGTTAGCGTCTCTCACGCACAGTCAGCGCGTGCACCCGGCCTGCTCCCCGAGCGCGGCCGGACCCGGGTACTCCGATAACCTCGGCGCCGTGACGGAACAGCACTCACCAGGGCACTCACAGGAGTTCGAGCGCGGCACGGACGGGCCGAAGGTCATCGTGGCCGGCGTGGACGGCTCCGACTCCTCATTGCGCGCCGTGGCCTACGCCGCCGGCCTGGCCCGGCGGCAGCGGGCGCTGCTCGCCGTCGTGTATGTCCAGCCGGTGCTGGCGGCGGGCATCGCAGCCGGGGCTCCGGTCGTCGATACGACCGACGAGATCGCCCGGGGACTCGTCCGGGACATGCACGAGGCGACCGAGCAGGTCAAGGACATCTTCGAGGTCCGCTGGGAGTTCCACACCTTTCGCGGCGACGCGTACAGCGGTCTTGTGGCCGCGGCGGACCAACTCAAGGCGGACGCCGTCGTGGTGGGAGCGTCCGAGCAGTCGGGGCATCGCTTCATCGGCTCGGTGGCCGTCCGCCTCGTGAAGGCCGGGCGATGGCCTGTGACGGTTGTGCCGTAACCCGCGGGTAGCTCTTTCGCCACAGCTGCCACTGAGGTCATCATGATCCTGCCAAAAGCCGATTACCGCCTGCGAAGAGGTGAGGCACATGGCCAGGCTCATAATGGGCGAAGGAATTCTCCGTCGCAAACCCATCGAACGTATCGAGGAGACGGAAGCCGGCGAGGGCGCACGTCTCGATCGCTCGCTCGGCCTGTGGCAGCTGACCGCGATCGGTGTCGGCGGCATCATCGGCGCGGGCATCTTCACGCTCGCCGGCACGGTGGCGAACGGGACGGCGGGGCCCGCGGTCCTCGTGTCGTTCCTCATCGCGGGCGTCGCGAGTGCCGCGGCGGCGCTGTCGTACGCCGAGTTCGCGGGCCTCATCCCGAGGGCGGGCTCGGCCTACACGTACGGCTATGCGGTGCTCGGCGAGTTCGCGGGCTGGTTCATCGGCTGGGACCTGCTCCTCGAGTACACGGCGATCGTCGCGGTGGTCGCGATCGGAATCTTCGGGTACTTCAGCTTCCTGGTGGGTGAGATGGGTGCCGATCTGCCCAACTGGATGCTGGGCGCGCCGAGCACCGGCGACGGGCACAGGGTCGACCTGTTTGCGGCGGTGCTGTGCCTGCTCATCGCGTACCTGCTGAACCTGGGCATCAAGAACGCGGCCCGCTTCGAGATGGTCGTCGTCATCCTGAAGGTCGCGGTGGTGCTCCTGGTGATCGGCGTCGGCGTCTTCCACATCGACACGGCGAACTACAACCCGTTCTTCCCGTACGGGGTCGGCGGGGCGTTCACGGGCGCGGCGACCGTCTTCTTCGCGGTCTTCGGGTACGACGCCATGTCGACGGCCGCCGAGGAGTCGAAGGACGCCCAGCGTCATATGCCGAAGGCGATCATCTACTCACTCGCCATCTCGATGGTGCTGTACGTGCTCGCCTGTCTTGTCCTGACAGGTATGCAGGACTACCCGGACATCGACAAGGAGAGCGGCTTCTCGACGGCGTTCCAGTCGGTGGGCCTGGGCGGGCTCGCGAACGTCATCGCGGTCGGCGCGATCATCGGCATTCTCACCGTGATGTTCACGTTCATGCTGGGTGTCACCCGTGTCTGGTTCTCGATGTCCCGCGACGGGCTGCTGCCGAAGTGGTTCGCGAAGACGCATCCGACGCGGCATGTGCCGACGCGGGTGACCTGGATCGCGGGCGTCGCCTCAGCGGTCATCGCCGGGTTCCTGCCGATCGGCGAGGCGGCCGAACTGACCAACATCGGGATCCTGCTGGCGTTCGTGGTCGTGTGCGTCGCGGTGATCGTGCTGCGCTACAGGCGGCCGGACCTGCCGCGCACCTTCCGTACGCCGTGGATGCCGTTCGTGCCCGCGGTCGGCGTCGTCTTCTCGATCTGGCTGATCACGTTCCTGCAGTGGCAGACGTGGGTGCGGTTCGCCGTGTGGTTCCTGCTCGGCCTCGTCTTCTACTTCGCGTACTCCTACCGGCGCTCGGAGCTGGCCAAGGCGGAAGCGGCGGCGAAATCGGAGACGACTGGACCCACCTCCCCATGACGCGGGGACTACTTCCCCATGACGAGCCCGTCCTCGGCCGCGCCCCGGCTGAGGACGACCTGGCGGATCCGGTCGCGTACGGCGCTCTGGTCCGGCGCCTTGTTCAGGTTCACGACACGATGGGAGCCGGTGTCGAACCACTGCGGTACGAACTCGGCCTTCTCGACCTTCCACCGTCCGCCGGGTTCGGCGGGCGGGGCGAAGGTGAAGCGGCCGATGGTGCTCTCGTTGCCGCGGGGGTCGTGGGCGCCACTGTGGTTGACCATCGCTCCGGCGATCTGGTCGCCCATGCCGTAGACGGCCCAGGTGCCGTTGACCCTCTCGTACGCCTGCGGGACATGGGCGTGGGTGCCGAGGATCAGATCGATGGCGGGGCGGCCGTCCGCGCGGGCTTCGGTGAGCTGCCTGCTCAGCCGCAGCTGCTGTGCGTCGGGCGCATCCTGCCATTCGGTGCCCCAGTGCAGGGAGAGGACCACGACGTCGGCGCCCGCTTTACGGGCGGCGCGGGCGTCCGCGAGGATCCTGTCGCGGTCGATCAGGTTCACCGCCCAGGGCCTGTCCTCGGGCAGCGGGATGCCGTTCGTGCCGTACGTGTACGCGAGGTGGGCGACCTTCGCGGGGCCCGCCCGCAGGAGGGTGGGCGTACTCGCCTCGGCGGCGGTGCGGGCGGATCCGGCGTGCCTTACGCCCGCGCGGTCGAGTGCGTCGAGCGTGCGACGGATGCCTGCGGCGCCGGCGTCGAGGGTGTGGTTCGAGGCGGTCGAGCAGGCGTCGTAGCCGGTGGCGGCGAGGCCCGCGGCCACCTCGGGCGGCGACTTGAAGAGGGGGTAGCCGGAGTAGTCGCCGTTCGCGCCGTACACGGTCTCCATGTGGCAGATCGCCAGATCGGCCCGGGTCACAACGGGTTGCATGCCCGCGAGCATGGGACGGAAGTCGTAGCCGCTGCCGCCCGCGTCCGCGTTCGCCTGGCGGATGACCGAGCTGTGCGGCAGGACGTCGCCGGAGGCGACGAGCGTGAAGCCGGCGCCTCGGGCCTGCGGCGCGCGATCCCCGGTCCGCGCGGGCGGCTCCGGCCTCTGCTCCTGCTCCTGGCAGCCGACGGCTGCCGTGAGGAGCAGGACCGCCAGGGCCAGTGTCGTGTGTCGCCTGCGCGTGGTCTTCAAGCCGGCTCCTGTGCGGTCGTATTTGATTACTAACAACTACGAATCCACCCAGAGACGACACAAGGGTCAAGGAGCCATTCCGGCCAGGTCACTGAAACGGCTCCACGCGGCGCCCCTCAGACCCACTCGGCCCCTCCGGCCCCCAGACCTTGCGGAGGAGCCGTTCCGGCCAGCCGAAGGGCTGGGGTGTCAGCCACCGGCCATCCCCGATCGACCGTTCATCGCACCGTTCGTCGACAGCTTCGACCGTCCGCCGACGATCCGCGTCCATGGCCTGTCCCGGCGGAGCGACCTGCGCTGACATACGGCCATGACGGCCGCCACGACCATCACGAGCAGGACGACCGCCGAGCACGAGCTGGCCGAGTTGCAGCGGGAGCACGGCGCACCACTCTTCGCTCTGTTGCTGAGGCTCTCGGACGGAGACCGGCAACGCGCCGAGGATCTGGTGCAGGAAACACTGGTACGCGCCTGGCAGCACCCCGAGGCGCTGCGGGCCGACGACTTCGACTCCGTACGGCCCTGGTTGCTGACCGTGGGACGACGGCTCGCCATCGACGCACGCAGGGCCCGTCAGGCTCGGCCCGCGGAGGTCGGGGACGCCGTACTGGAGAGCGCGCGGGTCTGCGCCGATCACGCGGAAAGGTCAGCGGCCACCCTCGATGTGCGGGAGGCTGTGAAGACACTCACTCCCGAGCACCGGGAAGTTCTGGTGCAGGTGTATTTCCGCGGTGCGAGTGTGGCGGAAGCCGCCGCGGAGCTCGGGATCCCGCCCGGTACCGTGAAGTCCCGCGCGTACTACGCGCTGCGCGCCCTGCGCCGGGTACTTCCGGGATACGCGACCGACCTGCGGTGAAACCAACGGTCGAGTCAAACCTCCGTAAAGCGCCTTGCCGAGACCCTCTGTTGAGTAATCGGCTGTCCTCATCCGTGTTCCGGAATGGGGCCCGGGGTCGGGCGACGCGCACGCACCGGAGGAAGGCAGGAAAGGATGCTGCACAGAGGCCACGAGAGCACGGACGGCACCGGCGGCGGTGAACTCGTCGTTCCCATGGCGTGGTTGTACGCCGAGTACATCGCCGACGAGCTGTTGCGTACCGGGGACCTGATGCCACCGACGTCATTCGAGTTCCGCGCCGGGCGCGACGCGCTGGCGCTGACCATCTTCCTGTCGGACACGAGCGGTGAGCTCTCCGGCATCCGCGTCGTCTCGCAGCTGGAGACCTGGCTTTCGCTGACGGCGTACGACCAGCCGTGGCAGGACTGGGTGTGCGAGCGGCTTGCGGCGCAGGCGGCCGAGGCGGTCGAATCGGGAGGCCCCGCGCCGGACCTGGAGCTGGCGACGGCGGCCTGGCGCTGGCTCGAGGAGACCGAGCTTCTCGCGCCGGACCTGGACGCGGTGCCGGGCGGAGGCCCGGTGCCCGGCGAGGACGACGGCCCGAAGGTGTGGACGCCGGCCTGGCGGCTGGGGCTGCCGTTGGGGCACCTCGCGATCCACCTTTTCTGATCCGTGATCTTTCCGTTCTCCGAACTTTTCTGATCCGCGACTTTTTTTGGTTCCCGACCAATCCGCGGGCGCTCCGGCTCCGAATCTCCTGGTTGGTTTCCTGCGAGGCTTGAGTGATTCGGCGTTCTCGTGCGTACCGGTGGGCAAGCAGCTACTCCTAGCTCTCACCATCGCCACGAGGATGAGGTATGAGGTCCCTGGAACGCCATCGCGACGTCGGCGCCTATGCGCTCGGCGTGTTGGACGCTGCGGATGCATTCCGCTTCGAGGACCACCTCATGGAGTGCCCTCAGTGCGCGATGCAGATACGCGAACTCGCCCCCACGACACGGTCCCTGCGGGCGTACGCCGAGGCGACTCCGCGCACCGTGAATCCCATGACCAGGCCCGGCCCGGCGCTTCTTGACCGGTTGCTCGAGGATGTGGTCAGGAGACGCCGGAAAGGTCGTACGCGCTGGCTGTTCGCCGTCGCCGCCGCTGTGGTGATCGCGGTGGGCGGGCCCGCGGTCGCGGTGCTCGCCGGCGGATCCGGCGCGGACGGACAGCGGGTCGCCGCGACCGACCCCGGTACGGGTGTGTGGGCCGAGGTCACCACGCATGACCGGGCCTGGGGCAGCGACGTCGATTTCATGGTCAAGGGCATCTCCGAGCCCCAGCCCTGCGAGCTCGTCGCCATCGGCAGCGACGGCTCGGAGGAGACCCTGATGAACTGGCAGGCGGGCGGCGGCACACCCAGCCCCATGCAGGCCTCCGCGTCGATGCAGTCCGACGAGATCACCGGATACGAAGTGCGCACGGGCGACGAGACGCTCGTGAAGCTCAAGGCTCCCTGATCTCCCGGGCCACTTCTGATCCCCGGGGCTGCTTCAGGAACGCCTGCTTCAGGAACGCCTACTTCAGGAACTTCGACAACCTGCGGTCCGCGAGGGGTTTGCCGCCCGTCTGGCAGGTCGGGCAGTACTGGAGCGACGAGTCGCTGAAGGAGACCTCGCGGATCGTGTCGCCGCACACCGGGCAGGGCTCCCCGGTGCGGCCGTGCACCCGCAGACCGCTCTTCTTCTCCGCCTTCAGCCGCCCGGCTGCCACCCCGCGCGAGCGCTCAACCGCCTCGGTGAGGGTGGTGCGCAGCGCCTCGTACAGGCGATGGGTCTCCTCGGCGGTCAATGAGGCGGCGAGTTTGAAGGGGGACATCCGGGCGGCGTGCAGGATCTCGTCGCTGTAGGCGTTCCCGATGCCCGCGATCAGGCTCTGGTCGCGCAGCGCGCCCTTGAGCTGGCGGCGCTCCCCCTCGAGCAGCTTGGCGAAGCGTCTCTCGTCGAAGTCGGCGGCCAGCGGATCCGGGCCGAGCCGGGCGACTCCCGGGACCTCGCCGGCATCCCGTACGACATACACGGCCAGCCGCTTCTGCGTGCCGGCCTCGGTGAGGTCGAAGCCCTCGCCGGTCTCCAGGGCGACCCGCATCGCGAGCGGGCCCTTGCCCGGCCTGGGCGGGCCGTCGGGCAGACGGTCCTTCCACTGGAGCCAGCCCGCGCGGGCCAGATGCGTCACGAAGTGCGGGCCGCCGTCCGTCGACAGGTCCAGGAACTTGCCGTGCCGGTGCACGGCCGTGACCTCACGGCCCTCCAGGGCGGCGAGCGGCGGATCGTACGTCTTCAGGACGCTGATCGCGACGGGCAGCACCCGCACGATCTCATGGCCGACGAGGTGCCCGGTCAGGAAGTCCTTGAGCGCCTCGACCTCGGGAAGTTCCGGCATACGTCCAGAGTGCCACCCGGTGCCGACGACGCCATGCGCGGCAGTGGTCAGCTTCGTTCCGGAACGATGAACTCGCACCACACGCACTTGCCGCCGCCGCGCGCCTCCACGCCCCACACATCCGCGAGGCGGTCCACCAGCAGCAGTCCGCGCCCCGAGACCCCGGACTCCCCCGCCTCGCGGCGGCGCGGCAGGGCGCTGGAGGCGTCTTCGACCTCGACGCGCAGGCGGCGGTCGGAACCGGTGAGGGCCCTCAGGGTGACGATCGCGGAACCCTCGGTGTGTATCAGGGCGTTGGTGATCATCTCGTCGGCGACCAGCTCGACCTCGTCGGCGCGGTCCTCGGCGTCCCAGGCCGCCACGGCGGCGCGGATCATGTGCCGGGCCCCGATGAGCGCCTCCGGATCGCCCGGCCCGATGTGCTGTTGGAGCCGTCCGCCGGACTGCTGCGCGACATGGCCGAGGCGGCGCAGCAGGAGCAGTGCGACATCGTCGTCGCCGCCGCGTTCCTCGGCCACGTCGATGAGCCGGTCGGCGAGGTCGCGTACGTCGTCGGGGCCCGTGTGAACGAGTGCCTGGAGCGTCTTCATCCCCTCGTCGAGGTCCACTCCCGGCTGTTCGACGAGTCCGTCGGTGTACAGCAACAGGGTCTGGCCCGGGTCGAGTTCGAAGGTGTCGACCTGGTAGTGCAGCCGCCCGAACTCGGCGGACAGACCGAGCGGCAGTCCCCCTTCGACCGACAGCCGGTGGCAGCTGCCGTCCGGGTCGCGCACCAGCGGGTCGATATGGCCGGCCCGTACGATCTGGACCACTCCGGTAGACAGGTCGGCCTCGGCGTAGGTGCAGGTCGCGAAGCGTTCGGTGTCGAGTTCGTCGAGGAACACCGAGGCGCGGGCCATGACGGTGGCGGGCGTGTGGCCCTCGGCGGCGTAGGCGCGCAGCACGATGCGCAGCTGGCCCATCACGGCTGCCGCGTGGGTGTCGTGGCCCTGGACGTCGCCGATGACGGCGCCGACCCGGCCGCCGGGCAGCGGGATGATGTCGTACCAGTCGCCGCCGATGTCCCGGCCCAGGGAGGCCGAGCGATAGCGGACGGCGATGTCGGCGCCGGGCACGCTGGGGATGGAGCGCGGCAGCATGGCCTGCTGGAGCCCCTGGGCGAGGTCCTTCTCCTGCTCGTAGAGCATGGCCCGCTGGAGGCTCTGCGCAATGCTGCTGCCCAGGGCGACGAGGACGTTGCGGTCCTCCGCCGTGAAGCCCCGCTTGTCGTGGTAGAGCAGACCGAGCGCGCCGATGGGGCGGGCCTGCGCGATCAGCGGCAGATAGGCGGCCGAGGTGATGTGCAGGTCGGTTATGTGCGGCCACAGCAGGGGGTACGACCCGGCGAAGTCCTCCGGTGACTCGATGAAGCGCGGGGTGAGGGTGCGGACGACTTCGCTCATCGGGTACTGCTCGTCGATGCGTGTGACCCGGGTGCCGGGTACGAAGCTGCCCGTGGGCCCCTCGGCGACGAGGCGTATCCGTCCGGCCTCCACAAGGCCCATGACCAGGCTCGTCGCACCGAGGTGGGTCAGTCCGTGGGTGTCGGTGAGGACGTCGATGACGTCCTGGACGGTGCGGGCGTGCGCGAGCGCGGCGGTGGCGATCTGCACGACGTTCGTCTGCCGGCGGCGGAACTCGTCGAGAGCCGCCTGCTCGCGCTGGGCCTCGCTCTCGATCAGCTCCTGGGTGGCGTCACGGATGATGCCGATGACGCGACGCGGCCGGCCCGTCTCGTCGCGCCGGATGTAGCCCTGGGTGTGGGTCCAGCGGAGGGTGCCGTCGCGGCGGCGTATGCGGAAGTACGCCCCGTAGTTCTCGCTGCCGTCCTTGATGGCCTGGGAGACGTGGGTGTCCAGGCGGTGGGCCTCTGTCGGGGGCACTCGCGGGGCCAGGGTCTCGAGGCGACCGTCGTACTCGTCGGGAGACACGTCGAAGATCTCGTGGGCCTGGGGGTCCATCTGCATGATGCCGGTGTCCAGGTCCCAGTCGAAGCTGCCCATACGGTTGAGCGCCAGGATCGGGTCCGGGTGGGCGGGCCAGTCGTCCGGGAGTGACAGGGCGCTCGCTCCCCGATCAACCATGGGGCTTACCTTGCCAGGGTTTGGCCAAATCTTCGACTTCTCGTCACGGCCGAAATGTGAGCGGATCGAGTTGTCCGCGCCGGTCCTGGGCACCCCAGAGGTGAAGGCTCACGCAGCGTCACCATGGGAGAGAAGGGGGAAGCCGAGGTGGAGTGGTTCACCGCCCCCGAGTACTGGATGAGCCGGCTGGTCTTCCAGCGGGCGCTGGCCGTCGTGTATCTCTTCGCCTTCCTGAGCGCGGCGCTGCAGTTCCGCGCGCTGATGGGCGAGCGCGGCATGCTGCCGGTGCCCCGTTTCGTCGCCCGGGTGCCGTTCCGGAGGGCACCGAGCGTGTTCCACCTCCACTACTCCGACCGTTTGTTCGCGGCCTGGGCCTGGACCGGCTGCGCGGTGTCGGTCGCGCTCATCGCGGGCCTGGACGGTCAACTGCCGCTCTGGGGCGGCATGCTGCTGTGGCTCGTCCCCTGGGTGATGTATCTGTCGATCGTGAACGTCGGGCAGACCTGGTACTCCTTCGGCTGGGAGTCCCTGCTCCTGGAGGTCGGCTTCCTCGCCGTCTTCCTGGGCAACGACGAGGTCGCCCCGCCGATCGTGGTGCTCTTTCTGCTGCGCTGGCTCCTCTTCCGCGTCGAGTTCGGGGCCGGTCTGATCAAGATGCGCGGCGACGCCTGCTGGCGGAAGCTGACCTGCCTCGACTACCACCACGAGACCCAGCCGATGCCGGGGCCGCTGAGCTGGTTCTTCCACCATCTCCCGAAGCCCTTGCACCGGTCTGAGGTGGCGGCCAACCACTTCACCCAGCTCGTCGTCCCCGTCCTCCTCTTCGCCCCGCAGCCCATCGCCACGGCCGCCGCGTCCCTGATGATCGTCACCCAGCTGTGGCTGGTTCTGTCGGGCAATTTCGCCTGGCTGAACTGGATCACGATCGTGGTCGCGCTGCCGGCCGTGGACTACGGAGTGACGCGGGGCCCGTCGGACGCTCCGCTCTGGTACGAGATCGTGGTCCTGGCCGTCGCCGCGGGGCTGGTCGCCCTCAGCTACCGTCCGGCCCGCAACCTGGTCTCGCGCCGCCAGGTCATGAACCGCTCCTTCGACCCGCTCCACCTGGTCAACACCTACGGGGCGTTCGGCAGCGTCAGCCGGCTGAGGTACGAGGTCGTCCTCGAGGGCACGCTGGACGAGCTGCCGCGCGCGGACTCGGACTGGCGGGAGTACGAGTTCAAGGGCAAGCCGGGTGATCCCCGGCACTGGCCGCGCCAGTTCGCCCCGTACCATCTGCGGCTCGACTGGCTGATGTGGTTCGTGGGGCTCTCCCCCGCGTACGCCGGATCCTGGTTCGGCGCTCTGGTGGAGCGGCTGCTGGAGAACGACCGGGACACCCTGCGGCTGCTGCGCCGCTCCCCGTTCCCGGCGGACCAGCCGCCCAGGTACGTACGCGCGAGCCTGTACCGCTACCGGTACACGACCTGGCGCGAGCTGCGCGAGACGGGCGCCTGCTGGCAGCGGACGTACGTACGGGAGTTCCTGCCGCCCACACGGCTTGAGGTCGCCGTTCAGAGGGCGTAGACGCGGCTCGCGGTGCCCGAGAAGACCTCGGTGCGCTCGCTGTCGCTCAGCCCGGTCGTCAACTCCTCGGCAGCATCCAGTACTTGGAGGTACGTGGCGGCCAGAGTGCACACCGGCCAGTCCGAGCCGAACATCAGCCGGGACGGGCCGAAGGCCTCCAGCACCGTGTCCGCGTAGGGTGCCAGATCGCTCACCGTCCAGCTCTTCGGGTCCGCCTCCGTCACCATGCCGGACAGCTTGCAGACGGTGTTGGGCAGCGCGGCGAGTGCGCGGACGCGGGTGGCCCAGGGTTCGAGTTCGCCCGAGGCGATGGGCGGTTTGCCCAAGTGGTCGAGCACGAAGGTGAGTTCGGGGTGGCTTTCGGCCGCCTTCACACAGGCGGGCAGCTGGTGCGGCAGGACGACCAGGTCGTGGACGAGGCCCGCTGCGGCGACGGCGGTGAGTCCTCGGCGTACGTCCGGGCGCAGCAGCCACTCGGGATCGGGCTCGCCCTGGACCTGGTGGCGGATGCCCCGCAGGTACGCGCCACCCCGGAGTTCCGCCAGCCGCGCCAGCTCGTCGGCGACGTCCGGCCGGGTCAGATCGGTCCAGCCGACCACTGCCCCGATCAGCTCGGTCTCCTCCGCGAGGGCCAGGAACTCCGGGGTCTCCTCGGGCACGGTGATCGTCTGCACGAGGACGGTGCGGCCGACTCCGGCGGCCCGGGTCTCAGGTTCGAGGTCCTTGAGGGTGAAGTTCCGCCGGAGCGGCTGGAGTTCGGGGCCGGTGATCCAGTCCTGGTCGCGTACGGAGAGGTCCCATACGTGGTGGTGGGCGTCGACGAGCGTACGTCCCGTCATGGCAGCTCCCAGACGACCGGCAGCCCTGCCTCCGCGCCCCCGGACGAGTAGTCGTGGACCACGTCAAGGAGCTGGGCCATCCGTGCCTGCCAGGCGATGTTGACGGGCAGCTTCTCCAGCTCGGCGAGGAGCCGCCCGTAGTCCTCGCACTCCAGGACATGGAACAGGTCGGTGCCGCTGCGCCAGATCGTCCAGGATGTGGCGCCGGCGGCGCGGATCGCGTCCGTGAGCTCCTCGGGGACCTCTCGGTGGGCTGCCTCGTACTCGGCGATGCGGTCGGCGCGGACCTTGGTGTGCAGGGCGATTCTCACGACGGCTCCTCTTCCGATACGCGCACGGGGGCCTCCTCGGGCAGCAGCTTCGAGTCCCGCAGCTCCTGCCAGAAAGCCGCGGGCACCGGGGTAGTGAACTGCTCGGCGCAGTCGCGGACTTCCTGGGGCGAGCGGGCGCCGACGAGGACGCTCGCCACAGCGGGGTGCGCGAGTGGGAAGGCCAGGGCGGCCGCGCGCAGGGTTGTGCCGTGTCGTTCGGCGGCGGCTTTGATCCTCAGGGCTCGGTCCAGCATCTCTTGTGGGGCTGCCACGTAGTTGTACGTGGCGCCGGGCTTCGGATCGGCCAGCAGGCCGGAGTTGAAGGCACCGCCGATCACCACGGACTTGCCGCGTTCCTGAGCCGAGGGCAACAGTTCAACGAGGGCCCGCTGGTCGAGCAGCGTGTAGCGGCCCGCACACAGCACCACGTCGACGTCCGTGTCGCGGACGAAGCGGGTGAGCATCTCGGCCTGGTTCATACCGGCGCCGATCGCGCCGACGACGCCCTCGGAACGCAGCTGTTCCAGGGCGGGGTAGGCCTGGCCGAAGGCGTCGGTGGCGTGGTCGTCCGGGTCGTGGAGGTAGACGACGTCGACGCGGTCGAGGCCCAGCCGCTCCAGGCTCTCCTCCAGGCCGCGGCGTACACCGTCGGCGCTGAAGTCCCAGACGCGGCGGTGGGTGGCGGGTACGGCGAAGCCGCCCGGGAGGTCGTCGCCGGTCACCTCGTCGACCGGCTCCAGGCGTCGGCCCACCTTGGTGGAGACCGTGTACCCGGACCGCCCGCGCAGCATCGCGCCGACGCGCCGCTCCGACAGCCCGAGCCCGTAGTGCGGTGCCGTGTCGAAGTAGCGGATCCCGGCATCCCAGGCGGTGTCGAGTGCGGCGTGCGCCTGCTCCTCGCTCACCGGCGTGAACAGGCCCGCGATGCCCGCGGCGCCGAAGGCCAGCTCGGTCACCTGGGCGCCGGATCGCCCCAGCCGCCGGGACCGTATCGGCGTCCGCATCACTGCCCCGCGGGGCGCAGCCGCAGCCCCTGCATGCCGCCGTCCACGGCGAGTGCCGTGCCGGTGGTCGCGCCGGACAGCGGGCTCGCCAAGTAGGCGATGGCGCCCGCGACTTCGGGCGCCGACACGAGCCGGCCGGTGGGCTGGCGGGCCTCCAGGGCGGCCCGTTCGGCGGCGGGATCCGCCGCGGCGTCCAGGAGGCGGCCGACCCATGGGGTGTCCGCGGTGCCGGGGTTCACGCAGTTGACGCGGATGCCCTCACGGACGTGGTCGGCGGCCATGGCGAGGGTCAGCGACAGGACGGCGCCCTTGGACGCGGAGTACAGGGCGCGTTGCGGGAGGCCCGCGGTGGCCGCGATGGAGCAGGTGTTCACGATGGCCGCGTGCGCGGACTCGCGCAGGTGGGGCAGGGCCGCGCGGGCCGTACGCACCATGCCGAGGACGTTGACGTCCATGACCCTGTGCCACTCGGCGTCGTCATTGTCCTCGACGGTGCCCTGGGCGCCGATGCCCGCGTTGTTGACCAGCACGTCGAGTCCGCCGAGGTGCGCGACGGCGGCGGCGACGGCCTGGCGTACGGAGGTGTCTTCGCTGACGTCCGCCTGGTATCCGAGCAGGGGCTTGTCGACGCTCGACGGGTCCAGGTCGAGGACGGCGACCTGGGCGCCGCGGGCGGCCAGGAGTTCCGCGGTGGCCCGGCCGATGCCGGACGCGCCGCCCGTCACCAGCGCTTTGAGCCCCGCAAAGTCATGGGTGTCGGTCATGCCGCTGCCCCCTTCTGGCCGGTGAGCCGCTGATCGGTGGATGTCTGCTGGGCGAGGTCGGCGGCCCAGAACGTGCCGCCGGGGAACGTGAATTCGGCGAGAGTCTCGGGGCGCATGGTGGCCGAGAAGCCCGGCGCGGTGGGTGCCATGTAGTGACCTTCCCTGATCACCACCGGGTCGAGGAAGTGGTCGTGCAGATGGTCGACGTACTCGATGACCCGGTCATCAGTGGTACCGGAGAGGGCCACGTAGTCGAACATCGAGAGGTGCTGGACGAGTTCGCACAGGCCGACGCCGCCGGCGTGCGGGCAGACGGGCACGCCGAACTTGGCCGCGAGGAGCAGGATCGCGAGGTTCTCGTTGACGCCGCCGACGCGGGCCGCGTCGATCTGCAGGACGTCGATGCCCCCGGCCTGGAGCAGCTGCTTGAAGACGATCCGGTTCTGGACGTGCTCGCCGGTGGCGACCTTGACCGGTGCGACGGCCTTACGGATCCTCGCGTGGCCGAGGACGTCGTCGGGGCTGGTGGGCTCCTCGATCCAGTACGGGTCGAAGTCGGCGAGCGCCTTGGTCCACTCGATGGCCTCGTCGACGTTCCAGCGCTGGTTGGCGTCGATGGCCATACGGATGCCCGGGCCGACGACGGAGCGGGCCACGCGGCAGCGGCGTACGTCGTCGGCGAGGTCCGCGCCGACCTTCAGCTTGATCTGGGTGAAGCCGTCGGCCACGGCCTGGCGGGCAAGGCGGGTGAGCTTCTCGTCGGAGTAGCCCAGCCAGCCGGGCGAGGTGGTGTAGCCGGGGAATCCACGCTCCTTCAGCAGTTCGGTGCGTTCCGCAGTCCCCTCTCTGCCGCGTCTGAGCAGGTGGAGGGCGTCCTCGGGGGTGAGGACGTCCGCGATGTAGCGGAAGTCGACCTGGGAGACGAGGAACTCGGGGGTGGCGTCGGCGAGCAGCTGCCACAGCGGCTTGTGGGCGCGCTTGGCGGCGAGGTCCCAGACTGCGTTCAGGACGGCGCCGATCGCCATGTGCATCACGCCCTTCTCAGGTCCCAGCCAGCGCAGCTGGCTGTCCCCGGTCAGGTCCCGGGCCAATGACGCCGGGTCCGCGCACAGTTCGTCCACCGGCCGCCCGAGGACATGCGCGCGCAGCGCGTCGATCGCGGCGACCTGAACATCGTTGCCCCGCCCGATGGTGAAGGTGAATCCGTGCCCCTCCGGCCCATCCTCGGCGTCGGTGCGCAGCACGACGTACGCGGCCGAGTAATCGGGATCCGGATTCATCGCGTCCGAGCCGTCGAGCTCGCGCGAGGTCGGGAAACGGATGTCGAAGGTGTCGACCGCGGTGATACGAGGTGCGGCAGATGAGGACACAGAAGTGCCTTTCGGTCAGGGACGGGGAGCGGACTGCCGAGGTCCGGTGCGGTATAGCGCCCCTAAGGAGGCCGCAGGCCTCTAGGGGCGCGGGGCTGTGACATATGCGGCTCCGCCGCGATGGGGGTCCCCCCGCTCGAGCGCAGCCGAGAGTGGAGGAGCGACCAGCCACGACGAACCCGCAGCTGCAAACCGTGCTTAGTCCTGCGCACGGCCGGTGGTCACACGGGCGATCATGAGGGCAACCAGAATGATTCCTCCGTAAATGGCCTGGATCCAGAAGGACGGAACCTGAGCAAGGGTGAGCAGGTTCTGGACGACGCCAAGAAGGAGGACGCCCGTAAGGGCGCCGAACATCGTGCCCTTGCCGCCGTCGAGGCTGATCCCGCCGATGACCGCGGCGGCGAACACCGTGAAGATCATGTTCTGGCCCTGGTTGGCGTTGATCGCGCCGACGTAGCCGGTCTGCATCAGCCCGCCGACCGCGGCGAGTGCCCCGGCGATGATGAACACGCCGAGCATCACGCGCTCGACCCGGATACCGGCCGCGCGCGCCGCGTCCGCGTTGCCGCCGATCGCGTACAGGGCGCGCCCCCAGCGGTGGTACCTGAGCATGAGGCCCGCGGCACCGAACGCCGCCGCCGCCAGCCACACCGAGATGGGCACCGTCAGGAAGGTGGTGGTGGCCAGCGTGTAGAAGGCGTCGGGCATGCCGAACAGCGTCTTGCCCTTGGTCGCGCCAACCAGCAGACCCCGCAGGACGATCAGCATCGCGAGCGTCACGATGAACGCGTTGAGCTTGAGCTTCACCACGAGGATGCCGTTGAAGCCGCCGATGACCGCGCCCACGCCGAGGATCGCGAGCAGGGCGAGCCCCGCCGGGAGGTCGGTACCCCAGCCGGAGGCCGCGGCGGGCAGCACCAGCAGCGCGCCGACGGCGGGCGCGATGCCGACGACCGACTCCAGCGACAGGTCGAACTTGCCGGTGATCAGAACCAGTGACTCGGCGAGCACGACCATCGCGAGCGCCGCGGAGGCCCCGAGGATCGAGATCAGGTTGCGCTCGGTGAGGAACGAGTCGTTGACGAACGCCCCGAGGACGAGCAGCAGCAACAGAGCCGGTACGAGGGCGAGTTCGCGAGCCCTTCGCAGGAATACGGACTTGGCGTTGGCGCTGTTCTTCACCGGCTGTTTGGAGGTGGCGGGCGAGGCCGACGGGGCCTTCGTGTCAGCCATGGTCCTGATCCACTCCTTCTATGGATGCTATGAGCTCGTGGTCGCGCCAGCCCGCGGGGTGCTCGGCCACGACGCGGCCGTGGAAGAGGACGAGGACGCGGTCGCAGCGGCGCAGATCGTCGAGTTCGTCGGAGACGACGAGGACGGCGGTTCCGTCGTCGCGCGCCGAGTCCATGCGGGCGAGCAGGGACTCCTTGGACTTCACGTCGACTCCCGCGGTGGGGTTGATGAGGACGAGAAGCCGTGGGTCGGAGGCGAGGGCGCGGGCCATGACGACCTTCTGCGCGTTGCCTCCGGAGAGGTCGGAGACGGGCTGGTCGGGGCCCTCGGTGTGGATGTCCAGCCGGTCGATCAGTTCGGTGGCGAGGCCACGCTTGCGGGCGGTGCCCACGAACCCGTACTTCCCGAGCCGGTCCAGGATGCTCATGGTGGCGTTGTCGCCGATGGTCATCCCGAAGACGAGCCCCTGGCCGTGCCGGTCGCGCGGGACGCAGCCGACGCCGGCCTTCAGCGCTCCCTGGACATCGCCGAACGGCAGCGGCGTGCCGTCCAGAAGCGCGGTTCCCGAGGTGGGGGTGTGCAGTCCGGCGAAGGACTCGGCGAGCGTGATCTTCCCGCTGGCGCTGGAACCGGCGAGGCCGACGACCTCGCCGCGGCGGACCGTCAGGTCGACGTTCTCGTACGTGTCGGAGGTCAGGCCCTTCGCCTCCAGCACGACCGGCGCGTCGGCACCGTTGTCCTCCAGCACGGCGTCCGCGTGTTCCAGCACCGCGTCCGCGGCAGCCGCCTGCTGTTCGGCGACCGCCTCCCCCGCCATCGCCTCCACCAGCGCGCCGCGCGGGAGTTCGGCGACCGGTGCCGTGGTGATCCAGCGCGCGTCGCGCAGCACCGTGACGGTCTGGCACACCTCGTACACCTCCTGGAGGTGATGCGAGATGAACAGGAACGTGACGCCGGACTCCTGGAGCGCGCGCATACGCGTGAAGAGGCGCTCGATCTCCCGGTTGTCGAGCTGTGCGGTGGGCTCGTCGAGGACGATGAACCGGGCGCCGAAGCTCAACGCCCGGGCGATCTCGACCATTTGCCGGTCCTCGACCTTGAGATCGGCGGTACGCGCCTCCGGGTCGACGTGCACGTCCCAGGTCTGCAGGACCTCGGCCGCCTGGTCCTTCAGCCGGCGCCAGCTGATGAAGCCGCCGCGCCCGAGGGGCTGCCGGTTGATGAAGAGGTTCTCGGCGACCGTCAACTCCGGGACCACCGTGGGCCTCTGGTAGACGCAGGCCACCTTGCGCCGCCAGGCGTCCCGGTCGGCGAGCGCGGGCGCGGGCTCGCCGTCGAAGCGGACGGTGCCCTCGTCGGCGGCCTGGAGTCCGGTGAGGATCGTGACGAGCGTGGACTTGCCCGCGCCGTTGCGGCCCACGAGGGCATGGGACTCGCCGGGGAGGACGGTGAGCTGACCGTCTTGGAGGGCGACGGTGGGACCGTACCGCTTGGTGATCCCCCGCGCCTCCACGAGTGGTGTGCTCATCCGACCGTGTTCCCCCACAGCTTCGGATCGTCGACGTTCTCCTTGGTGACCAGGGGTGCGGGCAGCTGGTCCTCGAGGATGCCGCTCGGCAGTTTGACGATCGTGGAGCCGTGGTCGGTCGGACCCGGCTTGAACGTCTTCCCCTGCATCGCCGCCTTGATGTAGTACATGCCGTACTTGGCGTACAGGTCGGCGGGCTGCGAGACGGTCGCGTCGATCTCGCCCTTGCGGATGGCTTCGTATTCCTGCGGGATGCCGTCGTTCGAGACGATCGCGATGTGGCCCGACTGGCCCGCCGCCTTCAGCATCCCCTTCGACTTGAGGGTCTGCAGCGTCGGCGCCAGGTAGACGCCGCCCGCCTGCATGTAGATGCCCTTGATGTCGGGGTTGGCGTTCAGCAGGGTGTCCAGCTTGGAGGCCGCGGTGTCGGACTCCCACTTGGCGGGGATCTCCAGGACCTTCAGTTTCGGGTAGTTCTTCTTGACGCAGGAGCGGAACGCCTCGGAGCGGTCGCGGCCGTTGACCGAGGCGAGGTCGCCCATGATCTGTACGACCTTGCCGGAGGGGATCTGCTTGCCGAGGTACTCGCAGGCCTTCTCGCCGTACGCGACGTTGTTGGCGCGGACGACCATCGCGACCTTGCCCTTCTCGGGCGCCACGTCGACGGCGACCACGGGCACGCCCTTGCGTTCGGCCTGGTCGAGCCCGGCGGAGATCGCGGCACTGTCCAGGGGGGCCACGACGAGGCCCTTCACGCCCTGGTTGAGCTGATTGTTGATGTCGGTGATCTGCTGCGAGGGGTCGCTGTTGGAGTTGACGGTCTTGAGGGCGTCCACGTCCTCGGACTTCGCCATCTTCGGCACGTAGTCGTTGTACGACTGCCAGAACGGCGAGGTCAGCAGGGGCAGGATCACCCCGACCTTGCCTTCGCCGCCGCCCTCGCCACCGGAGGCGACGCTGTCCTCGGTGCTGCCGCATGCCGCGAGCACGAGGGTGGCGCAGGCTGCCGCAGCCGCCGTTCGCAGGGGGATCCGCCTCTTCCGCAGTCTCGTACCGGCTGTCTGACGACTCATCCGTCGGCTCCTCATCGAGCGAGATCGAGCAGGTGCCCGCATATTTATCAGACCACTTCCCCCTGACAACACCCTCAGACAGCAAACTTCCGCCATTTTGAGCGTAGTGGTCGGACCACTGAGCTGATTAGACTGCGGCACACCCGGTGACAGGAGGAGTGGCGTGGACGAGATCCTGCCCAGGCAGACGGAGCCCGCACCGCAGAAGGGCACCGTGACGCAGCGCGCCATCGAGCAGATCAAGGCGATGATCGCCGAGGGGCGGCTTGAGCCGGGTGCGCGGCTGCCGACCGAGCGTGAGCTGGCGGTCCAGCTGGGCATCTCGCGCAGCTCGATGCGCGAGGCGATCCGCGCGCTGACCGTCCTGGGGGTGCTGGAAGCCCGGCACGGGTCGGGTATCTACGTCACGCAGCTGGAAGCCGGTGACCTGCTGGAGACCTTCGGTGTGGTCGCCGATCTCTCCCGTGGACCCCAGCTGGTGGAGCTGCTGGAGGTGCGGCGGATCCTGGAGTCGACGGCGACGGCACTGGCTGCCGCTCGGATCACTCCCGGTGAACTCGCCGAGGTCGAGAAGCACTTGGCCGCCATGCACGCGACGGACGACCCGGAGGAGATCCTCGCCCACGACCTGGCGTTCCACCGCGCGATCGTTGCGGCGGCGGGCAACGACACGATGGCGGCGATCCTGGAGGGCCTGTCCTCGCGTACGTTCCGCGCCCGGGTCTGGCGGGGCTATCAGGAGGAAGGCGCCTTCGCGCGCACCCGCCGCGAGCATGCGGCGATCCATCGCGCGCTCGTCGCCCATGATCCGGAGGCGGCCCGGGCGGCTGCCGCCGCGCATGTGGGCGAGGTGGAAGAGTGGCTGCGGACCCAGCTCAGTCAGTAGCGGGGCGTGACACGCCGGGCCTGTGATGCCCGTACGGGGTATCGCCGGGGCGGCTGTGAGGGTCAAGGGAGACGAAAATCGTTTCGTCTCCTTGAGGACTCAAGTGGATCGACGCGATAGAAAGGACCCATGCCGGAGCGTGAGGCACCCGTGAGGGGTGTGGACGACGTCGACGAGGTGACCCGCGCGGTGCTGACCGCGTCGAGGTTGCTCGTCTCGGTGTCCGCCCGCTCACTGTCCGCGGTCGAGGAGCGGGTGACGCTCCCGCAGTTCCGGATGCTGGTCGTGCTGTCGACGCACGGCGCCACCAAACTGATCGCCCTGGCCGACCTGCTTCATGTGGCGCCTTCCACGGCCATGCGCATGGTGGACCGGCTCATCGCGGCAGGTCTCGCCGACCGGCAGACCAGTCCCGCCGATCGCCGGGTGACCCTGCTGGGGCTGACCGGCGAGGGCCGGCGCACGGTACGGGAGGTCATGGCCCGGCGTCGCGCCGACCTCGCCGAGATCGTCAAACGGCTCGATCCCCAGCAGCGGGTGGATCTCATCGAGGCGCTCACCGCCTTCAACGAGGCCGGCGGGGAACCTCCCGCCCCGGCGGACTATCCCGAGTCCCAGCCACTGAGCTGGGCGGACGTCGAGCTGGGACGCGGAGCCTGAACTCTGTGCCGCCGGTGCGGGACCCTTTGTGCCGCAGGTGTGTGGCCGCCCTCGTACGGGCCGAGGGCGGCCACCAGCTGTCACTCACCCAACGTCGGGTTGGACGTCGAGTTGGCCGACGTCCCGGGCGTCGGCGGGCCGGGCGTCTTGATGTTCAGGTCCGGACGCGGTTTGAGGGCCAGGACCGGCGCTCCCGGCGCAGGCGGGGGCGGAGTGGTGTTGTCCTTGGGAAGCTTCGGCGGAGCGGTCTGCTGGAAGTTGTTCTGCTCGAAGTTCACCAGCTCCGTCTTCTCCAGAATCGTCATGTGGTCGAGGACCGTGGCATTGGCCAGGTCGGCGAGCTGACGAATCAGGCTGTTCTGCGTGGACGCGCGGATCTTGGCGATGGTCGGGAAGATCTGACCATGCGTCACGCGCATGATGCTGACCGCGGTGGAGTCGAACTGCTTGCCCGAGCTCCCGTCCACGGTCGCCACGAACTGCTGCTGCTGCGGGGACGCCTGGTTGGGCAGCGTGATGCCGAGCTCCGGGGCGATCTGACGGCACATCACGTCGAGGCCGCCGTGCCCGACGACCAGGTGCTCGCCGGCCTCCTTCATCGCCGGCGTCGTGCCACGCTCCATGGCCAACTCACCAAGGGGGTACTCCCACAAGCCTGCCGCGCGCACCTTCACCACGAAGTCGCGGTCTGCCTCCGTCAGCGGCCCGTAACGGGTGTTGGCGATGACACGCTCCTGGTTCGCGGACGTGTTCTCGATGCCCAGCATCGCCGGGTAGGCGAGTGCGGCGATCGTCATCGTCATGCCGCCGACCACGAAAACAGTTCCCGCTATGTTCCGTGATATGCGCATAGATCCTCCTGGCGTGACTGGCGCTGACGCCAGAAGGTACGGACGAATCCGGTGGAGCGATCATTGCACCGGGTAAATTTTACCGCCCGCCGTGTGATTCGTGTCACACACGTTTAAAACCTGTCAGCGATACAGCGCGAAACCGCACGATACGTGTGGGCCCGCGCCACCGCGCAATCCGCGACCCCGGCGGCACACGCTGCCGAGTGCCGCCGTCGCGCACCTCCGTGGCGGCCTCTCCACCGGCCGACGGTGCCGAGTAGACGCAGGTCAACTGGTCGGCAGTCATTGGCCGCCCGGGCCCGACAGCCCCTCGACGTGGCGTCCCTACCAGGGCACAGTGCTCCTCATACCAGTGAGTAAGTTCACGCGTCATCCGTACAGAAGGAGCCTCTGTGACCAGCTGGGCAGGCCGGACCGCCGTCGAGATCGCCGCAGCCGTACGTGAGAAGCGGGTCACGCCCCGTGAGGTCGTGGTCGAGCACCTCGCGCGGATCGAACTGCTCGACGCCCGCGTGGGCGCCTTCCGCCGGCTGCGCGCGGCGGCGGCCCTCGCCGAGGCCGACGAGGTGGCGGCCTGCGCCGATCTGGCCGGACTCCCCCTGGCGGGCGTGCCGGTGGCGGTCAAGGACAACCTGGCCGTACGGGGCGAGTCGACCCGCCTCGGTTCCGCCGCGACTTCCGAGACCCCGGCCGACCAGGACCATGTCACGGTGGCCCGGCTGCGTGCGGCGGGCGCGGTCGTCGTGGGCCTGACGAACGTGCCGGAACTCTGCGTCTTCGGCACCACGGAGGGCGTGCACGGCACCGCCCGCAACCCGTGGGACACCACGCGCACGGCGGGCGGCTCGTCCGGCGGCAGCGCGGCCGCGGTCGCCGCCGGGATGGTGCCCATCGCTCTGGGCAACGACGGGATGGGCTCGCTGCGGATACCGGCCGCCAACTGCGGGCTGGTAGGTCTCAAGCCGGGCTTCGGCACGGTCCCGGCGGACATCGGCAACGGCGACTGGTTCGGCATGTCGGAGAACGGTCCGCTGGCGACGACGGTCGAGGACGCCCGGCTGATGTTCTCGGTACTGGCCGCCACCGATGTCGTACGCGCGGCCGAGCCCGTCACGCACGCGGTCGCCGTCTCCGTACGCAGCCCACTGGTCGGCGTCACGATCAGCCGCCCCTACGCGACCGCGGCCCGTCAGGCGGCTCAACTGCTGGCCGAGGCGGGTCATCGGGTACGGCGGGCCGACCCGCCGTACCCCCTGTGGCTGGGCACGACCTCGCTCGCGCACTGGACGGCGGGAACGGCGGTGGACGCGGAGGGCCTCGACCCGCGACAGCTCACGCGACGGACACGTGTGCACGCGGCTGTGGGGCGCCGCTTCGTGGGCTCGGTGCGCGGTGGTGCGCGCAGAGATCAGTTGCGCAGACGTATGGAGCCGTTCTTCGCGGAACATGACATCCTGCTCACTCCGGCACTCGCCCGGCGGGGGCCCGCCGCCGCGGACTGGCACGAGCGCGGCTGGCTGCGCAATCTGCTGGCCAACACGAACTACTCGCCGCTGACTCCGCCGTGGAACCTGACGGGCTGGCCGGCGATGGCGGTGCCGTTCGGAACCCTGCCGTCGGGTGCCCCGTGCGCCGTACAGCTGGTGGGGCGGCCCGGTTCGGAGGCCGAACTCCTTGAACTGGCCGGGCAGTTGGAGGAGCTGCAGCCGTGGCGACGCACGGCGCCGCTGGCATAGAAGGGTGTAGCAGGGGGTCGTAAACCCCTTGCTGGGGTCGTCTCCCGCGGATCAGGATGCCGCCATGCCTGCCTTCGCCGCCGACGACGGAACCGAACTCGCCTATCACATCGTGGGCGAGGGCGAACCGCTGCTCTGTCTGCCCGGCGGCCCCATGCGGGCCTCCGTCTACCTGGGCGATCTCGGCGGCCTTTCGAGGCATCGGCAACTGGTCCTGCTCGACCTTCGGGGCACGGGTGACTCCGCGATCCCGGTCGACCCGGGCACGTACCGCTGCGACCGCCAGGTATCCGATGTTGAGGCCCTGCGCCGCCACCTCGGCCCGGAGCACATCGACGTGCTCGCGCACTCGGCGGCCGGAGACCTCGCCCTGCTCTACGCTGCCGGGCACCCCGAGCGCGTACGGAGCCTCTCGCTGATCACCGCCCGGGCCCGCGCACTCGGCGTCGAATTCACTGAAGAGCACCGTCGGGAGGCTGCCGCCCTACGCTCGGCCGAGCCATGGTTCGCTGCCACCCGCGTCTCCTTCGAGGCGTCCTTGGCCGGCACCGCGAACGACGCCGACTGGGACGCCATCGCGCCGTACTTCTACGGCCGTTGGGACGCAGCGGCCCAGGCACATGCCACGCTGGACGTGGCACAGAGCAACGAGAAGGCCGGGGAGCTCTACGCCTCGCCCGGCGCCTTCGACCCCGCGATCACGCGCGCAGCCATCGCCGCGTTGCGCGCCCCGGTCCTGCTCATGGCCGGTGAGCTGGACAGCGGCCCTCTCCCCCGCGTGGCCACCGCCATCGCTCGGCTGTTCCGCCATGCGGAAGTGGCCGTCCAGCCGGGCGCCGGCCACTTCCCGTGGCTCGACGATCCGGAGAGCTTCGCAGGGACGGTCGGGGCATTCCTCGCCCGGAACCGCGGCTGACTAAGCGGACTTGCGAGTCGGTTGCGGTACCGCGCCCCCAAGGAGGCCGCAGGCCTCTTGGGGGCGCGGGGCTGTGACACCAGCGGCTCCGCCGCGATGGGGGTCCCCCCGCTAGAGCGAAGCCGAGAGTGGGGGAGCGACCAGCCACAACGCACCCGCACCTTCAAACCGCACCCAGCGGAGCGTCGAGCGGCCGGTACATGATGTGCAGCCCCACCAGCCCATGCCGCGGATGCTCGAACGCCTCCGGAACCGTGCCCAGGATCGTGAAGCCGAGCGACGTCCACAGGTGCACAGCGGGGTTCGTCTCCACGACGGCGTTGAAAACCATGCCCCGGTATCCCTCGTCCTGCGCCGTGGCCAGGATGTGTTCGGCGAGGCGGCGGCCGATGCCGCGGCCCGCGTGGTCCGGGTCGACCATGAAGCCGGCGTTGGCGATACGGGCCGCGGGGCCGCCGTAGTTGGGCGTGACATAGGCCGAGCCGACGACCGCTCCGGTGGCGTCCTCGGCAACGTACACGCGTTTGCCCGGTGCCATCCACAGGGCGCGGGCGTCCTCTTCAGAGATGGCCGGATCCCAGGCGTAGGTCTCGGCGGCGGCGACGATGCGGTGCCAGAAAGGCCAAATCCGCGGCCAGTCGTCGGCCGCGGCTTCTCTGATCAGCATGGGCGTGAGTCTGGCACGCCCATGCCGTCAGCGATCGCGCTGATCCCTCGGGGAACGCTTCAGTCCACGCTGGGCAGGATGTGCGGTTCCGCGAGGTCGTCCTCGTAACCCGCCAGGCGGATCGGGGCGGACCTGGACCACACTTCGAGGCTGCCGAGCATGTCCTCGGGCCCGCTGGCTCCGCGCTCCGTGCGTTCCTTGGGGCGCTGATCGCTGTTCTTCGTCTCCGGTGTCACCGCGCACTCCTTATGTGTCGGATCACCCTCAGGGCATGCAGGCCGGTCTACTACCGGTCACCTGACGCCCGCTCGGGTCTGGATTACAGGCAGTACGGACGCGGTGGCGCCGGTAACTCAAGTGAGAGCAGGCCGTGGTGACCGGCTTGTCCCGGGACGGACCGTGGGTGTGGGTGGGACCCAATTATGCTGTCCGTTCCGGTACAGGGTACACAGATGAGCGGGGGTCCGCTCGATGGGGCTGAAAACAAAAGGTAACTGTTTCGAGTCGTTCTGCGACAAACCGGACTTCAAGCACACCAGCCTCCCTTGGTCCGCCACTGGTTGTCCACAGGCACGGAGCCAGCCGTCCGGCTCTGTGCCAACATGATCAAACGCGCCACTTTCACGCGAAGGAGCCCGACATGGCCGCCCAGCAGGTACGGGGTGTCATCGCCCCCGGTAAGAACGAGCCGGTTGAGGTCCGCACGATCCTGGTTCCGGATCCGGGTCCGGGCGAAGCCGTGGTCCAGGTGCAGGCCTGCGGGGTCTGCCACACAGACCTGCACTACAAGCAGGGCGGTATCAGCGACGAGTATCCGTTCCTTCTCGGCCACGAGGCCGCCGGGATCGTGGAGTCGGTCGGCGAGGGCGTGACCGAGGTGGCGCCCGGCGACTTCGTGATCCTCAACTGGCGTGCGGTGTGCGGCCGTTGCCGGGCCTGTCTGCGCGGGCGGCCCTGGTACTGCTTCGACACGCACAACGCCAAGCAGAAGATGACCCTGGAAGACGGCACGGAGCTCTCGCCCGCCCTGGGGATCGGTGCATTCGCGGAGAAGACCCTGGTCGCGGCCGGTCAGTGCACCAAGGTGGACCCGTCGGTGTCCCCCGCGGTCGCGGGTCTGCTCGGCTGTGGGGTGATGGCCGGGATCGGCGCAGCCATCAACACCGGTTCGGTGACACGTGGCGACTCGGTGGCGGTCATCGGCTGCGGCGGCGTGGGCGACGCGGCGATCGCCGGGGCCCAGCTGGCCGGCGCGGCGCGAATCATCGCCGTCGACATCGACGACAAAAAGCTGGCCACGGCCCGGACGATGGGCGCCACCCACACGGTGAACTCGAAGGAGACCGACCCGGTCGAGGCCATCCGCGAACTGACCGGCGGCTTCGGGGCGGACGTGGTCATCGAGGCGGTGGGCCGCCCGGAGACGTACAAGCAGGCGTTCTACGCCCGCGATCTTGCGGGTACGGTGGTCCTGGTCGGCGTCCCGACACCGGACATGAAGCTGGAGTTGCCGTTGCTGGACGTCTTCGGCCGGGGCGGCGCGCTCAAGTCCTCCTGGTACGGGGACTGTCTGCCCTCGCGTGACTTCCCGATGCTGGTCGACCTGCACCAGCAGGGGCGCCTCGACCTGGCGGCGTTCGTCACGGAGACGATCGAGCTGGGAGCGGTGGAGCAGGCCTTCGACCGGATGCACCAGGGCGACGTGCTGCGTTCGGTGGTGGTGCTGTGATGGCCGCCCGTATCGAGCACCTGGTCACCTCCGGCACGTTCAGCCTGGACGGCGGTACGTGGGACGTCGACAACAACGTATGGATCGTGGGCGACGACTCCGCGGCCATAGTGATCGACGCCGCCCATGACGCCGACGCCATCGCCGAGGCGATCGGCGACCGCCGGCTCGTGGCCGTCGTCTGCACGCACGCGCACAACGACCACATCGACGCGGCCCCCGCCCTGGCCGCCCGCACCGGCGCCCCGATCCTCCTCCACCCCGACGACCTCCCGCTGTGGAAGCAGACCCACCCGAACCGCCTGCCGGACGGTGAACTGACCGATGGGCAGCGGCTGTCGGTGGCCGGCACGGACCTGACCGTGCTGCACACCCCGGGTCACGCCCCGGGCGCCGTCTGCCTGCACGCCCCGCAGCTGGGCACCGTCTTCACGGGCGACACGCTTTTCCAGGGCGGGCCGGGCGCGACGGGACGCTCCTTCTCCCACTTCCCGACGATCATCGACTCCATCCGCGACCGGCTGCTGACCCTGCCGCCCGAGACGGAGGCCCGTACCGGCCACGGCGACTCCACGACGATCGGCGCCGAGGCCCCGCACCTGAAGGAGTGGATGGACCGGGGCCACTAAGCGCTCCGCTGGAACTGCGGTTCTGATCTGCGGTTCCGTTGTGACTGGTCGCGCCCACGCGGCGGAGCCGCAAATTGATCCAGCCCCGCGCCCCTTACGGGGCGCGGACCGCACCGGACTTCACCAAGGCTGCCCTGAGGCCGCGCTCGCTTGGAACGGCCGTGGGGTGCACTCGGTTCGCTATTCAGATCCTGTTGGTTCGGTTGAAAGCTGGTCATGATCTGCTGGCGCGGGACAACGGCCTTTCTCGCGGGCAGGGAGGACTGGCACATGGAGCTGCGCAGTGTCGATGAGCTGATGGATCTGCTGCACGCCTGCCGGGGAGCCAGGGGTACCCCGGACCTCCCCCACTCGAGGACTCTCCCCCACTCTCGGCTTCGCTCGAGCGCGGGGACCCCCATGAGCGGGGAGACCCCCATGAACGGAGGGCCCCCCGCCGGCGGCTTGCTCGATCTGCACGATCACGCACTGCAGACCGCCGCGCTGCTACGGCGCGGTCATCCCAGTGACAAGGAACTCCAGGTCGCCGGCCTGGTCCACGGCATAGGGCAGCTGCTGCACCCAGGTGACGAGGCCCGTCACGCGGACCACGCGGCGGACGCCGTGCGGTCCCTGCTCGGCGAGCGGGTCGCCCGTCTCGTACGCCTGCATGCCGCCCCATGGGACGACGGCCCGTTCGACGACGATGTGCTGTCCCTGCGGCAGGCGGACGAGGCGGGCAAGGTCGCCGGGCTGAACGCCGGCGTGCTGGAGGACTGGCGCACCGTTCTGGAGCTGGTCGCGGCGCGCGCCACCGTCCGCCGCTGACGCACACCTCTGGTAGCTGACGGCCCGTCATGAGAACGTACGCGGATGACTTCGCCGTACGGGCTCACGGGCATGGCCGCGATCGTCACCGGGGCTTCGCGCGGTATCGGGCGAGCGGTCGCGGAGGCCCTCGTCCAGGCGGGCGCACGGGTGTGCGTGACCGCGCGTGATCCGGGCGGGGTGAGCCGGGTCGCCGACGAGCTCGGGGTCGTCGGGCTCGCGGGCTCGGTCGCCGAACCGGCGCATCTGCACGAGCTGACGGAGCTGACTCTGCGCGAGTTCGGGCGGATCGACCTGGTGGTGAACAACGCGGCGACGAACGAACCGTACGGCCCTCTCATGGATGCCGACCCGGACCGCTGGCGCGAGGCGTTCACGGTCAACGTCGAGGCGCCGCTACGGCTGGTGCAGTGCGCCTGGCGGGCCTGGATGGCTCAGCACGGCGGGGCTGTGATCAACGTCTGCACGGAGGGCGCCGCTCACGTGGGCCCCAACGTGGGCGCGTACAGCACCAGCAAAGCCGCCCTGCTGCACCTCACCCAGCAGCTCGCGGGCGAGCTGGCCCCAAAGGTGCGCGTCAACTCGGTCTCCCCCGGTCTCGTCCGGACCGAGATGGCGCGGTTCGTGTGGGAGCGGGGTGAGGACGAGGTGGCCGCCGGGCTGCCCCTGGGCCGGATCGGCGAGCCCGAGGACATCGCGCGAGCAGTCATATGGCTGGCCTCGGATGCGGCGGAGTGGATCACGGGGGCGGACCTGCTGGTGGACGGCGGAACGAGAGTACGGGCGGCACACACGGCGACGGCCTACGCCGTCCACGAGCGCCTGCGGTCACAGGCGCCGCCGGATGCCGACAGCAGCGCGTCCTGACACGGCTGAGCACGACACGATGTGCACAGGGTGCCCGAGATCAAGGCGGCTACGCGACTGCCCCCCAACAGGGCAGCAGGCCCGCGGAGGGCCTGCACGGAGTCGAACCACGAAAAACGCGTTGCCGGCACACCGGGCACCCTCACGGTAGGACAGCGGCCCCCGCACGGGCCACTGGATTACCCCCGGGCGGGCCCTACCACTTGCCGGGCGCGTAGTCCTTCAAGAACACCCCGTACAGGTCCTCGCCCTGCTCGCCCCGCACGATCGGGTCGTACACCCTCGCAGCACCGTCGACCAGGTCGAGGGGCGCGTGGAACCCCGCGTCGGCGAGGCGCATCTTGTCCGGGTGGGGGCGCTCGTCGGTGATCCAGCCGGTGTCGACGGCGGTCATCAGGATGCGGTCCTTCTCGAACATCTCCTGGGCGCTGGTGCGCGTGAGCATGTTGAGCGCGGCCTTGGCCATGTTGGTGTGCGGGTGCCCAGCGCCCTTGTAGCCGCGGCTGAAGACGCCCTCCATGGCGGACACGTTCACGATGTACGTGCGGTTCGCCCCCGAGGCCGCCATCGTGGCGCGCAGCCGGCTGATGAGGATGAACGGCGCGGTGGAGTTGCAGAGCTGGACCTCGAGCAGCTCGACGGGAGTGACCTCCTCGACGGACTGGATCCAGCTGTTGGTGTCGTGCAGGTCGGGCACCAGACCGCCGGCGTCGATCGCCGTACCGGCCGCGATGCGCTCCAGGGACGCCGAGCCGGAGACCAGCGCGAGGTCCGTGACATCCTGGGCGGTCAGCTCGCCGCCCCCGGCCACCGGCAGCGCGGCCACGGCACCGGAGCCGAAGGTGCCGATCACCTCGGCGGGCGGCAGCTCGCCCGTGGGGAGCGGGGCGGACTCGGCGGCGAGCAGCTCGGTGTAGGCCTGCGGGGAGCGGCGTACCGTCTGGGCCGCGTTGTTGATCAGGATGTCGAGCGGACCGGCGGCGGCAACCGAGTCGGCGAGCGCGACCACCTGGGCGGGGTCGCGCAGGTCGATGCCGACGATCTTCAGGCGGCCGATCCACTCGTCGCTGTCGGGCATGGCCTTGAAGCGGCGGATCGCGTCGTTCGGGAAGCGTGTGGTGATCGTGGTGTGCGCACCGTCACGTAGCAGCCTGAGCGCGATGTACATGCCGATCTTGGCGCGGCCGCCGGTGAGCAGCGCGCGCTTGCCGGTGAGATCCGCGCGGGCGTCGCGGCGGGCCCGGTTCTCGGCGGCGCACTTCTGGCAGAGCTGGTGGTAGAAGTAGTCGACCTCGACGTACCGGGTCTTGCAGGTGTAGCAGGAGCGCGGGCGCTGGAGTACCCCCGCGATCTGCCCGGCATCGACGGCCGACGAGGGCAGGATGCCCTCGGTCTCGTCGTCGATGCGCTGGGCGGAGCCCGTCGCCGTCGCCTCCGTGACCGCCTTGTCGTGGGCGGTCTTGGCGGCCCGGCGTTCCTGGCGGCGGCGCTGCTTCACCGTGCGGTAGACGCCCGCGGTGGCGCGGCGCACGGCAACGGCGTCGGGGTGGTCGACCTCCAGCTTGTCGAGCTCCTCGAGCACGCTGA
This sequence comes from Streptomyces vastus, assembly GCF_039532825.1. Lineage (NCBI taxonomy): Bacteria > Bacillati > Actinomycetota > Actinomycetes > Kitasatosporales > Streptomycetaceae > Streptomyces > Streptomyces vastus. Next base: position 415,058 of record NZ_BAAASJ010000125.1, read on the forward strand.
GGCAGACAGCCAGCCGCTCCGGGTCGATGCCGGGACCGTACGAGGCCTGTGCCCCCTCTGCCGTGTCCACGGCGGGGGTCGCCTGGCTGTCCTGTGTCACCGTCATCGCCGTTGCTTCCTCGGGGTTCCGCGCCGCGCTCGAACCGCGCTCGCTTTCGAAGGCGGAATTTTACGGAGCGCGGGGCGAAGGCACCAAACCCGGCGTGATCACGGCTCCCGTCAGGGCGCGCAGGCGACGTTCAGCTCCTCCACCTCCGCGATCACCGCCTTGGCCAGCCGGTCCAGGTCCGGCACGGCCTCCGCGTCGGCGACGAGCCCGTAGTGGACGCGCCCGCGGTAGGTGGAGACCGCGACCGCGAGCGACTGGCCGCGGGCGAGCGGGGCGAGCGGATAGACCTCGGTGAGCGGGCAGCCGCCGAGTTTCAGGCCGAGGCTGGGCAGCGGCACGCTGGTGACCAGGATGTCGAAGAGCAGCCGGGCGGCCTGGCCGACGACGGGTCCGCCGAGCCGGTGCCCCAGCGGCAGCACATGGTCGGCGAGCAGGGCGACGGCGCCGGCGCCCCGGTTGGGGCCCGCGTCCTTGTTGCGGTTCATGGCCGTACGCACCGTGTCGAGCCGCCCGAGCGGGTCCGCGTCGTCGACGGGCAGCTTGATCAGATAGCCGGAGAGCCGGTTGCCCTGGGGGTGCGCGGTGCGCGGGCGGCGCTTGGAGACGGGGATCAGGGCCCGGGGCGCGACGCCCTCGCTGCCGTCGCCGCGCTCGTCCAGCCAGCGGCGCAGGGCACCCGCGACGATCGCGATCAGTACGTCGTTGACGGTGCCGCCCGCGCTCTTGCGGATCTTGTGCACTTCGTCGAGGTCCAGGTTCACGCCCGCGATACGGCGGGTGCCGGTGGGCTCCGACACCAGGGCGGACGAGGAGCGTACGCCCAAGGTGGCACGGGCGACGGAGGCGCCGATGTCCAGGGCCCGGCCCACGTCGGAGAGGGTGCCGCGGACGAGACCCGGCAGTTTGCGGACGTCCGGGAGGAGGCCACGTGCGGGCTCTTCGGGGCGTGGGCGGGGCTCGGGCAGGTCCATGGGGTCCATGACCGCCGCCGCGAGCGTCAGCGCCCGCAGTCCGTCGGCGAGGGCGTGGTGGAACTTGAAGAGCACGGCGAACGACGTGCCGTCCACGCCGGGCAGCACATGCGCCTCCCACGGCGGCCTGCCGCGCTCCAGCGGGCGCTGCATGAGCTCGCCCGCCGATTCGTGGAAGTCCGCGGTCGGCGCGTGCAACCGGACATGGTCGAGCGGGTCGAAGTCGTGGGCGGGCTCGCGGGCCGCGCCGCCGAAGGCCAGTGGCTGCCCGAAGGCCAGCGGCCGCCATACGTCACGGATCCGCATCCGCAGCCCCGGCACGCCCGCGGCGCGGGCCGCGAGCAGGTCGGCGGCGTGGGCGCCCGCTGCGGGCGAATGGGTCTCGAAGACACCGAGGGCGCCGAGATGCATGGGGTGCTCGGCGGACTCGATGTTCCAGAACGCCAGGTCGAGTGGTGCAAGCAGGTCGGAGGTCAATGGCTTGCTCTCGCGTCGACGACGGGTGAGCAAGCAGTCAACCCCCGACAAGCGATTACGGTCAAGTACGATCAAGCTACGCACAGTTAACAGCAGATTAAGTCCCATCCCCCATGTGAGTGATGGGACATGTGGGGTTCACGAGGTCACTTCAGGGTGGTCGAAGCGGCCTGCGGGCCGGATTCAGCCGGGCGGCCCGCCCGCAGCCGCGAAGGTGAAGCGGACGGATCCCGCACAGCGCGCCGGTCGCAGGAATCAGCCGGATGGCCGTCACGCGGCCGGGCAGCACGTACTCCAGGGACATGGCAGACATGACAAACGGCCCCGGTGCGCACTCCGCACCGAGGCCGTCTCGATGATCACCTCTTACGACACCTGCTGTCCCTTCCCAAGCGCGATCACTCCGCCCTTGGAGACCGTGTAGAGCTCCTGGTCCCGTTCCGGATTGACGCCGATCGTCGCTCCCGGCGGCACCTGTACGTTCTTGTCGAGCACCGCGCCCCGTACCACCGCACCCCGCCCGATGTGGACGTTGTCGTGCAGCACCGAGCCCTGGACGACGGCGCCCGGGTCGACGACCACGCCCGGCGAAAGCACCGAGCGGCTGACCTGGCCGCGGATGAGGCAGCCTGCGCTGATGATCGACTCGCTGGCGATGCCGCCGGCGTTGAAGCGGGCCGGGGACAGCTGACCGGAGTGGGTGTAGATGGGCCACTGGCGGTTGTAGAGGTTGAAGGCGGGCCGCTCGGCGATCAGGTCCATGTGGGCGTCGAAGTACGCGTCAAGGGTGCCGACGTCACGCCAGTACCCCTGGTCGCGCACGGTCTCGCCGGGCACATGGTTGGCGCTGAAGTCGTACAGCTGGGCCTCGCCGCGTTCGGTGAGCTGCGGCAGGATCGAGCCGCCCATGTCGTGTACGGAGTTCTCCTCCTCGGAGTCCCGCTGGAGGGCCTCGATGAGGGCCTTGGTGGTGAAGATGTAGTTGCCCATCGAGGCGAAGACGGACTCGGGATCATCCGGGAGACCCGGCGGGTCGGCGGGCTTCTCCAGGAAGCTGTCGACGGTCTGGCCGTCGGATCCCGGGGCGATGACGCCGAAGGCCGACGACTCGCCCCGCGGCACCCGTATCCCGGCGACGGTCACGCCCGCCCCGCTCTCGATGTGCTGGGCGAGCATCTGCCGCGGATCCATGCGGTACACGTGGTCGGCGCCGAACACCGCGACATACTCGGGCTGTTCGTCGTACACGAGGTTCAGCGACTGCAGGATCGCGTCGGCGCTGCCGAGGTACCAGCGCGGGCCGAGCCGCTGCTGCGCCGGGACCGGCGTGACGTAGTTGCCCAGCAGGCTGGACATCCGCCAGGTCGTGGTGATGTGCCGGTCCAGCGAATGCGACTTGTACTGCGTGAGTACGCAGATGCGCAGGATGTCCGCGTTGACAAGGTTGGAAAGAACGAAGTCCACGAGGCGATACGTTCCGCCAAACGTGACCGCGGGTTTCGCACGGTCGGCGGTCAGGGGCATCAAGCGCTTGCCCTCACCGCCCGCCAGTACGATTCCCAGCACCGAAGGTCCACCGCGTCGCATGCCGTGCCGCCCCTCTACCGCCCGTTTGTGCCACTTTCTTTTACTTCACTGCTTGAGGCTTACCCCTCTTTGAGGAGTTCCTCGTACAGCTGGACCGTGCGCCGGGCCACCGCGTCCCAGCCGAACTCGCGCACCGCCCGCTCCCTGCCCGCCTCGCCCATCCGCCGGGCGGTCTCGGAGTCGGCGAGCAGTGCGTCTAGTGCGCGCGCGAGCTGCGCCGCGTGTTCCTCGGCGCTCTCGTCGACGGATACGAGCAGACCCGTCTCGCCGTCCTCGACGACCTCGGGGATCCCGCCGACGCGTGAGGCGACCACGGCCGTACCGCAGGCCATCGCCTCCAGGTTGACGATGCCCAGCGGCTCGTAGACCGAGGGGCACACGAACACTGCGGCGTGCGTGAGGAGTTGGATCACTTCGGGGCGCGGCAGCATCTGCGGGATCCAGAACACGCCCTGGCGCACGCGGCTGAGTTCCTCGAAGAGATCGCGGAACTCCCGGTCGATCTCAGGCGTGTCGGGGGCGCCCGCGCACAGGACGACCTGTGCGGCCGGGTCGATGTCCCGTACCGCGCGCAGCAGTTGGGGCACGCCCTTCTGGCGTGTGATGCGGCCGACGAACAAGACATACGGGCGGCTGGTATCGAGGCCCACGCGTTCGAGGACGTCCGTGCCGTGGTCCGGCTGGTACAGGGCGGTGTCGATGCCGTTGTGCACGATGCGCACCTTCGCCGGATCCAGGGCCGGGTAGCAGCCGAGGATGTCCTCGCGCATGGCTCCGGAAACGGCGATCACGGCGTCGGCGGCCTCGATCGCGGTGCGTTCGGCCCAGCTCGACAGGGCGTAACCGCCGCCGAGCTGCTCGGCCTTCCAGGGGCGCAGTGGCTCCAGGGAGTGGGCGGTCATCACGTGTGGAATGCCGTACAGCATTTTCGCGAGGTGGCCGGCGAGATTGGCGTACCAGGTGTGCGAGTGGACGAGCTCGCGGCCTTCGAGGGCGGCGGTCATCGAGAGGTCCACGGAAAAGGTGCGCAGCGCGTCGTTGGCGCCGTCGAGCGTGGGCCAGGGCCGATGGCGGACGACTCCGCCCGCGGCGCCCTCGCCCCAGCAGTGCACGTCCAGGTCGGTGAGGGGTCGCAGCTCCTGGGCGAGGAACTCGACATGGACGCCCGCACCGCCGTACACGTCCGGCGGGTACTCCCGGGTCAACAGGCCCACTCGCACCCGGTTACCCCCTGTCTCAGCGGCTGGTTCCCCCATGGTCACCCAGAACGGGCCCCCTGGGGAAGACCGCAAGTGACAGCCGGGTCGGGAACCTCGCGATGGGTGGGCGAGGCGAACCAGCGTGCGACCACACGGACACGGTACGTGGCCACGATCGAGATCCGGCCGAGATCCACGAAATTCGAGTGGACCAAGCGGGCATACCGGTTCGAGCATGGGAGTTGTAGCCGGTGTCACCCAACCTGGGGAGGACGGGGCGCAGGTCGTACTCCATCGGCAGTAGGACCCAATGCCTGCTCAAGGACGACGACGCGAGCGCCTTCGAAGGGCATCGTATTCACCATGAAAACCGACCGTTCGCCGCGCCGGACTCCCCGTCGGCCGGAGCGCGCCAGCCAGACGCAGAGGAGGGACCCGTGAGCGCCCTCGCACTGTCTGTGCTGCTTTCGCTCGTGTCCGCCGTCGCCTACGCCGGTGGCGCGATCGTGCAGGAACGGGTCGCCGCGGCGACGCCGGATCAGTCGTACGCTCCCATGCGCCGGCCCGCCTGGTGGGCCGCGGTGGGTCTCATCGGCCTCGGTGGTCTGCTGCACGTTGTGGCCCTCGCCTTCGGCCCTCTGAGTCTGGTGCAGCCGCTGGGCGCGCTGACCATAGTGTTCGCGCTTCCCATGGCGGCTCTCTTCGTTCGCCGCAAGGCCGGTGCGACAGCCTGGCGGGGCGCCATCATGGCGACGGTCGGCCTGGCCGGACTGCTGTCGCTGGTCGGCACGGCCGATTCGCAGTCCCTGGACAACTCCCAGCAGCTGGCGGTGGCGCTGGCCACCGGCGGCGCGGTGGTGGGCCTGATGATGGCGGCCCGCGCGGCACACCGGCACCCGGCGGTGCGCAGTGTGCTGCTGGCGATCGCCTCCGGTGTCGCGTTCGGTATGTCGTCGGTGTTCACGAAGACGGTCGCGGTGGACTGGACGGGCGGCTTCACGCTCGGCCAGCTGCCCGCCCTGGCGGTGATCGGCGTCCTGGCCACGGCCGGCATGCTGCTCTCGCAGGCCTCCTACCGGGGCGCGGGACTAGCGGCGCCGCTGGCCACACTGACGGTGGTGAACCCTGTGGTGGCGGCCGCGGTCGGCATCACGATGTTCGGCGAGACCTTCCGTTACGGCTCGACGGGCACCGCCCTCGCGCTGGGCTGCGGTGTCATCGCGGCGGGCGGCCTCATCCTCCTGACGTCGGAGCGGATCAGCAGCACGGAGCGTACGGAGCCGGTTCCGGCCGAGCCCGCCATGGTGCCCGGGGCTCCGGCCCACGCTGTGGCCCTGCTGCCCAAGCAGCGGACCGCCGAGGTGGCAGGGCTGGTCGCCGCGGCGGCGGCGCCGGTACGGGAAGCGGCCGGGGCGGTGCGGGAAGAGGTGCCGCTCGCGCCCGCCGCGGTCGTCGTGCCGACCCCGGTGGCCGTGCGGGAGGCGGCCGGCCTGGCACGCACCGGGTCCAATGGGCCGCCGCCGAGCGACGATAGGCGGGACGGCACGGACGAACCGGCCCGGCACCAAGGCCCGTACTACGAGGGCCTCTACATCCCGCTGCTCCCGATGCCGCTGGTGGCCGGCTCCCGCCTCAAAACCTGATATCAGGCGTACGCGTCGGAAGCTGTCAGAGGCTGACGCCACCCTTGCGCAGATAAGCGACCGGATCGATGTCGCTGCCGAATTCGGGCCCCGTCCGCACCTCGAAGTGCAGATGCGGGCCCGAGCTGTTGCCCGTGGAGCCGGAGCGGCCGATGCGCTGCCCGCTCACCACTTTCTGCCCGTCCTTCACAGAGATCGCCGACAGATGGGCGTACTGGGTGTAGCGGCCGTCGGCGTGCTTGATGACCACCTGGTAGCCGAAGGATCCGCCCCACCCCGAGGTCACCACCTCGCCCACGGCGACCGACTTGACCGAGGTGCCGGTGGGCACCGGGAAGTCGACACCCGTGTGATAGCCCTTCGACCAGGAGGAACCCGTCGCGCGGTACGGCGTTCCGGCGCCGGCCTCCACCGGGGCGGTGATGGTACGCGCCGACTCACCGGGCTTGCTCTCGGCCTGCTCTTCCTTCTTCTCGGGCTTCTCGGGAGCGGTCGGGTTGGACACCGGCGCAGGGGAGGCGGGCTTGTCCGGGGCCTTGGTGCGCAGGCTCAGCCGCTGGCCGGGGACGATCAGGTTCGGGTCGGCTCCGATGGCCTTGCGGTTGGTGTCGTACAACTGCCGCCAGCCGCCCTGGACTTCACGCGACCCTGCGATGCCGGACAGCGTGTCGCCGCGAACGACGGTGTACATCTCGGCGGTGCCCGCCTGGGACTGGGGCGTGGTCTGCGGCTGTACGTCGCGGACGGTGCGCTGGGGTTTGCGGTCGGTGCCCGAAGGGTTGATGTCGGGGGTGTCGCCGCCACGGGTGAGGCCCGCGCGCACGGAGCACACCGGCCAGGCGCCGGGGCCCTGGCCATCGAGGACCTTCTCGGCGATGGCGATCTGCTGGTCCTTGGTGGCGAGATCGGCACGTGCGGCGTAGGCCGTGCCGCCGAAGGCCTCCCAGGTGGACTGGCTGAACTGCAGCCCGCCGTAATAGCCGTTGCCGGTGTTGATGTCCCACTTGTTGCTGGACTCGCAGGCGGCGACCTTGTTCCAGGTGTCCACGTCGGCCGCGTCGGCAACCCCGGTGGCTATGAGGGGCATCGCCATTCCGGCGCCGCCCGCCGTGACCGTCAGCGAGGCGCGGTTGATCCTGTTCGGCTGATACCGGCGGTGCCGGCCCCGTACGGCCATGGAGTAAGCCCCCTCGACATGCGTCAGCGGGGGCAAAAGTAAACGCCGCGAACAGGCCATGACAAGGCGGCAATCAGCCGCTCTGTCCCGCCAAGTGACCGGTAATGCACTGTTGTTGCGGATCGGCTGAGGCAGAAAGGCACGCCATGCGTACACATCGTCGGCAAGTCAGGATGGTCAGTGGGGCGATACTGACGAGCACCACCGTTTTCAGGACCTTTTAGGAGCCAACCGTATGAGCACTTCAGCGCAGATCGGCGTGACGGGTCTCGCGGTCATGGGGCGCAATCTCGCCCGTAACTTCGCGCGCAACGGGTACACGGTCGCCCTGCACAACCGGACGTCGTCGCGCACGCACGCGCTGGTCGAGGAGTTCGGCAACGAGGGGAACTTCATCGCGGCCGAGACCGCCAAGGAGTTCGTGGCCGCCCTGGAGCGCCCGCGCCGACTGGTGATCATGGTGAAGGCCGGCGACCCGACCGACGCGGTGATCCAGGAGTTCGCCCCGCTTCTGGAGCCCGGCGACATGATCATCGACGGGGGCAACGCTCACTTCGCGGACACCCGGCGCCGGGAGCGCGACTTGCGCGAGCAGGGCATCCACTTCGTCGGCATGGGCGTCTCCGGCGGCGAGGAAGGCGCTCTGAACGGACCGAGCATCATGCCGGGCGGCCCGAAGGAGTCGTACGACTCGCTGGGCCCGATGCTGGAGAAGATCTCGGCCAAGGCGGCCGACGGTTCGCCCTGTGTCTCCCATGTCGGTCCGGACGGTGCCGGTCACTTCGTGAAGATGGTGCACAACGGCATCGAGTACGCGGACATGCAGCTGATCGGTGAGGCGTACCAGTTGCTGCGCGATGTGGCGGGCTACTCCCCCGCGCAGATCGCGGACATCTTCCGCACCTGGAACACCGGACGCCTTGACTCCTATCTGATCGAGATCACTGCCGAGGTGCTGTCCCACGTGGACGCGGCCACGGGCAAGCCCTTCGTGGACGTGGTCCAGGACCAGGCCGAGCAGAAGGGCACGGGGCGCTGGACCGTGCAGATCGCACTGGATCTGGGTGTGCCGGTGTCGGGCATCGCGGAGGCGGTCTTCGCCCGGTCGCTTTCGGGCCACACGGAGCTGCGGGAGGCCTCGCGCGGGCTCGCCGGGCCGAAGGCCACGCCGCTCGGCGAGTCGGAGGCGGCGGCCTTCGCCGACCAGGTGGAACAGGCGTTGTACGCCTCGAAGATCGTGTCGTACACGCAGGGCTTCCACAAGATCGCGGCGGGCAGCGCGGAGTACGACTGGAACGTCGATCTGGGTGCCGTGTCCTCGCTCTGGCGCGGTGGGTGCATTATTCGCGCGGCGTTCCTGGATCGGATTCGGGCCGCGTACGACACCCGGCCGGACCTGCCGAGCCTGCTCTCCGACGCGACCTTCGCCCAGGAGATCGGGGCGGCTCAGGACGACTGGCGGGCGGTCCTCGCCACGGCCGTCCAGCAGGGCGTTCCCACGCCGGGCTTCGCCGCGGCTCTCACGTATTACGACGCTCTGCGTGCGGAGCGGTTGCCTGCGGCGCTTACGCAGGGGCAGCGGGACTTCTTTGGGGCGCACACGTATCGGCGTGTGGACCGGGAAGGGTCGTTCCACACCCTGTGGGGTGGGGATCGGACTGAGGTGGCCGGCTAAGAGCTCGGGGGTAATGGAGTGGGGCGACTGCGGGTTCGTTGTGGCTTGTCGCGCCCACGCGGCAGAGCCGCAAATCGATACAGCCCCGCGCCCCTATGGGGCACGCCCCTGCTGAACCGGAGCTGACATGGTGGCCCGGTGCGGGAGTTCCGCACCGGGCCACGTGTTGTTCGCCCTCTACGGCTGCAGCGGCCCCGGCTTCGGCAGTGGTTCGGGGCCGGGAGGCTCCGGGACCGGGGACGGGCTGGGGTCTGGTACCGGGTGGGGCTTGGGGTTGGGGACCGGGTCCGGCAGGGGTTCCGGGCGGTCGGGGCCCGGGCCCGGAGGAGGGCCCGGGCGGTTGGGGTCAGGGTTCGGGTGGGTCATCGTGTCCTCCAGCCATGTGGAACGTCGGCCCTGGACTTGTCCCACGCGTACCCGTGCGCCGGACGCGCACTCACCCCGTCGCGGGACGCACGGGGCCCGGATGGACGGTCAGACGGTGACCGCGGGCACGGCCTGCGGGCTGCGCTCCTGGTCCGAGCCCGGCACCGGCTCGGAGGGGTCCGCACCGAGGACCACGATCCGGTTGCCGGCGTCGACGTGCACGACCCGGGGGCGCAGGGCGCGGGCCTCGGCGTCAGAGACCTGGGCGTAGCTGATGATGATCACCAGGTCGCCGGGGTGCACCAGGTGGGCTGCCGCACCGTTGATGCCGATCACGCCGGAGCCGCGCTCGCCCTCGATGACGTACGTCTCCAGGCGGGCGCCGTTGGTGATGTCGACGATGTGGACCAGCTCGCCGGGCAGCAGGTCGGCGGCGTCGAGCAGGTCGGCGTCGATGGTCACGGACCCGACGTAGTGCAGGTCGGCTTGGGTCACCGTGGCACGGTGGATCTTGGACTTGAACATGGTACGCAACATTGAGCGCTCCCAGAATTCGGCTCCCTGCCTGCAAATGCAGGTCAAGGGCTATTTCTTCTCGGACCAGGGTACGGAACGGCTTCGTGGGCCACACCGAGATCCTCACCACAGCGCACCGGGCCGAGTAAGCCGCTGACGGCCCGCGCTACGCCGTCAGCGCTGCCACCCGCCGCATCACGTCATGGCAGAACGCCCCGACCCCGTCCGGGTCGTCGATGAACTGGTTCGGCTTGATGCAGAAGGTCGTGAAGCCCCGTTCCAGTTGTTCCGGGATCGACGCCAGGGCCGCACCGAGATCCGCCGTGGAGCGGTCGTCGGGGAAGACGGCCTGCGTGCCGCCGATCATCTCCAGGTCGGTGACGTCCCGGCCGGCCGCCGCCATGGCTTCCTTGAGCAGCTGCATGTCCTGCGGCGTGGGCCTGCCCAGTGGGTGGAAGCCGTGGCCGTACCGGACGAGCCTGCGCAGGACGGGGCCGTGCAGGCGCTGTCCGCCGAACCACAGTCGCGGGCCCTCGGGTCTGTACGCCTTGGGCTCGAAGTAGACGTCCCGGAACGGGTAGTGCTCGCTGTCGTGCGAGATCGGGGACGGGCCCCACGCCTTGGCCCAGACGTCCAGGTGCTCGTCGAGCAGCCGCCCCCGCCTGCCGAAGGGGACTCCCAGGGCGTCGTACTCGTCCCGGCTCCAGCTGACCGTGGGCTGCACCAGCAGCCGCCCCTCACTGATCAGGTCGAGGGTGCCCAACTCCCGCGCCATGAGCAGCGGATGGCGCAGCGGAGCGAGGACGGCCGCGGCGGCCAGACGCAGATGTTCGGTCACGGAGGCGATGGCGGCGAGCAGGAGCAGCGAGTTGGGCCAGGGGGTGTACGGGTCCTGGTTGCCCGGGAGGGCGTAGTCGCGCGGGTTGCCCATGATGCCGTCGGCACCCGCGTCGGGGCCGAGCACGACGTGTTCGCTGACCATCACCGAGTCAAAGCCCGCGTCCTCGGCCTCGCGGGCCCACCGGACCGCCTTGGGCAGGTCGGCGCGACCACCGGTCAGGGTCCAGTTCTCGCTGAGGACGAGCAGCATGCGGGGTGTGGTGGTCATCCGGGTTCCCTCTCCACGAAGTACTCGACGTCCTCGGGCGCGGGCCGCACCACACCGTCACGCACGGCGAGCGCCGTTGCCTCGGCGCGGGAGCTGCAGCCGGTCTTGCGCAGCAGGTGCTCGATGTGGCTGTGCACCGTGCGTGGTGACAGGAACAGGGCCTGCGCGATGGCCTGGTTGGTCTGGCCCCGGGCGGCTCGCGTGAGGACTTCGAGTTCGCGCGGGCTCAGGCCGTACGGCAGCTCGGCGCGCTCCTCGTACACCAGGACCGCCTCGCGTGCCGCCGGACCCGCCGTGCACCGTTGCAGCACCACCCGGCACCATCCGGACCCGACCGGCCACAGCGCCCGCAGCCGCTGCCCTCGCGAGAGGGTGAACGCCTCCGTGAGCCGCCGGAAGTCCTCGTCGTCCAGTGCCCTGGCGGGCGCCCGGCCCGGCAGGCCGATGACGCCGTCGGGGGTGACGAGGTTCGCCGCCGCCCCCGCCGGGAGTTCGTGGAAGCCACCGGCGTGTGCGGTGGGGTCGGCGAGGGCGCCCAGTGCGGGCAGGATCGAGGCGAGTAGTTGTCGCGCCTCGGTGTCGTAGACGTCCGCGCCTTCTGCGGAGAGGTGGATCAGGCCGACGAGGCGCCCTTGGTGACGCAGCGCCCCGGTCAGCCCGTCACGAAAGCCGGCGGGGCGGATCCGCTCGGCGTAGAACCAGCCGTGCCTGAAGCGCGTTCCGGGATCGTCGGCGTCCTCGGAAATGGAGCGCGGCAGCTCCTGTCGTACGACGTTGGCGTACCACGGGGTCGAGACGAACTCGGCGGCCAGGGCCTGCGAGGCCGCTGCGGAGTAACCGACACCGGCGATCTGCAGGTGCGCCCCGGAGACGGGGTCGATGCCGAGCAGGGACGCTGCGTCGAAGGGGAGGGCGCGGCCGAGTTCCTGCAGTGCCTGGGCGCAGGCCGTGGTGGTGTCGCGCTCGCGCGTGAGCATGCCGATGCGCGTCGCGGCGGCGATCTGCTGGTGGCCGAGCATGCGAGCCTCCCGACGGCTCTTGTCGCTACGGAGATTGTTCGGACCGATTGCTTGAACCGATTGCCCAGACCGATGCCCAGACCCGATTCCGATTGCCTGGACCGATTGTTTGGGCCCTAACGATAAGTCGCTCCAGGGCGCCGGACAAGCCGTTTACCATTCCGCAACCGGGCCCCCTGGTCGGCGCCCAGGCGCTCGAAGAGTCGGTATTTGTACGGATGGTCAGGCACGTGCTCCGGGGCTTTCCTGTTCGGCACAGCCGGACGCCCGCCGTGACGGGCCCGTTCACCTGGGAGAGCCTCGCCATGACCAGATTCCCGCAGGCCGTGTCCACGGCCTCACGCCGGCAGTTCCTCGCATGGTCCGGCGGCATCACGGCGGCCACCGCACTGACCGCCACGGGATGTTCGGCACCGGACGACGGCGCCGGCTCGACCGCCGCGGCCGCCGGCTCGTCGCCGGGGGCGAAGACCCTCACCAAGATCGGCCTGGACTATCCGTTCACCCAGCTCCCCCTGTACTCGACGCTGGTGAAACTCTCCACCAAAGCCGCGAAGCAGCACGGCATCACCCTGCTCACCACGAGCGACGCGAGCAGCGCCGACACTCAGGCCACCAATCTGAGCGCCTGGGTCTCGCAGAAGGTCCCGGCCATCGTGTCGTTCCCGATGGTCTTCGAGGCCACCGAGGCCACCGCCAAGCGGGCGCTGGACGCCGGGCTGATCTGGGTGACGTACGGCGGAACACTGCAACACCAGAGTGCGGACATCCAGTTCAGCTTCCTCAAGGGCGGCACTCTGCTCGGGGAGGCCGCCGCGCAGTGGGCCAACGAGCGGCTCGGCGGCAAGGGCAAGATCGCGTTCCTCACCGACGGCACGATCCAGCTGGGCCGCGAGCGCACCAAGGGCATGATCGACGCCTTCACCCAGAACGCGCCCGGTGTCGACGTGGTCGCGAAGGAGCAGGCCATCGACCCGGACACCGGGCTCTCGAAGACCCGGGCCATCCTCGCCAAGCACCCCGACCTCAACATCGTCCTCGGGGTCACGGACGCCGCCGCGTACGGCGGCTTCAAGGCCCTCCAGCAAACGGGGCGGGCAAAGGCCGACGCGAAGACCTTCGTCGGCGGGCAGGACGGCTCCGCTCCTTCCCTCCTCGCCATCAAGCAGGGCACGTTCTACCGGGCCTCGGCCGCGCTGGCGCCGCAGGACATCGCTGACGCCATCGTCGACGTGCCGCGGGCTGTCGCCGCCGGAAAGGCGAACCCCAGCGCCCAGTTGCCGATCTCGCTCGTCCAGCACGCCGACACCGCGCGGATCGACGACCTGCTCGCGCAGAACTCCTAGGCGGCCGGTGTGACGGGCATGGCAGGCATGACAGGACAGGCATGGCAGGCATGACGGAACCGAATCTCCGCATCCGCGGACTCAGCAAGTCCTTCGGCGGGGTCCGGGCGTTGGACGACGTGGACCTCACCGTCCCGGCGGGCCAGGTGCACGCCCTCCTCGGCCACAACGGCGCCGGCAAGTCCACCCTGATCAAGTGCCTAGGCGGGGCCTTCCCGCCGGACGCGGGCACGATCGAGGTGGGTGGCAGCAGCCACACACGGCTGAGCCCGCGCGAGTCGATCGCCGCCGGAGTGGCGATCATCTTCCAGACGCTCAGCGTCGTCGACTCCCTGACGGTGGCCGAGAACATCTTCCTCGGCCAGGAGTGGACCAAGTACGGCCGGATCGACCGCCGGGCCCAGGAGGACGTCGCGGCCGGACTGCTCCAGCGGGTGGCGGCGAACTGCTCCCCTCGCGACCGGGTGGGCGAACTACCCATGGGACAACGGCAGTTGGTGGAGATCGCCAAGGCGCTCAGCCGCAGCGCCTCGGTCCTCGTCCTGGACGAGCCCACCGCCGCCCTGTCCGGGGCCGAGAGCGACGCGCTGGCCGAGCGGGTGGAGGACCTGCGCACCCAGGGGCTGGCCATCGTGTACGTCACTCATCTGCTGGCCGAGGTGGAGCGGCTTGCGGACGCCGTGACGGTGCTGCGGGACGGGCGTGTGACGCATCAGGCGGAGGTGTCGGGGCGGAGCCGGCAGGAGTTGGTCGACGCGATCGTCGGCCCGGCGTCTCCTCTCTCGCCTGGCCCGACAGCAGGCGCCCCGACGGACTCCGGCGCGCCTCGCCCGCCCCGCCTCACGGTGGACGGCCTGCGGGGCCCCGGGTTCGGTCCCGTCGACGTGGACGTGGCCGAGGGCGAGATCGTCGGCCTGTTCGGACTCATCGGTTCCGGTCGTACGCGCGTCCTGGAGACGCTCTTCGGCAGGCGCCGCGCATCGGGTGGGACGGTGCGCGTCAAAGACCGTGCCGTCGAAGCCACCAGGCCTGCCGACGCACTGGCCGCGGGGATCGCCCTCGTACCGGCGGACCGACGCAGACAGGGCCTGTTCCCGGTGCTGAGCGCGCAGGACAACGCGCTGCTGCCGGCGATCCGTCCGCTCGCCCGGCGCGGCGTACGGGCACTGCGCGCCGAGCGGCGGATCTTCGGCGCGCTGTGCGACGCCGTGGGGCTGCGTCCGGCGCGGCCGGGCCTGCCGGCGGCCGCCTTTTCCGGCGGGAACCAGCAGAAGCTCGTCCTCGGCCGCTGGATCAACGAGGCGCACGACGTCGACGTCCTGCTCCTCGACGAGCCCACCCAAGGCGTCGACGTGGGCGCCCGGCAGGAGATCTACCAGGTCGTCTCCTCGCTCGCCGGGCAGCGCGGCACCGCCGTGCTGTTCGCCTCCAGTGATCCGGAGGAGGTCGTCGCGCTCGCCCACCGCTGCCTGATCGTCTCCGGCGGCCGGATCGTCGGCGAGCTCAGCGGCGCCGAACTCACCGAGGCCGCGCTCCTGTCGGCCGTCCACGACCCCGACCCCGCGACCTCGAGAGGAGCGGCATGACCACCGCGACCACCTCCCCCGCCGACCGCCTCGTCACGGGCCCGCGCGCCCTGGCCGGCAGCGGACTCGACGCCGTGCGGCGACATCCGCTGATCGTCGTCCTCGTCCTGATGGTGCTGCTGTTCCAGCTGACGACCGGAAGCTTCCTCGACGGGGGCAACCTGCGCGGGATCGCCACCGACGCGGCCACCCTCACCCTCGTGGCCGTGCCTCTGGCGCTGCTGGTCATCAGCGGTTACCTCGATCTGTCGGTCGGCTCCACTGTCGCTCTGGGCGGGCTGGTCGCCGGCTGGCTCGCCGGGCCGCAACACCAGTCACCGGTCGTCGCCGTGCTCGGCGCACTCGCCGTGGGTGCGGCGGTGGGCGCAGTGAACGGCGTCCTGTGCTGCTATCTGGGGCTCTCCTCGTTCATCGTGACGCTGGGCATGCTGGCCGCGGTGCGCGGCCTCGCGCAGCAGCTCTTCCCGCTGCCGCTGAGCAGCTTCGGCTCGGGGTTCGCCTGGCTCGGCGGGGCGCGTGTCGCCGGGATCGACGCGCCGGTCTTCATCGCGCTCCTGGTGCTTGTGGCGGGTGCGCTGTTCTTGGCGCTCACGCCGGCCGGGCGGCACGTCTTCGCCATCGGCGTCAACCGGGAGGCCGCCTATCTCTCCGGCATCAGCGTCCGCCGTACGCCCTTCGCACTGTTCGTCGTGACCGCGGTCGCGGCGGCGCTGGCCGGCGCGATCAAGGCGTCCGTACTGGACAGTGCGGTCGCCGGAACCTCGGGGGCCGGCTTCGAGCTGACCGTGCTCACCGCGGTCCTGCTCGGCGGAGTCGCACTCACCGGCGGCTCGGGGTCCGTCTTCGGAGTGCTGCTCGGCGTACTGTTCCTGGGCTGTCTGCAGAACGGGCTGACGCTGCTGAACGTGCCGACGTTCTGGCAGCAGATGGCCCAGGGCGTCGCCCTGGTGGCGGGCGCGGCGCTCGCCTACTTCGGTCCGCGGCTGACGCGGTGACCCGTCCTACGACCCTCCCGTCCCAGAGACGTTACGACCTTCACGTCCCAGAGAGGTTCCGCGTGAGCGACAGCGCCCCCACCCTCATCCTGACCGGCGGCCAGGTCCTGACCGTCGACGACGGCTTCACCGTGGCCGAAGGCGTGGCCGTGCGCGGCCGGACCATCGTTGCCGTCGCCACCGACGCCGAGATCCGCGCCCTGGCCGGGCCCGGCACGCGCGTCGTCGAACTGGGCGGCCGGACCGTACTGCCCGGAATCAACGACTCCCACCTGCACGGGGCCGCGTACGGCATGACCAAGCCGCCCTTCGCCATCGCCGTCGGCCATCCGGCGGTGGCGTCGATCGCCGACATCGCCGCCGCCGTGCGGAGTGAGGTGCAGGCCTCCCGGCCCGGCGAGTGGATCATCGGCCTCGGCTGGGACCCCGGCTACCTGGCGGAGTGTCTCGCCGACCCCCGTCGCTTCCCGCACCGCCGGGATCTCGACATCGTGGCGCCGGACAACCCGGTCTGCCTGACCGACTTCTCCGCGCACATGGTGTGGGTCAACAGCGCGGCCCTGCGCCAGTGCGGCATCGACGCGTCGAGTGTGCCCCCGTCGGGCGGCGTCATCGACCTCGACCCGGACGGCGAGCCCGCCGGCATCCTGCGCGAGGCCGCCCAGGGGCTCGTCCAGGCCGCGCTCCCCTCCCCCACCGTCGCCCAGCGCCGCCAGGCCATCCGGAACGTGATCGCCGAACTCCACTCGCGCGGCATCACCAGCTACACCGAGCCCGGCCTCGGCCCCGGCGGCGCCACGACCCTCTTCGGCGGGCTGAGCACCGACAACTGGACCGCATACGCCGACCTCGCGGCCACCGGCGGCCTCGAGGCCCGGGTCAGCGTCCTGCTGCTGCCCGCGCCGATGGGCGGCTCTGCGGACGACGTACGCAAGGGCCTGGCCGAACTGCGGCGCCCGGAGTCGGCCGACCCGCGGCTCCTGCGCGCCATCGGCGTCAAGATCTTCGCCGACGGAGTACCGCCGAACCGTACGGCCTGGATGAACGAGCCGTACGCCGACGGCGGCCACGGCGCGCTGTGCGTGCACGGCGACACTCCCGCGCTCCAGGTCGACGAGCTGCGCGAGATGATCCGGATCGCCCACGAGGCGGGCTTCCAGCTGGGCGTGCACGTCACCGGAGACCGGGCCATCGACACGGTCGTGGACGCGTTCGTCGCGGCCGACGAGGCGGCACCCCGGCCCGACGCCCGGCACTACGTCATCCACGGTGACTTCATCGGCGCCGGCAGCCTCGCGAAGCTCGCCGCACACGGTTACGGCATCAACATGAACCCGGCCATCAAGTGGACCATCTCCGACCTGATGGACGAGGTGGTGGGTGCCGAACGCTCCGCCTACCAGTGGCCCGTGAGGTCCGCCGTCGAGGCCGGCGTCGCGGTCTGCGCCAGCTCCGACGCGCCGATCACGGAGCCCGACTGGCGGCAGGGAGTGGCCGCGATGATGCTGCGGGAGTCGAAGGCGAGCGGCCGGCGCAGCGGCCCGGAACAGTGTGTGGACCTCGCCGAGGCCCTGCGTGCGTACACGGTCACTGCGGCCCGTCAGGACTTCGCTGAGGAGTGGAAGGGGTCCATCGAAGTCGGCAAGGTCGCGGATCTGTGCGTACTGGATCGTCCACTGCTGGAACTGGACCCCCACGAAATCACGGACGCGGAGGTGGACTTGACGGTGTTCGACGGACGCGTCGTCCACGAGCGCTGAGCGCCACGCGGTTGTGACACCCAGAAGAGTGTCCGAGGGCGCACATCGCCCTCGGACACTCTCTTCGTACAATTTGAGGCCGAACGGTCAATACACAACGAGGGAGCGCCCGTGCCCGGCCAGCGATCCATCACCGAAGCCGAGAAGCTCGCCGCGGCGAAACTCGGCGGCATCCCGATCCGCCGGGACCAGATGGCGGCCGTGGCCAACATCTACCGGGCCGCCTCGGCGGTGCGCCAGCACCTGGAGAACTCCGTGCTGCGCGGCTCCGATCTGACCTGGACGGCTTTCGTGGTGCTGTGGGTCGTGTGGGTGTGGGGCGAGTCGGAGACCCGGCATGTGGCCGAGGAGGCCGGCATCTCCAAGGGGACGCTCACCGGGGTGTCGCGCACGCTGGAATCGCGCGGGCTGCTCAGCAGGGCGGGGCACCCCTCGGACGGGAGGCTGGTCCTGCTGAGCCTCACCGATGAGGGTGAGCGGCTGATGCGGCGGCTGTTCCCGCAGTTCAACGAGGAGGAGGCGTTCGTCACTGGGCAGTTGACGGATGAGGAGTGCCGGAGTCTGGCCGAGGACCTGCGGCGCGTTGTGCTGCAGGTCGAGGAGAACGGCGAGGAGCGCCGCCAGTCGCTGCTGAACGGGGCAGAGCCCGCGCCTCGCCGCAGCGGGCGGCGCCCGAAGGGCTGAGAGCCCTTCGCTGTGAGCGTCAGCGGGCCGCTCGCACAAGCCCCGCGAAGAGACCGTGCTGGGCGGCGTCCTCGTGCGCGGTGTCCTCGGGGTGCCACTGGACGGCGGTGAACCAACCGCGTGCTCCGGGGAGTTCGAGGCCTTCCGGGGTGCCGTCGGCTGCCCGTGCGGTGACCTCCAGGCCCTCTCCGAGTCGGTCCACTCGCTGGTGGTGGTAGCAGGAGGCTTCGGCCTTCTCCGCTCCGGTGGCCTGTTCCAGCAGCGTGCCGCGCCGGATCGCCACCGGATGAACGAGGTGCCGGTGTTCGCGCTGCGGGCCGCCCATGTCCTGTTCCAGGGTGCCGCCCAGGGCGACGTTGACGACCTGCATGCCTCGGCAGACCGCCAGCAGTGGCAGGCCCGACTCCAGCGCCCGCCGGGCGACTTGGAGGTCGAAGGTGTCCTGGAGGTCGTCGACGTCGTAGACGCTGTCGTGTGTGTCGGTGGCGCCGTACCGGTGCGGGGCGAGGTCGCCGCCGCCGGGGAGCAGGACCCCGTCGAAGCGGGCGAGGCGGGCCGTCACATCGGTGTCGGCGGGGTGCAGGCTCACCGGTTCACCGCCTGCCCGCCATACGGACTCGATCAGGGCGCGGGCATTGACCTCGGCGGCGTGGCGCAGGGCGGAGGTGGTGGCGGCGAATCGGGCGGGGATCGCGATGAGGGGGCGGGCCGGACTGGAGGTCACAGCTGGATCCAGGTGGTCTTGAGTTCGGTGTACTTCTCGATGGCGTGGACGGACTTGTCCCGGCCGTTGCCCGACTGCTTCATACCGCCGAAGGGGACGGTCAGGTCGCCCTCCTCGTAGCAGTTGACCCAGACCGTGCCGGCCTTCAGCGCCCGCGAGACCCGGTGGGCGGTGGACAGATCGGAGGTCCACAGGCCGGCGGCGAGGCCGTACTCGGTGGCGTTGGCGAGCCGTACCGCCTCGTCCAGGTCGTCGAAGGCGAGCACGGACAGGACGGGCCCGAAGATCTCCTCGCGGGCCAGCCGCATGCCGGACTCCACCCGGTCGAAGACGGTCGGTTCGAGGTACGTGCCTCCCGTGCCGGTGAGGATGCGCCGGCCGCCGGCGCGCAGCCGGGCGCCTTCGTCCAGACCGGTGCCGATGTGGTCTCGTACGCGGCTCAGGTGGGCCTCGCCGACCAGGGCGCCCATCTCGGTGGCCGGGTCGAGGGGGTCGCCGACGCGCAGTTGCCGGGCGCGCGCCACGACGGCCTCGACGACGCGTTCGGCGATCGAGGAGTGCACCAGCAACCGGGAGGGGGCGGTGCACATCTCGCCCTGGTTGAAGAAGATGCCCCAGGCGGCGGTCGCGGCGGCCTTCTCCAGGTCGGGGGCGTCGGGAAGGATGATGTTGGGCGACTTGCCGCCCAGTTCCAGCCAGACGCGCTTGAGGTTGGAGTCGGCCGCGTAGCGCAGGAAGTGGCGGCCGACGGCGGTGGAGCCGGTGAAGGCGAGGACGTCCACGTCCGGGTGCAGACCGAGGGCCCGGCCGGCGACCGGGCCGTTGCCGTTGACGACGTTGAGCACACCCGGCGGCAGCCCGGCCTCGGTGGCGAGCCGGCCCAGGAGGAGGGCGGACAGCGGCGAGTTCTCGGATGGCTTGAGTACGACCGTGCACCCCGCGGCCAGCGCCGGGGCGATCTTCCAACTCGCCAGGGTGAGCGGGAAGTTCCAGGGCACGACCGCGCCCACGACACCGGACGGTTCCCGGGTGATCAGTGCGAGGGCGTCCGGCGCGCTGTGGGGGGACTCGTCGGTGAGCTTGTCCGCCAGCTGCCCGTACCAGCGGAAGGTGTTGATGGCGGCGCGCAGTTCGATGTCGTACGCGTCCGTGATCGGCTTGCCCATCTCCAGGCTGACGGCGAGCGCGAGAGCCTCGCGCCGCTCCTCCAACAGATCGGCGATCCGCACAAGCACCCGGCCCCGCTCGGCCGGCGCCAGGCGCGGCCAGGGACCGGTGTCGAAAGCCCGGCGGGCGGCGGCCACGGCCGCATCCACCTCGGCGGCACCCCCGTCGGCGATCTCGGTCACCACTTGACCGTCCCGGGGGGAAACGGCCGCGAAGACCCCTCCCCCGCCGTCCTCGTCGGCGCCGTCGATGTGGTGGGCGCCGGACACCTCGAAGGTCTTGGCGCGGCGCAGCCACTCGTCGTGGGTGATGTCCGGCATACGTGGCCTCCAGCTCACGGCATGATTATTATTTGAACCCAAACGATATGGTTTCGGAAGTGACCGTCACAAGATCCCGCCGGTCGGCGAACGGCAGTGCACGGCAACGCCTGCGGGACTGCATGGACCCCGGCGAACTGCTCGCCCGGATCCTCGCCATGCAGTCGGCTGCTCGGGCGAGCGCCTGCCACGTGGCCGACGGTTTCCACGACCGGGTCGCCTGCGCGACGGGCTGAAGGGCGGCGCCCGTGCGGCCCGGTCCCGTCCTGGGCCGGGCCGCACAGACGGCGTACGTCACCGTGGCAGCCTCCTCGCCGTGCGTCAGCCGACGACCGCCGCCCTGCCGCGCGTCAACCGGGCCGCAACCACTCCCGCGACCAGGACGGCCGGGACGGCGAGCTGCAGCCAGATGGCGGTGCTCCGTTCGCCGCCGATGAGCGTGGGGAAGTTCTCGACGATCAGCCAGATCGCGCCGACGATGCCGAGTGCGCCCAGAGCCGGGGCGATCAGTGTGTTCCAGGGCCGGGTGTCCAGGCGTTCCCGGCGGAAGAAGGCGATCACGGAGACGGAGGTCAGGAGGTAGAGGACCATGAACCCCAGGACTGCCACTCCGCTGCCCCAGGAGAACAGGGTCAGGACCGGGTCCTTGTCGGCCAGCGCGAAGGGGATCACGAGCAGGACGGCGATGGCCGTCTGGACGGCGCCTGCCACGCCCGGGGAGTGGCGGCGGTTGATCGACGTCAACTTGCGGGGCAGCAGCCCGTCGCGGCTGAGGGAGAAAAGGTAGCGGCTGGCGGAGTTATGGAAGGCGAGGATGCCCGCGAAGAGCGAGGTGGCCAGCAGGATGGGCAGGACGTCGTTGACCCAGGGGCCGAACTGGTCGGCGATGGGTGCGAAGACGAAGGCCGTCGAGTCGCCGCTCTCCAGCGCTTTGCCGGCAGCCGCGGTCGCGTTCGAGGGGCCGTGGGCGGAGATCAGCATCCAGGAGGCGAAGGCGAAGAAGCCGGTGACGAGGGCGACGGCCAGATAGGTGGCCCGGGGTACCGTCCTGCGGGGCTCGCGCGCCTCCTCGCCGTAGATCGCGGTGGCCTCGAAACCGATCAATGAGGCGACGGAGAACATCAGCGCCACTCCCGGGGCACCGTCGAGCGCCGCAACCGGTGAGAAGGACTCACTGAAGGCGAGCCCCTCGGACCCACCGCCCTGGACGAAGGTGACGAGTGCGAAGGCGCTGAGGATGCTGAACTCCGCCAGGACGAAGACCGCCAGCACTTTGGCGCCCATCTCGATGCCCGCGGCTCCCAGGATCTGGACGATCACCATGGTGACCAGGGCGCACACCCACCAGGGCACGTCTGCACCCGTGTGGTGTGCCAGCAGGCCGCTCACGGTCGCTCCGTACAGGCCGTATATGGCGGCCTGGATCACACAGTAGGCAAGAAGAGCGACGCCGGCGCTGCCGGTGCCGACGTACCGGCCGAGGCCCTTGCCGATGTACGTGTAGAAGGCGCCGGCGTTCACCACGTGCCGGCCCATGGCCACGAAGCCGACCGAGAACAGCAGGGTGACCACCCCGGCCGCCACGTAGGTGGCAGGGGTGCCGGGGCCGTTGCCGAGAGCGACGGAGAGGGGGACGGCGCCCGCGACGCCGGTGAGGGGCGCCTGGGCGGACAGAACGAAGAAGAGGATGCCCAGGACGCCGAGGGAGTTGGGCTTGAGCCTGCCTGTGGTGGAGACGTCGGGCGCGGCCTGGTTGCTGACCGCTGTCTGACTGTCCACTCGGATCACCTGCCAGATAATGAGGAGGGTCGTTTCAGGCCAAACGAGTTGCCCCATGGTGGGCTGGAACTATCCGTTTGACAAGGGGGAGCTCCGGGATTTCCGCCGGAGTTGTCCTCAGCGCGTTTCTGAGCAGCGCAAACGAGGCCCAAATGCCCAGTCGGGACGGACCGCTGGACCTTGCCTAGCGGTCCACCGAGCCGGTGTCGCCTTCGGCTTCGGCTTCGGCTTCGAGGAGCCGGAGCAGGTGGCGCAGCTCCTCGACGGCCGCGTCGGTGGTCTCGGGCTCGCCGAAGACGAGCTGGTGCAGCACGATCCCGTCAAGGGCCGCGAAGACCAACCGGGTCAAGGGGTGGCCTGCGTCGTGGGGGAGGATCCGGGACAGCTCGCGCTTGGTGGCGTCGAAGTAGGCGTCGTACAGCGCGCGGATCTGCGGCAGCAGCTCCGGCCGCCGCCGTGACTCCAGCAGCAGCTCGTACTGGAACGCCTGTATGTCCGGATCCGCCGTGACCATCTCGGCGAGCCCGACCGAGAAGTCGGCGACCTTGCCGGTACCGGGTTCGAGCGCGCTGGTGCTCAGCGAGGTGCGGATCGCGTGGGCGAGCGCCTCCTCGATCAGCGCGTCGCGCGAGCCGAAGTGGTGGACGACCAGCCCGTGCGTGGTCCCCGCCTCCTGCGCGACGGCCCGGTAGGTGAGCTTGCGCAGCCCGCCCCGCGCCACGACCCGCACGGCGGCGTTGAGCAGGGCCTCCCGGCCCTCCCCGTAGTTCATGCGCCTGCGCGGCTCACGACCTTCGGGCTGCTCGGCGGACTCGGTCATGCCGTTGACCATACCCGGCCGTCCGTTCACCGCTTGGGCGGACGGATGCCACGGAACTCCCAGTCACCGCCGAGCGCCGTGGACAGCACCTCCTCGGACTCGGTGGGCTGCGCGCCGACATCGGTACGGACGGGCGTCGGACCGGTGACGACGTGGTTGGTGAGGCGGCCCAGCCCCTCGACCTCCACCTCGACCACGTCACCCGGCTGTACGGGGCGGGAGTTGGCGGGGGTGCCGGACAGCAGCACGTCACCGGGGTGGAGGGTGATGGTGCGGGCGATGTCGGCGACGAGGTAGTGCATGTCCCACTTCATCTCGTCGGTCGAACCGTCCTGGACGACCTCGCCGTTGACGTACGTGCGCAGCCGCTTGCCGTGGAAGTCCCAGTCGGTGACGAGCCCCGGGCCGAGTGGGCAGAGAGTGTCGGAGCCCTTCACCCGGAGCATGGAGCCGGCGTCGGTGTCGCGGAAGTCGTGCAGGCCGTAGTCGTTGGCGACGGTGTAGCCCGCGATGTGCTCACCCGCCTCGGCCGGGGAGATGTTCCGCGCGGTCTTCCCGATGACGATGGCGACCTCGCCCTCGTAGTTGAGCCACTTGCAGCCCTCGGGGCGGACGACGGCGCCCTGGTGGGAGTTGAGGGCGGAGGTCGGCTTGTGGAAGTAGGTGGGCGTGTCGGGGAGTTGGATCCGGAACTCGTCGACGCGGCTGCGGTGGTTGAGGTGGACGGCGATCACCTTGGAGGGGACGACCGGGGGCAGATGCCGGGCGTCGTCGGTCTTCACACGGCGGCCGTCCCCGGCGACGAGTTCGTCCCCGTCGACGGTGACCTGGACGGCGGCGCCGTCGAGCAGGATGCGGCGGTATTCGGGCATGGCGATTCTCCTGGTCAGGATTGAGCGGCGGGGGTGGGCAGGCCGTTTCCGGTCCAGCCGTCGGCAGGGCGGTCGAACCACAGGTGGACCTGGCCGGTGCCGACGGAGTTCTCGTACTCGCCGTACTGGCGGGCCTTCGCGACGCACGCCTGCTCGCCGAGCGCGCCGGCCATCATCAGGTAGTGGAAGAACTTCGCCTCCGGCTTGAACTTCCAGAATTCGTCCATGCGGTCGAGGACCTTGTCGTGGCGGCCCTCCTTGAACCAGGCGATGCGTTCGTAGTCGGCCTCGCGGGCCTCCGGCGTGCGGATGTGCACAGGGTCGCTGGCCTCGTGGTCGCGGATCTCGCGCAGCGGCCAGAAGGTGTGCGACAGCGCGCCCGAGGCGATGAGCAGGACCCGCCGCCCGGGGGTGGCGGCGATGCCGTCCGCGAGCGCACGCCCGAGGCGCAGGTGGTCCTCCATGTCGCCGGTCTGGCAGACACCGATGGTCACCCACCGCTTGTCCTCAAGCCCCTCGCCGAGGAACTTCCACAGGTTGATGGTGGCGTAGTAGACCGGCAGGTACTCGTCGTCGATCGCGGTGATCCAGGTGCCGTGCTTGTCGGCGAACTTCTCGACGTTGCGGGCGAGTTCGGGATCGCCGGGGAAGTCGTACGGCATCCGGCACATGCCGCGCGGCAGTTCCTCGGACGTGAACAGGCCCGCGCGCCGCTGCTGGGCGGCGATGACGAACTCGACGGTGGTGGCCCAGTGGGAGTCGAGGACGACGACGGTGTCGTACTCGTTGGCGGCATCGCTCTCGAAGACGTCCCTGCGGAGCTGTTGGAGCCCGGTGACGAGGGTGATCTCCTTGCCCTCGTTCAGCTGCAGCCGGTCGGACTCCGGGAGCACGATGGTGGGCACGTGGGCGAGAAGTCCCGCCCCGACGATCTCACCCATGGTTCTTCCATCCGTTCGGGGCGGTCACGGTGTTCTTCAGGTCGCAGTAGAAGTCGAAGCTCCAGGTGCCGCCCTCACGACCGACACCGGAGAGGCGGGACCCGCCGAAGGGTGCCTGGAGGTCACGTACGAAGAAGCAGTTGACCCAGACCGTCCCCGCCACCAGCTGGGCGCTGACGCGTTCGGCGCGCTCCTGGTCGCCGGTGGCGAGGGTTGCGGCGAGCCCGAAGCGGGTGCCGTTGGCGAGGTGGACGGCTTCTTCCTCGGTGGCGAAGGTCTGGAGGGTCAGTACCGGCCCGAAGACCTCCTTCTGGACGATCTCCGAGTCCTGGGCGACATCCGTGAGGAGCGTCGGCGCGTAGTACTGCCCCTCCTTGCGGTGCCCGCCGATGACGACGCGCGCGCCGGCCCCGACGGCCCGCTGCACGAATCCGTCGATCTTCTCCAACTGCCGTGGGTGGATGTTGGGGCCGATGTCGGTGGCTTCCTCCCGCGGGTCGCCCTGCTGCAAACGCGCCGCCTTCTCCACGAAACGGCGCGTGAACTCCTCGGCGACCGGCTGCTCGACGAGGATGCGGGTCGCGGCGAGGCAGACCTGCCCGGCGTTGTCGTACTGCTCGACCGCGAGGTCGACGGCGAGGTCCAGATCGGCGTCGGCGAATACCAACAGGGGTGATTTGCCACCGAGTTCGAGACTGAGCGGGGTGAGGTTCGGCGCGGCGGAGGCAGCGATTCGACGCGCCGTCGGCACCGACCCCGTGAAGCTGATCCGGCGCACGTCCGGGTGCGAGGTCAGGGTGTCGCCGATCTCGGCGCCGTACCCCTGGACGACGTTGAGGACACCGGCGGGGAGCCCGGCCTGGGCGGCGATGTCGGCGAGCAGCGAGGCGGTCAGCGGGGACCACTCGGCCGGTTTGAGGATCACGGTGTTGCCGGCCGCCAGGGCAGGGGCGACTTTCCAAGTGGCCAGCATCAGCGGCGCGTTCCACGGAGTGATCAGTACGGAGGGGCCCGCCGGGTCCCAGCTCACGTGGTTCGTGTGGTCCCGGGTCTCGAAGTCCTCATGGTCCAGCTTCAGTAGCCAGTCCGCGAAGAAACGGAAGTTGTGGGCGACGCGCGGCATGACGCCCCGCCGGTGGGAGCGGAGGAGGGCGCCGTTGTCTGTGGTCTCGACGATGGCCAGCTCTTCGATCCGCTTCTCGACGCCGTCGGCGACGGCGTGCATGATGCGGGCGCGTTCGGCGCGGGGGGTTGCGGCCCAGGCGGGGAAGGCGGCCTTGGCGGCGGCCACGGCGGCGGCGGCCTCCGCAGGGGTGCCGCGGCTGATCTCGCCGAGGACGCTTCCGTCGATCGGAGAGAGATCGGTGAAGGTGTCGGCGGAGGCGACGCGTTGGCCGCCGATCCATTGCCGGGTGTCGACGGTGACTCCGGCGACGGTGATGTGGTCAGGCATGACTAGGGCTCCATCTGTACGAGGAGTTGGGGTTGCGCTCTCAAGGGGCGCGGGGCGGTATCGACATGCGGCTCCGCCGCGATGGGGGTCCCCCCGCTCGAGCGAAGCCGAGAGTGGGGGAG
This sequence comes from Streptomyces vastus, assembly GCF_039532825.1. Classification (NCBI taxonomy): domain Bacteria; kingdom Bacillati; phylum Actinomycetota; class Actinomycetes; order Kitasatosporales; family Streptomycetaceae; genus Streptomyces; species Streptomyces vastus. Next base: position 441,474 of record NZ_BAAASJ010000125.1, read on the forward strand.
CGACCAGCCACGAACGACCCGCAGCCAGCCATCGACCTCACTCGGCAGACGCTCCCGACGTACCGGACTCCAGCAGTCGACCGCCATCCCAAACCACCCCAACCTGCCGATAGTACGCAGCAATCGGCTCCCGAACCTCCAGCCGCGCAAGCTCCTCCGTGGGCGCCTCGAACAACTCCAACTCCGCGTCACCGACCCAGGGCTGTCCGCCCTCAAAAGACGCCGCCCCCGACTCGATCAGCTCATCCAGAGCGAGCCCCTTGCCCTTCTCAATGGACGGCAGCCACCGGTGATGCGCCATGGGATGCCCATTGACGAACCCGTTCGTCCCCGATGGCTCCCGCAGCGTGACCACGGCCTGGGCCAACCGCCGGTCCGCCGCAGCCAACGTCGCCCCGAACCGCGCCCCCGCCTCGATCCGCGGAGCGGGCCCATACAGATGAGGCCGCGTCTGATGGATGGACCCGAGCTTCTTCGGATAGCCCTGGTGCAGCCCCCGGGCGATAGCGAAGTCCTTGTCGACCCAGATGTACACACAGCGCGAGTACGTCTGTCCCCGGAACTTGCAGCGCACGACCGCGAAGGCCTCCTTGTACTGGGAGAGCACCGGATCCAGCAGCTCGTCCCCGGACTCCGAGCAGGACTGCCAGTCGGCCCAGATCAGCGCTACCGCACCCGGGTCGTCGTCGGCCAACTCCAGCGGCTCGGGCAGCAGTTCACGCACCCGTGAGGGATCTGTGCGGTACTCGACGGTCAACAGATCACCGGAGTAACGCCACGGCGGCGACGGAATCAGCGACGAGGCACCACTCGCCGTCTTGGGATGGAAGTAACCACGGAGACTGGCCACTTGGAACTCCTTACGCGGTGAGGGCGGGCTGTTTGAGCAGGTGGGCGCGATACTTGGCGGCACGCATCGCGGCCGCTTGGCCGCCGAGCGCGACAACGCCGACGAGTCGGTCGTCGACGTGGTAACCGACGAGGACGTCACCGTCCGGCTCGCCGTCCAGCACTCGCACGTCGTCGAGGCCAAGACCGGGCGCCCCGAACGACTGGAGCCGGAAGTCGTGCTGGTCGCTCCAGAAGGTGGGCAGCGGCGCGAAGGGCGCCAACTCCGTGTTCCCACCGGCCAGATGAGCGGCCAGCGTCTTCGCGGCATGCTTGGCGGTGTCGGTGGGGATCGACCAGTGCTCGACACGGCGCGGTACGCCGTCGTAGCGGGCGTTGGGGAAGCGGGCGACGTCGCCGACCGCGACCACCTCCGGATGTCCGCCGGCCCGCAGGTGCTCGTCGGTGAGCACACCGTCGGCCAGGTCGAGCCCGTTGCCCTGAAGCCACTCGGTGTTGGCCACCGAGCCGACCGACTCCACGACCACGTCGGCGGGCAGCGTGGAGCCGTCGGCGAGTACGACACCGTTCACACGGTCGTCACCCTCGAACCCGGCGACTCCCGTACCGAGGGCGAAGCGCACCCCTCGCTCCTCGTGCCGCTTCAGCAGCGCGCGGGCCAGTAGTTCGCCCAGTGGGCCCACCATGGGCAGGGGCAGCGGATCGACGACGGTCGCCTCGCGAACGCCGAGTCCTACGGCGGTGGCGGCGACCTCGCAGCCGATGAAGCCGGCGCCGACCACGACGACACGGGCGCCGGGCCGGGTCAGTTCCGCTCGCAGCCCCCGGGCGTCGGCGAGCGTACGGACCGTGTGGCGGCCGGCGAGCGGGCCGGGGCAGCGCAGCCGACGGGGCCGCATGCCGGTGGCGACGACCAGGCCGTCGTACGAGAGGGCCGATCCGTCGTCGAGTCCCACGGTCCGCTCGGCGAGGCGGGCCGCGACGACCTTTGTGCCGAGCCGCCACTCCACATCGGCCGCCGAGGCCTTCGGGGTGAAGGCCAGTGACTCGAACGGCGCCTTACCGGCCAGCACTTCTTTCGACAGCGGCGGTCGGTTGTAGGGCATGTGGGGTTCGTCCCCGACGACCGTGATCGCGCCGGCCCAGCCCACCGCACGTAGTTGCTCGGCGGCGCGCAGGCCGCCCATCGAGGCGCCGGCGACGACGATGCGTCGGGCCATGGTCTCAGCCCTCGATCCGGACGGCCTGCAGCGGACACACGTCCGCGGCTTCCTCGACCTCGTCGCGCAGGGCGTCGTCCGGGTCGGCGACGTAGGCCAGGTGGCCTGCGTCGTCCATCGAGAAGACGTCAGGGGCCGCGAAGACACACTGGCCGTGGTCCTGGCACTTGTTCATGTCGACGACGACCTTCATGGCGGTCCTCCTGAGGGTGAGGGCGTCCGAGCAGGACAGGGAGGGGCGGTGGGGAGGGGCCCGGCCGTGCGGCCAGGCCCCTCTGCCAAAGGGGTGCGACAGTGCCGCATCCCTGACTCGTTTGGCTTCAAACAAGATAGGAAGCAGAGGGGGCCTGGTCAATACCTGTCCAGGTGGATAAATTCTTGCGACCACCCTCTTGTGGAATGACGGACCCCTTCATACTGTTCGGGATCAAACGACTAGCCCGGAGGCCTTCTCCGCACCGCCCCAGGCCCGCGTCGTCCTCACCCGCCCCGCCCATCCGCCCGAGGAGACACCGGTGAGCGACCAAGACACCCCTGACATCCGCCGGTACCAGGAGCGGCTCGCCGCCGAGGGCATCGACGTGGTCCGGGTGATCTACCCGGACCTGATCGGCACCGACCGCGCCCGCGACGTCCTGACCGACCACCTGCCGACGGCCTGCGAGCAAGGCCTGGCCTTCTGCCGGGCCGTGTTCCACACCAGCCCGCAGGGGGATGTCGTCCCGGTCGCGGGTGGCCTGGACGCGGGCCTGCCGGACGTGACCGTACGCCCCGATCTGTCCACCCTGGCCGCCCTGCCCTGGGAGCCCGGCGTCGCCGTCTGCCTCGGCGAGGTCAGCGACCCGGCGACCGGCGCACCCGCCGCCGAATCACCGCGCGACCTGCTGCGCGCGGTCCTGGCCAGGTGTACCGAGCAGGGGCTGCACCCCGTGGTGGGCCCCGAGCTCGAGTACTTCCTGCTGGAGCCGGCCCCCGGCACCCCCACCGGCTGGCGCCGCGCCCCGGAAACCACCGGCGCCGTCTACACCGCCGGACTGCGCGCCGACCCCGGCAACCACCTGCTGCGCACCCTGCGGCACCTGCGTGACCTGGGCATCGGCGTCATCACCGGCAACCACGAGTTCGACGGCGGCCAGTACGAGATCAACCTCGGCCACTCCGACGCCCTGGACGCCGCCGACCGCTCCTTCCGCTTCAAGGCCGCCGTCAAGGAGCTGGCCCGCAAGGAGGGCAACCTCGCCACCTTCATGGCCAAGCCCTTCGGCGACGCCGGCGGCTCCGGCTTCCACCTCCATCTGTCCTGCCAGGCCCCGGACGAGGAAGGCGCCCACAACGCCTTCGACGACCCTTCCGGCACGTATGGCCTGTCCACCACCGCCCGGCACGCCATCGCGGGCATCCTCGCCCACGCACCCGCGCTCGCCGCGCTGGCCAACCCCACGGTCAACTCGTACAAGCGCTTCGGACCCGACACTCTCGCGCCCTGGCTGATCGACTGGGGCCTGGACAACCGCAGTGCCATGCTCCGCATCCCGCCCGAGCGGGGCTCCGGCGCCCGCGTGGAGCTGCGGCTCGGCGACGCCAGTGCCAACCCGTACCTGCTGATCGCCGGCACCCTCGCCGCCGCGTTGCTCGGTCTCCAGGCGGGCGAGGAGCCCCCGGCCCCGCTGGAGGGCTACGGCTACGACACGGCCAGGTCCGCCGTGCTGCCGATGAACCTGCCCGCGGCCCTCGACGCACTGGAGGCGGACACCGCCCTGACCGAGGTGCTCGGCAAGTACTTCACCACCTCCTTCCTGGCCTACAAGCGCAACGAGGTCGAACGCTTCCAACGGCACGTCACCGACTGGGAGTTCACCGAGTACGCCTACCACCTGTGACGCCGTCCGCGCCCGCCGAGGAGCCCCTTGATGACCCAGACCCTGACCGACGCCGTGCGCGAACCCATGCCGCTCGCCGACGTGGACCTCGCCGACCTCGATCACTTCACCGACGGGGTCACCCCCTGGCGCATGTTCCACACCCTGCGCCACGAGGACCCGGTGCACTGGCAACCGGAAGAGGCCCCCAACTCCGGTTTCTGGGCGGTGACCCGGCATGCGGACATCGCCGCCGTGGACCGTGACGCGGAGACCTTCACCTCCACGAGGTTCGTCAACCTCGAAGAGGTCGACGACGACCAGATCAAGAAGCGGGCCTCGATCCTGGAGCTGGACGGCGTGCGCCACCGTGCGCTGCGCAGCCTGATCCAGCGTCAGTTCGGGGCGGGCGTCATCAACAGCTATACCGACTTCCTGCGCGGCCTGACCGCCACCACGCTGGACGCCGCCCTGGCCAAGGGCACCTTCGACTTCGTCAAGGAGATCTCGGCAGACTTCCCCATCAACGTGCTGGCCCGCCTCCTCGACGTACCTCCTACGGACAACCAGCAGCTCATCGACTGGGGAAACCGCATCATCGGAAACACCGACCCCGACTACGCCGATGTGCTGCTCCACAGCGAGGAGAGCGAGCAGTACCGCGACCTGCCCTTCCGCTCCCCCGCCTCGCTCGAAGTCTTCGAATACGGACGGGAGTTGGCCCGTCGGCGGCGCGGCGGCGACGGCGACGACCTGGTCTCCAAGCTCGTGAACACCACCCCGCGCGACGGAGTGCCGCTCTCGCCGCAGGACTTCGACAACTACTTCCTGCTGCTGGTCGTCGCCGGCAACGAGACCACCCGCCACACCATCACGCACTCCATGCTGGCCCTCCTCCAGCACCCCGAGCAGCTGGCCCGCCTGCGGGAGGACCCCTCGCTGATTCCCGTCGCGGTGGAGGAGTTCCTGCGCTGGGCCTCCCCCGTCTACCACTTCCGCCGCACCGCGACCCGCGACGTCGAGCTCGGCGGCAAGCGGGTCAAGGAGGGCGACAAGGTCGTCATGTGGTTCGCCTCCGGCAACCGCGACGAGGAGGTCTTCGGCGACCCGTACGACTTCGACGTCACCCGGCGGAACAACGATCACGTCACCTTCGGCAAGGGCAGCCCCCACCTGTGCCTGGGCAACCTGCTCGCCCGCACCGAGATCCGCATCATGTTCGAGGAACTGATCCCGCGCCTTGCGGACATCCGCCTGGCCGGCGACGTCCCCCGCGTCCGCTCGAACTTCGTCAACGGCATCAAGAAACTGCCGGTCGAGGTCACTCTGGCCTGACGACACCCGGCGCCGGGGGCCGGCCCACACCGGTCCGGCGCAGCTGATGCCTCGTACCCCTCACGCATGGGGGACGACGGCCACGGGGCAGCTCACGTGGTGGATGGCGGCATGGGTGACAGGTCCGGTGCGCGGGCCGGCCGGACGCTCGGTCAGGCGGTGGCCCACCACCAGGAGGCTTGCTCCAGAGGCGGCGCGGAGCAGCGCGGTCGAGGGCTTCTCGCGTACCACGGTCTCCACGACCTCGACCTCGGGGTACTTGTCCCGCCAGACCTGGAGCACGGCGGACAGGAAACCCTGCCACTCCTGTGCCCGTTGCGGGCCGTTGAGCAGGGCGATGTCGCCCGGTCCGAGGCTGAGGGCGGAGGGATCCTGCCAGGCATGGACGGCCCGCAGCCGGGCACGCCTGAGCCTCGCCGCCTCGAAGGCGAACTCGATCACCTCGTCGCACGGGTCCCCGAGGTCCAGGGCCAGCACCACGTCCCGGTAGCCGGTCTGCGTGGAGGTGCTGCCGTCGGCCGCCGGGAGACGCTCGTCCTCGGCCTCCTCTCCGGCCCGTACGAGGACGACGGGGCCGGTGGCCCGCGCCACCACGCCGAGGGCGACCGAGCCCAGCAGGAATCCGGTGAACCCACTCAGCCCGCGAGAGCCCAGCACGAGCAGTTCGGCGCGCTCTGCCGCCTTCAGCAAGGCGGCAGTCGCCGGTCCCTGGATCCGTTCGCCGTCCAGATGCAGGCCGGCGTGGGAGCGGCGGATCTTCTCCTCCGCCTGGCGAAGCACACTCCGGTCCAGGTCACGGTCGGCTATGCCCTCACTCCCGGGCGGGTGCCCGTTCCAGGCGTGAACGAGCCGCAGGGGACGCTCGCGGCGCACGGCCTCACGAGCCGCCCACTCGGCTGCGGCCAGGCTCTCCGCGGATCCGTCGACTCCTGCGACGACGGGTTCTACGACGACGGGCGGAAACATCGCGCGCACCTCCTGTGCCGGGTCTGCTCTCATCCTCAGCCTCCGGCCGCGGCGGCGGCAGCGGGATGGGCCGTACGGGCACACGGCGGACCGATCGGCCCTGCGCTCGCCGGTACGCGGCCGACTCCTCAGCGGCCGAACGCCCCGACTGAAACAGCAATCACCCATCGCGGGTGAGTGCTCACGACCACGGTGACCGCACTCTAGGAGCCGTGGACGGTCTTCAGATCCTCCCGCTGGCCATCACCATGATGGTCGGGCCGCAGATCATGTCGGCGGTCATCTTCGTCACGACACCGAGCGCGGTTCGCGTGTCCCTGGGTTTCCTGGGCGGCGTCGCGGTCGCGACGGCGGCCGGAGTGGCCATCGCGTTGGGCCTCGCCGCCGCCTTGGGAAGCGCCGTCGACCTGGGCGGTACGGACGACAAGGGTTCCGGCGGCAAGATCATCCAGTACGTACTCGTCGGCCTGCTGGCGGCGTCGATGGCGAAGAACTGGTTCGGACGGGCAACCGCCGAGCCGCCGAAATGGCTCGGCACGCTGATGACCGCCGACCCCAGGAGGGCGGTCAAGGTCGGACTACTCGTCATCCTGCTGATGCCGTCGGACATCGTGATCATGCTGACGGTCGGCGTGCACCTGGAACAGAGCGACTCGGGATACGCGCATGCGCTTCCGTTCATCGCCCTGACCGTCCTGGTGGCCGCGATCCCGTTGCTCGCCCGGCTCTTGTTCCACCGGCGGGCCGAAGCCGCCGCGCCGGCGGTGCGGGAGTGGGTCAGCACTCACGGCTGGCTCGTCAACATCATCGCCTGCGCGATCTTCATCGTCCTGATCCTCGCCTGAGACGAGCGCACATCCGCGCCTGCGACAGGCGTACAACGAATCGAGGAAATGCCATGACGCAGACAGTGCACCGCCGCTCCCCCGAAACGATGGCTGCTGCCTCCGGACTCGTCGTGTTCGCGGCGATCATGCTGGTCATCGCCGGAATCCTCGACATCTTCCGGGGCATCATGGGCATCGCCGACGACGATCTCTTCGTCACGACGGAGCAGTACGTCTTCCGGTTCGACCTGACCGGGTGGGGCTGGTTCCACCTGATCCTCGGATTCCTGGGGGTCCTCATCGGTGCCAGCCTGTTCACGGCCGCGCTCTGGGCGCGCGTCGCGGGTGTGGCGATCGCCGGATTCCTGATCATCGCGAACTTCCTGTCCCTGCCCTACTACCCGGTCTGGTCGATCATCTCGATCGCCCTGTACTCCTTCGTCATCTGGGCACTGTGCGTGGTGCGGCCGGAAACCATGGCGGACTGAGCGGGTGGGCCTCCCTCTCTCCTGTGGCTCTTATGGCTCCTGTGGCGATCACGAGCCTGAGGCCGTCAGATGGAACTGAGGCCTCGGTCATCCCAAGAGCTGCACCCAGAGGGTGGTGCCCATGCCCCGCAGCAGAGCCCCAGCAGCGCGGGACAGCGGTGGAGAGCCCCGCGACACTCGCGACACCCGCACATCGGCGAACGTCCCGGCTTCCGCCCGCGGCGGCGCGGATGCGCTCCGGGGGCCGACGGGTGACCCGCTGCTGGCGGCGAAGTTCGCGATCCCGGCCGTGCCACGGACACTCGTACGCCGGCAGCGGCTGCTGGACCAGCTCACCACGGGTACGGCCGGCCCTCTGACGCTGATCACCGGCCCGGCGGGCGCGGGGAAGACGACGCTGGCGGCCTCGTGGGTGGCCGAGGGGACGGCACCGGACCCGGTGGTGTGGCTGACTGCCGAGCATGAGGACAGGGCGCCCGGGATCTTCTGGTCGTACGTTCTCGAAGCGCTGCGCCATCACCAGGTCGAGCTGCCCGAGAACCCGGATCGGCCCGGGTCCGCCGAGTTCGTCGAGCACTCCCTGCTCGCGGGGCTCGCGTCCGGACTGGCTCGCCGGCACCGGCCGGTCGTGTTCGTACTCGACGGTCTCGACCAGATTCCCGTACGCGAGGTGACCTCGGCCCTGGATTTCGTCCTGAGCCACGCGGGGCCGAGTTTGCGCCTGGTCGTCATCAGCCGGGTCGACCCCTTGCTTCCGCTGCACCGCTACCGTGCCCAGGGCCGGATCTGCGAGATCCGCAGCGCCGATCTGGCGTTCACCCGGCAAGAGGCCGCCGCGCTGCTGCGCGGACATGGGCTGGAGTCCTGCGAGGAGAGCGTCGATGCCCTGACGGCTCGCACCGGAGGCTGGGCAGCAGGGCTGAGGCTGTGCGCCCTGGAGATGCAGCGGGCCGACGACCCGAACGGCTTCGCCCGCTCCTTCGCGGCGTCCCAGAGCGCGGTCGCCGACTACCTGCTCGCCGAGGTCCTCGACACCCAGCCCGAGGCCACCCGGGACCTGCTGATGCGCTCGAGCATTCTCGACCGGGTCCACCCCGACCTGGCGAACACGCTGACGGGACGTGAGGACGCGGAGTGGATCCTGGCCGGGCTCACCCGCGCAGGCGCCTTCGTCGAGTCCGTCGCGGGCACACGGTGGTGCCGTTTCCAGCCGCTGTTCGCCGAGGTCCTCCGCACGCATCTGCGCCACCACCATCCCGGCCTCGAGCCCCGGCTGCGCCGTCGGGCCGCGGCCTGGCTCGCCGGCCATGACCGGCTCACCGAGGCGCTGGAGCAGGCGGCCGCCACGGAGGACTGGGAGTGGGCCGCCGCCCGGGTGGTCGATCACCTGGAGATCGGACGTCTGCTCACCGGGCCGGAGGCCCAACGGCTGGAGAACTGCTTCGCCGGCATGCCCCGTGATCTCCCGGGAACCGCGTCCGCGCTCGTCGCGGCCGCCTGCGCCGCCGCTCAGTACGACCTCGCGGGCTGCCGGGCACACCTGGACCGGGCAGAGGAACACATACGCACCGGACAAGCACAGCCCTGCCCAGAGACACAGCTGGCACTCTCCCTGCTCCGGCTTCTCAGCTCACCCGGCACGCGAGACCGCGAAGGCGGCTGTGATGCCGTCCACGAGGCGGACCAGACCCTGGATCTCGCCGGGCACGTGCCCCCGGCGCGGCGTGTGCGGCACCCGGAGATCGAGGCACTACGGCGGTACGGACTGGCCCGCGGGCTGCTGCTGACCGGACGCCTCGGCGCCGCCCGCACCGCGTTCGCCGCGGCGGCGGACGGCTGCACCGGTGCGACCGACGTCGTGCGGCACCACAGTCTCGGACAGCTGGCCCTGCTGGAATCCGTCCACGGTGAACTCAACGAGGCCGAGGAACACGCCCGGTTCGCCCTCGCGACCGCCCGCAACCGCTCCGTCCCACCGGCCCGGCGGTCCGGGATCGGCCACCTCGCCCTGGCCGCCGTCGCCCTCGAACGCGGCGATCTCCGGGGCGCCCGCCATCACCTCGACCTCGCTTCGGAGTGTCCCGACGCGGAGCACGACCCGGTCGCGCGTACCGAAATGCTGGTGGTGCGCACCCGGCTGGCCCTCGCGCAAGGCCGCTGGCGCGCCGCACTTGCGGTCCTCGCGGCACCCGCGGTTCGTCCGCCGACGTCGGCACCGTGGCCGTCGCAGCGCATCGCCCTCGCGAACTCGGCCAGCCAGTTGGCCCGGGGCGATCCCGCGGCGGCGATCACCGCCCTGCACGAAGCCGGCCCTGACACGTCGTCGCACGTCATCGCCCTTGCGCGCGCCCACCTCGCGTCAGGAGACCCGGACCGGGCGCTCGGTCTCGTCCCACCACCGGACGATCAGCGGGACGCGGGGATCGCACAGCGGGTCGACATCCTCTTGATACGGGCCCACGCCGCGCTCCTGGCCAAGGACACCAAGACGGCGCACAGCACGCTCGGCGAAGCGCTGACCGCCGCCCGACCCGAAACACTGCGCGGGCCCTTCCTCGATGCGGGCCCCTGGGTGCGGCATCTCCTGGAGCTGCGGCCCGACACGGCCCATAGGCACGCATGGCTCACGGCCCGGCCGGCGGCCGTCAACGGTACGTTCCGCGCGGGCCGCCTTCCCGTGGACGGAAGCCCCTCGGCTCCCCTCGTCGTGGAACAGCTCAGCGACCGCGAGCGTCAAGTGCTCCAGCACTGCGCGCAGGTCATGTCGACCGAGGAGATCGCGGAGGCGATGTGTCTGTCGGTCAACACGGTCAAGACACATCTGCGGAGCATCTACCGCAAGCTCGTGGTCTCCCGCCGGGGAGAGGCGGTACGGCGAGCGCGGGAGCTTAGCCTGCTGCCTCCGGCGGTTGAGCAGGGCGCCTACCGGGAGGGCGGGTTCGGTTCATAGGCGAGTGCGGGCCCGTCGTGGCCGGGCGCGCAGTTCCCCGCGCCCCTGAAGGGGCGCTCCCGGAGCCCTCAGCCACTACGTGCCCGCAGCTTCCCACCGGCGGGAGGGGACGTGGGCCGGTGCGTCGTATGCCCGTCGCGTAGGTTCTGTCTCGGCCCACCTGCGCCCTGTATCAGCAAAGGGCCGTATGCCCTGTTGGCGACGGGCTGACGCACCGGCCCACGGCCCCGCACCCGGCAACGGATCTCACCTGATGCGAGTGATGCCACCCAACGCGGCGCGAGCCACCCTCGTGAGCAACGGCTCCACCGGTCGAGGGAGAGCCATGCCGATGCGATACGAGTTCCGTGTGACCGGCCGACTGTCCGCAGCCGTTGCCGGGGCGTTTCCCGAGCTGGACAAGGTCCTGGCCCCGGAGCAGACCCTCCTCTTCGGGCAGGTCACCGACGAGGCGCACCTCTACGGGCTCCTCCTCCGGTTCCAGGACCTGGGCCTGCAGGTCGTCGAAATGCGCCAACTGCCAGAAGGGTGACGCTGCTTGTGCCGCCACCTCAAGGCTTATGCCGCCGGCTCAAGCGGTGCGGCCTTCTGGAACTGCGTCCGGTACAGCTCCGCGTACCGCCCGCCGGCCGCGAGCAACTCCTCGTGTGTGCCCCGCTCCACGATCCGGCCCGCCTCGACCACGAGGATCGTGTCGGCGGCCCGTACCGTCGACAGCCGGTGGGCGATGACCACCGCCGTGCGGCCCTCCAGGGCTTCGGTGAGCGCCTCCTGGACGGCGGCTTCGGAGGTGTTGTCCAGGTGGGCGGTGGCCTCGTCGAGGATGACGATCCGCTGGCGGGCCAGCAGCAGGCGGGCGATCGTCATGCGCTGGCGTTCGCCGCCGGAGAGCCGGTAGCCGCGCTCGCCGACCACGGTGTCCAGGCCGTCGGGCAGGGAGCGTACGAGGTCGTCGAGGCGGGCGCGGCGCAGGACGTCCCACAGTTCGTCGTCGTCGGCGTCGGGACGGGCGAGCAGCAGGTTGGCGCGGACAGAGTCGTGGAAGAGGTGCCCGTCCTGGGTGACCATGCCGACGGCTGCCCGCATCGACTCGGCGCTCAGGTCGCGTACGTCGACGCCGCCGATGCGTACGGAGCCCTCGTCCGTGTCGTACAGCCGGGGCAGCAGTTGCGCGATGGTCGACTTTCCTGCGCCTGAGGAGCCGACGAGGGCGACGGTCTGTCCGGGTTCGGCGCGGAAGGAGACGCCGTGCAGGACCTCGGCGCCGCCGCGGGTGTCCAACGAGGCGACCTCCTCCAGCGAGGCCAGGGAGACCTTGTCGGCGGACGGGTAGCCGAAGCGGACATCGGTGAACTCGACGGATACCGGGCCGTCCGGCACCTTCCGGGCGGCCGGCTTCTCCTCGATCAGCGGCTTCAGGTCGAGCACCTCGAAGACGCGCTCGAAGCTCACCAGGGCGCTCATGACCTCAACTCGGGCTCCCGCCAAGGACGTCAGGGGCGCGTACAGGCGGGTGAGGAGCAGCGCCAGCGACACCACGGCGCCCGGCTCCAGGCTGCCGCGCAGCGCGAACCAGCCGCCGAGGCCGTACACCAGGGCGAGTGCGAGCGCGGAGACGAGGGTCAGCGCGGTGATGAACGCCGTCTGCGCCATCGCCGTACGCACCCCGATGTCGCGCACCCGCCGGGCCCGCGCCGCGAACTCCTGCGACTCGTCGTCGGGCCGCCCGAAGAGCTTGACCAGCGTGGCGCCGGGCGCTGAGAAGCGCTCGGTCATGCGGGTGCCCATCGCGGCGTTCAGGTCCGCGGCCTCGCGCTGGAGCTTCGCCATCCGGCGGCCCATGCGGCGGGCGGGGACGACGAACACCGGGAGCAGGACCAGGGCGAGCAAGGTGATCTGCCAGGACAGGGTGAGCATGACGGCGAGGGTGAGCAGCAGCGTCACGAGGTTGCCGACCACGCCGGACAGGGTGTTGCTGAACGCCCGCTGGGCGCCGATCACGTCGTTGTTGAGTCGGCTGACGAGCGCTCCCGTACGCGTGCGTGTGAAGAACGCGACCGGCATGCGCTGCACATGATCGAAGACCGCCGTCCGCAGATCGAGGATGAGGCTCTCGCCGAGGGTCGAGGAGAGCCAGCGGCTCGCAAGGCCCAGCGCCGCCTCGGCGAACGCGATCAGGGCGATGAGCAGGGCAAGGCGTACGACCGTGCTCTCCTCGCCGCCGGACACGATCGCGTCCACGACGCGCCCGGCGAGGACCGGCGTCGCCACCGCGAGCAGTGCGGTCGCCACGCCGAGCAGGACGAACTGCGCGATACGGCGGCGATGCGGACGGGCGAAGCCGGCGATGCGGCGCAGCGTCGCGCGGGCGAAGGGGCGGCGTTCCTGCTGGGCGTTCATGACGCTGTGCAGCTGCATCCAGGCTGTGGTTTCCATGCTCATGAGGACGACGTTAGAACCTCAAGCAACCTTGAGGTCAAGGGGTTGATCGATACGCATGATCCGAGGACGTGCGCGGCGCGTAAGCCGCCGTCCCCGCGCACGCAACCCCCCGTTGGCACGGCGCGGAAAACCTTTCCCGGTGTGACGGACGTACGACTTCCCCGCGCCCTCCACCGACGCATCCCGGTCCGCCAGATCCTGTGCCTGCTTCCGCTCGCCCTCGTGGCCGTGGTCGCGGTGCGCCACCGGTCCATGCTCGTGGACGGCTTCGGCCACCTGGCGACGGCCAAGTGGCCCTGGCTGCTGGCGGCGGGGGCGGCGACGTGCCTCACCTGGGTCGCGGCGGCCGTCACCCGGCAGGGCGCCCTGGTCGAGCGGCTGCCCAGATGCCGGCTGCTCGCCACCCAGTTCGCGGCGGGCACCGCCAACCACCTGCTGCCGACCGGGCTCGGCGCGAGCGCCGTCAACCTCCGGTTCATGGCGGTGTGCGGTGTTCCGCTGGCCCGCTCCTCCGCCGCGCTCGCGCTCTACCTGCTCGCGGAGTCCATAGCCCGGACCGGCCTTCTGCTGGCCCTGCTGATCGCGTTCCCCGACGCGTTGCGACTCGGCAAGCTCATTCCGGACGCGGCTGTCGGTCCGCTGCTGATCGCCGCCGGTGCGGCGGCGTGCGTCGCGGTGGCGGTCCTGCTGCTCGTACGACGGCTGCGTACCGTCGTGTCGACCTTCCTGCGGACCGCGTTGGGTGAGGCGCGCTCCGTGCACACCCGGCCGGCGCGCGCTCTCGCGTTGTGGGGCGGTTCGTTCTCCTTTCCCATCCTGCAGGCGGCCGGACTGGTCGCGGTGGGACTGGCGTTGGGCCTGCCGGTGTCTCCGCTGCACATCGTGGTCGCGTATCTGGCGGCGACGGTCGCCGTCGCACTCATCCCCACGCCGGGCGGTATCGGCTCGGTCGAGGCCGCGCTGATCGTCGCGCTGGTGGCGGCGGGCGGCCCGGCCGCGGTGGCGACGGCGGTCGTACTCGCCTACCGCATCATCACGGTGTGGCTGCCGCTGCTGCCGGGGGCGTTGACGCTGGGCGCGCTGGTGCGCCTGAAGATGATCTGAGCCCACTCCCCAACGGCGGCGCATCCAGGCCAACTTGGGCGCTGCGATGACGACGGTGAGCCCCACCCTCGAGTCGTCGGTGATCACTCCACGCAAGCCTGGCCCCAGCCGCGCCGCGCGTCAACGCGCCCGTTGCGCCTACGACGATGGCCGGAAACGAAGTGGGCCAAGGGCGAGGCATGCGCGCGGATGCGGCAGGATGAGCGAGCCCGCCGGACTTCGCACAGATGTCCCGGCGGGAGCGCACATCACGGAATCGAGCAGCAGGTGGCCAAGTGACGAGACATCACATACCGGGCGTACGCGCCCTTCCCGGCGTGACGGGAGGCAGCTGGTGAACCGCGATCTCACCGCGCAGGACATGATCATCGCCGGCGTCTGGGTGGCCGTCGGGCTTGCGGCGGGCGTCCTGGCGCGGATGCTGCTGCGCTGGCTGGGCAAGCACGCGGACCGTACGAGCTGGAGGGGGGACGACGTCATCGTCGACTCGCTGCGCGCGCTGGTTCCCCTCGCGGCGCTGGCCGGCGGTGCGGCCGCGGCTGCGGCAGCACTGCCCCTGACGAGCCGGGTCAATCACAACGTCAACCAGATCCTGACGGTTCTCCTCATCCTCGCCTCGACCATCACGGCGGCGCGCATCGTCACAGGCCTGGTGCGGGCGGTGACCCAGTCGCGGCAGGGCGTCGCCGGATCGGCCACGATCTTCGTCAACATAACCCGTGTCGTCGTGCTGGCGATCGGCATCCTGATCGTCCTGCAGACCCTGGGCATCTCCATCGCGCCGCTGCTCACCGCCCTCGGCGTCGGCGGTCTCGCGGTCGCCCTCGCCCTCCAGGACACCCTCGCGAACCTCTTCGCGGGCATCCACATCCTCGCCTCGAAGACGATCCAGCCCGGTGACTACATCCGTCTGACGAGCGGTGAAGAGGGCTACGTCGTCGACATCAACTGGCGCAACACCGTCGTACGTAATCTCTCCAACAACCTCGTGATCATCCCCAACGCCCAGCTGTCCAGCACGAACATGACCAACTACAGCCGTCCCGAACAGGAGATGACGCTCACCGTTCAGGTCGGGGTCGGCTACGACAGTGACCTGGAGCATGTGGAGCGGGTGACCTCCGAGGTCGTGATCGAGGTGATGACGGCGGTCGAGGGCGCGATGCCCGAGCACGAACCCGCCATCCGCTTCCACACGTTCGGGGATTCGCGGATCAGCTTCACCGTCATCCTGGGGGTCGGCGAGTTCAGCGACCAGTACCGGATCAAGCACGAGTTCATCAAGCGGCTGCACACGCGCTACCGGGTCGAGGGCATCAGGATTCCCTCCCCCGCGCGGACGATCGCGCTGCAGAGCGGCGGTCCGAACGGCAGCGGGGCCATTCCGCAGCAGTGGGACGGCGTCACCACCGTCTCGTAGACGCGCGGGGAGCGGGAGGCAAGCGGGAGGTCACCGTGTCAACACCGGTGACCTCCCCGGTAGTTGCCTCGCCCGGAAAGGGGCGTCAGGGCACGTACGTCGCGTTCTGCGCCGTGGCGACCACCTGCTGACCGTCGGCCTGGGTGAGCCGGCCCGCGGACACCCACGCGTCCGCCGTCGACCGCACCCGCGTCACCAGCGCGTCCTTGTTGGCGAACGGCGCCCCGGCCCAGATCTCGTCGAGCAGCGTCGTCCCGTCGGACTTCGCCGGATTGGCGACCCCGGAGTCGGTGTTCCCGAAGACGACCCTGGGCTCGGACCGGCGGACATAGGCGTGCGTCCGGTCCTCGGTGCCCTCGTAGAAGGGGGCGAACTCGGTGCCGTTCAGCGTGTAGTGGAGGGGCTTGCCGGACACCGGCGTCAGTGAGGGCAGCAGGTCGCCGGAGAGTGCGGCGTTCTTGTAGAGCCCGACCTGGAGATGGCTCGTGCCGGAGTTGCGGCCCACCAGGTTGACCGGCCCGTAGAACAGGGTCTGCAGGGACGCGTCGTCCAGCGCCTTCTCCACCCGCAGCCGGAACGGGATGGTGACGCGTACGGTGTCGCCGCTCTGCCAGTTCCGGGAGATGGTGAAGTAGCTGCCGGGGTTCGGAGTTCCGCCCACCGCGGCGCCGTTGACGGTCACCCGGAAGCCGCCGGTCGCCCAGGACGGCACGCGCAGCTTCAGCTCGAAGGAGGCGCTGCCGCCGCTGATGGTGAGCGTGGAGCCCTGCTCCCTCGGGTAGTCCGTGGTCTGCGTGACGGTGACGCCCTTCGCGGACCAGGTCAGCGTGGAGGGGCTGTACAGGTTGACGTACAGGGCGGAGTTGTCGGCCTTCGTGAAGTACACCGAGTCCTGGTACTTGGTGGCGCTCTCCATGCCGGTGCCCTCGCAGCAGGTCGTGCCCTGCTTGGGCGTGTAGTCGCGTACGTGCCCGGGGGTGAGGCCGATGAAGTACGTGACGAGCGGCTTCTCCGCGTCGGCCTTGTCCTGCTTGGAGCCGAGGACCTGGTTGTACAGGGCCCGCTCGTAGTAGTCCATGTACTTCGGGTCCTGGTCGTGGAAGAACAGCATCCGGCTCAGCTTGAGCAGGTTGTACGCGCAGCAGGTCTCGGCGCTGGTGTCGCTGATCGTGCCCGCGATGAGCCCTCGGGCCTTCCAGAACTCGGCCGTGCTCGTCCCGCCGATGCCAAACATGCGGTGCGGGATGACCATGCCCCAGAAGTTCTTGGCAGCGGTGAGGTAGCGGGTCTCGCCGGTCGCGTCGTACAGCCTGACGTACCCGGTGAAGATCGGGATGTGCTGGTTGGCGTGCAGGCCGTCCAGGGTGTCGGTGTTCGCGGCGCAGGCGTCGATGAGCTTGTCGAGGTCGAACAGCTTGGCCAGCGCGAGGTGTTCGGCCTTGCCGGTGACCGAGTGCAGGTCGACGATCGTCTCGACGATGCCGCCGAACTCGCCGCTGGAGAAGATGCCCCACATCCGCTGGAGGGTGGAGTCGGGCAGCTTGGACAGCCGGGAGTACATCCAGTCGCACATGCCGGACGCGAGGTCGAGCGCCCGTTCGTCGTCGGTGGCCAGGTACGCGTCCAGCAGACCTTTGAGGATCTTGTGCGCGGTGTAGTAGGGCGCCCAGACCTTGGTGTAGTCCGCGGTGGTCCGCGACTCCAGGTCGATGAACTGCGTCTCCGGATACGCGGCGAGGAACCCGGGGTGACTCGGCCCGCCCCAGGTGCGGCGCAGGGTGGCGGTCAGGCCGCGCCCCGAGGCGTCCGCGAAGGTGCCGCCGGTGGTGGCGGCGAAGTAGTACGACGCCAGGTTGCCGAGTCCGGCGGAGGAGTTCTTCGCCTCGTTCGTCTGCAGCGAGGTGATCTCGGCCGCGGACAGGGCCCGTGACCAGACGTTGAACTCGTCGAAGGCGCCCGCGAACACCGGGTCGCCGGAGAAGTTCGAGCGGCCCAGCCAGTTGTTCGTCAGAGTGCCCAGGACGGACGGGTTGAGCGTCATCGAGGTGTTCTGGGCGACGGCGGTGCCGTTGACGCAGAGGGTGCCGGTGCTGCCGGAGATGGTCACCGCCAGATGGCTCCACTGGTTCAGCGGCAGTGCGGCGGTGCCGTTGAGCCCCTGCTCCCCACCCGGCCCGTTGGTGGTGATGGCGAACCGCGGCACTCCGTTCGCGTTGCGGCCGGCCAGGTACATGTACCGGGTGGCGTTGTTGCCGAAGTCGAAGACCCGCTGCCAGTTGGCGCTGTGGGTGGGCTTCACCCAGACCGACAGGGTGATCGCCGCGGCACCGCCGAGCACGGCGGCCGGGAGATCGACGTACTGGTACGAGCCCCGGACGTTCTCGTGGGCGCCGCCCCACTTCCCGGTGACGGCGAGCATGCGCGGGTCGCTGCGCAGGGCCGCGCGCACATCGGTCAGCGCGCCGATCATGGTGCGGATCTTGTCGGCGTACGCCTGGTCACCGGTGGACGCGTACGCCTGCGACAGCATGGTCAGGAAGTGGCCGGTGTAGTGGCCGCGGAGGTTGCCGTTGGCCTCTCCGTCCAGACCCTCCCAGCCGCCGGGGGCCACCGCGCCGCCCGTGGAGAGCCCGGCGTTGGCGCGGAAGACCTGGAGCAGCCGGTTCACGTCGTAGCCGCGGCCGTGGTCGAGCATCAGCTGGCGCTTGGTGGCGAAGACGCCCTGCCCGAGCTTCACGTCCTCCAGCTCGAAGGGCCGCACCGCCCAGGCGGTCGGCGCCGGCAGCCCGGCCGCGACGGCGACCGCTGCCGCGTCGGCACCGGTCTCGGCGGCGGCGCGGCCGCCCGGGATCGTGGACACCACCGGTGCCGCGGCGACCAGGGCGGCGGCGCGGAGAACGGCTCTTCGGGAGGGCGATGACGCCATGGGGGGCCTCTTCTGCTCAAGCTTCCAGTCGGGAGTGGTGTCCGATATATCGATCAAGGTTCGGATAACCGACCAGAACGTAAGAGGCGGGCGGGTGCACGTCAATGGTTGCGTCACGATCGGCTCGTACGTACGCCTGCGACCCAGCAGCGGCAGAAGTCGCCAAGCGTTCACGAAGTCTTGACGCGGCCCCACCTGCACCTTACGTTCTGACCGGCTTGCCGAACTCCGTTCGAAATGTCGGCCATTGGCCGGTGCTGTTCATGGTTCCTGACCGCGCGGCACGGCAACGTTCCGCGGTCGGGTGACCACTCAAAGGCGACATCCGTCCGGACAGGAAGAGGAAGCCTTATGCGCACAGTCGGTGTGCTCGCCGGATTACTCCTGCTGGGTGCCGCGATGCCGACGACGATGGCGACAGCGACGGCCGAGGAGACGTCAGCCGCCGCCACGCCCACCATCGTCGTGGCCGTGAACGGCGACGACTCCGCTCCCGGAACGCTCGCGCGTCCGCTGCGGACCATTCAAAAGGCCGTGGACAAGGCGCGGCCCGGTGACGTCATCGCCGTCCGCGGCGGTACGTACGGGGTGACCGACAACATCACCATCACCACCTCGGGCAGGGCGTCCCAGCCGATCACCCTGGAGGCGTATCAGGGCGAACGCGTCGTCGTCGACGGGGAGCGGCTGCCCGCCAGTCACACGCCCGTCGGCGGCAGCATCCCTCGTGCCGAGCGCGGCGCCATCCACCAGGAGGCGTCCCACTGGCGGATCTCGGGCCTGGAGATCGTGAACGGCCCGTACGGCATCTACTGCGACGGCTGCAACGACACCGTCTTCTCCGGCCTGCGCACCCACGACAACTACGAGTCGGGTTTCCAGCTTCAGGGCGCCTCCAGCAACAACCAGATCCTGAACCTGGACAGTTACGGCAACCGCGATCCCCGCAAGAACGGCGAGAGCGCGGACGGGCTCGCCATCAAGGAGGGCAGCGGGAGCGGCAACGTGGTGCGGGGCGCTCGGCTGTGGAACAACGTGGACGACGGCTTCGACGCCTGGGAGTTCACCTCGCCGATCGTCATCGAGGACACGATCGCGTACGGCAACGGCTTCAACCGCTGGAACTTCCCCGACTTCGCGGGCGACGGCAACGGCTTCAAGATGGGCGGCGGGGACCCCGAACCGTCGGTCGCCCACACCCTGCGCAACAGCGTCTCCTTCAAGAACGCCAAGCACGGCGTCACCGACAACGGCAACCCCGGAGCGCTCGCACTGAGCCGCAACTCCACCTTCGGTAACGCCGGTACGGGCTTCGACGCCGACGGTGCGGGATCGCGTGCCGTGCTGAAGGAGAACCTGTCGGTCGCGGACGGGCGGGCCGCCGCCGTCGGCTCGGGCACCGTCGCCACCGGCAACTCCTGGAATCTGGGCAGCAGTTGGGGCGAGTCGTCCGTCCAGAGCACAAACCCGGCCGCGATCACGGGCCCCCGCGACGCCGACGGCTCGCTGCCGTCCGCCGCCGGCTTCCTGGTCCCGCGCAATGGCACGGCCATCGGAGCGCGCCTGTGAACTGACCGCCGCGTACGGCCCGTTCCGCAGGGGCCCCGAACAACAAGCAGGGCCCAAGGGACGGGCCGTACCCGCAGAAGAAAGCACCGAGGAGAGCCGCACATGAACACACCGGACAGACCCGCCGCCGTGCCGAACGGCACCAGACCCCCGAACTGCCTGTCGCCGTCCCGCCGCGGCGTACTGCGGGCGATGGCCGCCCTCCCCGCTTCGGCGGTCCTCCTGGGCGCACTGCCCGGAACGCTCGGCTCGGCCCTGGCCGCGGCACCGCCCCGCGGCTCCGCCACCCGCTACACCATCGTGCCGTTCCTCAACAGCACCGATGCCACGGTCAATGTGTACGAGTCCGACGACGCCACCGACTTCCGGCTCGTGAAGGCGTCCGCGTACACCCCGCCTGCCAACCGGATCCGTGACGCCAGCATCTTCCGGCACTCCAACGGCTACTACTACGTCACGTACACCACGCACACCTGGCAGGACACCAGCACCACGATCGGCTTCGCCCGCAGCTCGGACCGGGTCAACTGGACGTTCCTGTACGACTACACCGTCCCCATCGCGAATCTGTCACGTGCCTGGGCACCCGAGTGGTTCGTCGACAGCGACGGCAGCGTGAACATCATCCTGTCCTGCTCGACCGCCAACGACCAGTGGATCTTCACGCCGTATCTGCTGAGGGCCACCAACTCCGCGCTCACCACGTGGAGTTCACCCGTAGCCCTGTCCGGCATCGGCGCCAACCACATCGACACATTCATCGTGAAACTCGGCTCCACCTACCACGCGTTCACGAAGAACGAGACGACGAAGTACATCGAGTACGCCACCGCCACCGTCCTGACCGGCCCGTACACCATCCGCAGGACCGGCAACTGGGCGGGCTGGGGCGGTACCCGCGAGGGCGCCGCGCTGATACAGCTCGACAACGGCGCGTGGCGGATCTTCTTCGACGGCTACGGCGACGGCAGTTACTACTACAGCGACAGCTACGACACCTTCGCCACCTGGAGCGCCCCGAAGAGGCTCCCGTCGATCTCCGGCACGGCACGCCACTTCACCGTGCTAAAGGAGACGGTCTCCGGCGGGGTGAACCTGCCGACGAACGTCACCCGCTCGTTCCGCTCCGCCAACTACACCACCCGCTACTGGCAGGAGCAGTCCGCCCTGCTCAACCTCCCCGTGGTGAGCTCCACTAGCAGCGCGGCGGAGAGGCAGGCGGCCACGTTCACGGTCGTGCCGGGTCTCGCCGACGCGGGCGGCTACTCCTTCAGGAACGCAGCCGGGAACTATCTGCGCCACTGGGACTTCCGGGCCCGCTTCGACGCGAACGACGGCTCGTCGACCTTCGCCAGGGACGCCACGTACATCGCCCGTACGGGCACGGCGAGCGGCTCCGTCCGCTTCGAGTCGTACAACTACCCGGGCTACTACCTGCGCCACTACGGCTTCCAGCTCCGGGTGGACCCGACGGACGGCTCCGCCGTGTTCCGCCAGGACAGTTCGTTCGTGCCCGTAAACCCACTCTGACCTGCGAGGCAAGCTCGTCCGGCGAAAGCCGGCGCACGTCGGTTGCTCAACCTGGTGCACGTTTTCTTCGTGCACCAGGCCAGTGATCACGCGGAGGCCGAGCCCCCTCCTTGCCCCCGGCGCTCACGGCGGGGCAGGAGGGCTGCCGGTGTTCTAAGGTGTGCGATGTGGCCGTATCCGGTCGCAGGACCCCGGGGGTGGCCGGGAAGAGGTGAGGCGCCGATGAGCGGCGACGAGAGCCTTCAGCGCCGGCATCCGCCGACGGGGTTCGGCCCGGCCCCGGATACGGACCTGAATCGCATCGCGGAACAGGTCGAAGGACTCACCCGAGCTCAGGGACGCATGCAGGCGCTGCTGGACGCCGTGCTCGCGGTCAGCCGGGAGCTGGAGCTGCCGGTGGTGCTGCGGCAGATCGTGAGTGCCGCGATGCAGCTGGTGAACGCCCGCTACGGCGCCCTCGGCGTGTTCGACGAGGACCGGGCGGGCCTTCAGGACTTCATCCCGCTCGGCCTGAGCGATACCGAGCACCAGGTCCTGGCAGGAGTCCATCCTCCGCACGGCAACGGACTGCTCGCCCACCTGATCGAGCAGCACGAACCGCTGCGCGTGAACGACGTACCGCACCATCCGGACGCGGTCGGCTTCCCCGCGGGGCATCCGCCGATGCGGACCCTGCTCGGGGTGGCGATCGGCGTGCACGGGCGCATCTACGGCAACCTCTACCTGTCCGACCGGCGCGACGGCAAACCGTTCGACGACCAGGACGCGGCGGTCGTCCTCGCGCTGGCCGGAGCTGCCGGCATCGCCATCGAGAACGCCCGGCTGTATCAGCAGGTGCGTTCCTCCACCGAGCAGTTCCAGCGCCTCCTCCTGCCCACCCTGCCCGACCTGGCCCCGTTCACCGCGTCCGCGGTGTACCGGCCGGCGACCGCCCCCGACCACCACCTGGGCGGCGACTGGTACGACGCCCTGCTGCTCCCGGACGGTGCGTGCGCCGCGATCATCGGCGACGTGCTGGGCCACGACCTGACGGCGGCGGCCGCCATGGCGCAGACCCGCAACATGCTCCGCGCCCTGCTGTACGACCGGCTCACCCCGCCGAGCCTGATCCTGGACCGGCTCGACGACACCCTGCACTCCATCACCGAGATCCCCGTCACCACCGCCTGCCTGGCCCGCATCGAATCCGACGTCGAAGGCTGGCGCATGTACTGGTCGACGGCCGGCCACCTGCCGCCCCTGGTCGTCACCGCCGGCGGCCGCACCCGCTACCTGCTGGCCGAACCCGGCGTGCCGCTGGGCGTCGACACCCGGCTGCCACGCCCCGACCACACTCATCCGCTGGACCCCGGAGACACGGTGCTGCTGTTCACCGACGGCCTGGTCGAACATCCCGAGCGCCCTCTGGATGCCGGACTGGACACACTTGCCGCCACCGCCGCCGCCCACGTCGGGCTGCCCCTCGACGCGCTCTGCCGCACGCTGGCCGACCACAACCCGGGCGACGGCCACGACGACCTCGCCCTCCTCGCCGTACGCATCCCGCCCCCCGGACCGGGGCACCACCAGGACCGATAAATCTGCCCGCCTCCGGGATCACGGCGTCGGTGCCGGGACAGCAGCAGACGACCGCCGGGGAGTTCGGCGACCTCGTGGAAGGCGCCCGGGGAGCGCAGCGCCTTGCGGTCCGCCGGACGGGTTCAGCGCACGAGACAAGGCCGCTTGCTGTCGAAGGCCCAGTCCTTGACCAGGTACCGCATCGCGAGAGCGTCGTCGCGGGACGACAGGTTCTTCTCGCGGTAGAGGTCGTGGGCCGCGAGGAGTCGGTCCATGTCGAGGTGGACGCCGAGGCCGGGGGTGTCGGGGACGGCGACCTCTCCGTCGGCGATACGCGGGGGTTCGGTGGTCAGCCGTTCCAGGCCCTCCTGCCAGATCCAGTGCGTGTCGAGAGCGTTGTACTCGCCGGGGGCGGCGGCCCCGCAGTGGGCCATCATCGCCAGGGAGATGTCGAAGTGGTTGTTGGAGTGACAGCCCCAGGTCAGCCCCATCGCCTCGCAGAGCTGGGCGACCCGTACCGACCCCTGCATCGTCCAGAAGTGCGGGTCCGCGAGCGGGATGGAAACCGACTGGAGGGCCAGTGCGTGGGTCAGCTGGCGCCAGTCCGTCGCGATCATGTTGGTCGCCGTGGGCAGCCCGGTGGCCCGGCGGAACTCCGCGAGGACCTCACGCCCCGAGTAGCCGCCTTCGGCTCCGCACGGATCCTCGGCGTAGGCGAGCGTGCCGACCAGGGGCTTGCACAGTTCGACGGCTTCCCGCAGGGACCAGGCGCCGTTCGGGTCGAGGGTGATGCGGGCTTCGGGGAAGCGCTCCTTGAGCGCCCGTACCGCCTCGACCTCCTCGCTCCCGGGCAGGACGCCGCCCTTGAGCTTGAAGTCGCGGAAGCCGTACAGGTCGTAGGTCGCCTCGGCCTGACGGACGATCGCCTCGGGGGTCAGCGCCTCCTCGTGCCGGATCCGGTACCAGTCCACGGCCGAGCCGGGTTCGCGTACGTACTCCAGACCGGTCCGGTCGGGGTCGCCGACGTAGAAGAGGTATCCGAGGACCCGTACGGAATCGCGCTGCTTCCCGTCACCCAGGAGCGCGGCGACGGGAACCTCCAGGTGTTGCCCGAGGAGATCCAGAAGTGCCGACTCGACGGCGGTGACCGCGTGCACGGTGGTGCGCAGGTCGAAGGTCTGGCCGCCTCTGCCGCCCGAGTCGCGGTCCGCGAATCTGTCGCCGATGGCCCGCAGGACGCGCTTGTAGTCGCCCACGCGCGCGCCGACGACGAGAGATTCGGCGTCGCGCAGGGTCCTCGCGATCTTCTCCCCTCCGGGCACTTCCCCCAGTCCCGTACGCCCCTCGGAGTCCTTGAGGACGACGATGTTCCGGGTGAAATGCGGGCCATGGGCGCCGGAGAGGTTGAGCTCCATGGAGTCCTGGCCGGCGACCGGGTAGACGGAGAACTTGGTGACGGTGGGCTGGCTCATGACTGGTCTCCACATCACAGGTTGAGGACGTCCAGGACGCCATTCGACGGCCAGTACGCCGCCCAGGCCCAGGATCCGCGAGCACAGTCGTGTATGAACCGTGGACGCCGCCCTAGCCGCCGTCCTCATATGAAGGCAGCGTCCATATATGAGGATTGAGGCTAGGCTTGTGAACTTGATCGGGTCAAGGCCGGGGTCCGCGGATCGGGGCTGGGGGAGGTACGGTTCCTAGCGTTGTCGGCCAGTACTGGCCGATTCGACGCATTCCGGGCCAGGTGTGAGGTATCTGGCGTCGGGTGCACCCCGAACGGTCCTGGGTGCGGGGAACAGCACGAGTTGGTCACCGTGGTCCAGCCGGGTGTTACCGCCCCGAGGGGGCGTGCCCGTTGTCCTGGGTGGGCTCGTGGTCCCTCGCGGTCTGGGGGCGGGTCCGGTCTGGCCGGTAGCTCTCCGGGCAACGATCCTCTGGTCGTTGGCGGTCACACCTGGCCGACGCCGGATCCGGTGACCCAGGCCGCGCCGTCCGATGGCCACGGCGGCGGCGTGGTGCCGCGTCATCGTGGTTTCGGTCTGCTGCTGGAGGGGTTGCTGCCAGTGGGCGGCTCCCCAGCGTGAGGTGTAGGCCGGGTCGACGGCGATGACGACCAGGCCGCGGTGGTAGGCCATGTTGCGCAGCCGGTCGGGGAAGCGGGCGGTGGGGATGCCGGAGACGGTGCGGCGGAAGGTCTTGCCGCGCCGTCCGCGCCCCATGGTCTCGCGGCCGGTGGCGCGAGCGTCGGTGAA
>NZ_BAAASJ010000126.1:0-910 GCF_039532825.1 Streptomyces vastus
TGACGCACGATCAGGAAGAAGCGCTGGTCCTCTCGGACCGTATCGCGGTGATGCGCAACGGCCTGATCGAACAGTTCGACACCCCCCGGGAGCTGTTCGAGCGGCCGAGGACGCCCTTTGTGGCGGACTTCCTCGGCGCGGCCAACTTCCTGCCCGGCCGCATCGAGCAGCACACCGACGAGTACACCCTGGTCCGCCTCGACGAGTCCGGGGGGCTGCTGAAGGCGCGCCGCCATGACCTGGCCTCAGGCGCTCAGGTCAAGGTCGCCGTGCAGCCGGGCCGGCTGCGGGCCTGTGCCACCGACGACGGTTTTTGCACCGGCACGGTGGAGACTGCCACGTATGTGGGCACCCTGGTCCGCGCGGGCGTGCGCATCGACGGCGATAAGGCGCCGCTGCTGCGCCTGGAAGTACCGGCCGGCCGCGGGCCCGTCGCCGGCGAGCGCGTCGGGATCAGCGCCGACCCCGAGGACGTCAACCTCTTCCCCACCGAACAGGGAGGGTGAGCCATGGCCGCCCTCACCGCCACCGCCCCCACCCGTCCGCGCAAGCTGCTGGCCTCGCGCAAGACCCGCATCGGGATCCTCTACGCCCTGCCGGTCGTGGTCTATCTGCTGATGCTGTTCGTCTACCCGATCTTCAGCACGCTGCTCCTCAGCCTGCAGGATGCCGGCGGATCGCTCACCCTGCACTGGTACGTGGAGGCGCTGACCGGCGTCAACCTCTCCGTCCTGTTCACCACGCTGCGGATCTCCGCCGAGACAGCCGTGTTGAGCCTCGTCTTCGGCTTCCTCCTGGCCAACGCGATCACCCGGCTCAAGCCCCTGTGGGCCGGACTGGCCATGCTGGTCGTGGTCGTCCCGCACTTCATCAGCGCCCTGGTACGCACCTACGGCTGGATCATCCTGCT
>NZ_BAAASJ010000126.1:920-1705 GCF_039532825.1 Streptomyces vastus
GAACGAGTCGCTGCCGGGCGGGCCGTTCCAGCTGCTCTACAACGAACTCGGCGTGGTCATCGGCACCACCTCCATGATGCTGCCCTACACCGTGCTGCTGCTGTACGGCGTGATGCGCGGCGTGGACCGCAGACTGCTCGCCGCGGCGGCCAGCATGGGCGCCGGACGCGTGACCATCTTTAGGCGCATCTACCTGCCGCTGGTCGCCCCCGGCCTGGCCAGCGCCGGGCTGCTCAGCTTCATCCTCTCCCTGGGCTACTACATCACCCCGGCCCTGATGGGCGGACCCAACCAGACGATGATCGCCACCCTCATCAACCAGCAGGTGACCAAAGACAACCAGTGGAACGGAGCGGCCGCGCAGGGAGTCATCCTGCTGCTGCTCACCTTCGCCGGACTGCTGCTGGTCAAGCTCGTGACCTCGCTCGGCGCCAGCCGTAAGAAGAGGAGCGCGTCATGATGGAACTGCGCAAGACCCTCGCCGGGCGGATCGCCCTCACCGCCATCGCCACCCTGATCCTTTTGTTCCTGGCGCTGCCGATCATCGTCATCCTGATCACCTCCTTCAGCAACAACGCCTTCGCCGACTTCCCGCCGGACGTGTGGACGCTGAACTGGTACAAGGCCCTGTTCGCCGACGGCAGCAAATGGCCGGCCGCACTCTCGCTGAGCGCCCTGGTCGCCACCCTGAGCACCGTCTTCTCCCTGATCATCGGCGTGACCGCGGCGACCGCCCTGACCCGCAGCGAACTCCCGCTGCGCTCCGCGGTCTACGCCCTGGTCCT